>JBDTWJ010000013.1:0-38581 GCA_040006755.1 Ilumatobacteraceae bacterium | reverse complement strand
GTGCCGGCACTGTTGAGACTGTTCCCGAGTTCGGTGCGTCGTTGGATGCTGGTCGCGTGTCGGGTCAACACGTCGATGTGATGGCCCGTACTCTGCGCCAGTTGGAACCGGCGACGCGCCAGCAGTTGATCGAGGCGGCACCGAATCTGGTGTTGATTGCCGAGAACACGAGTGCTGACGAGTTCGCCAAGACGTTGCGTGCTGAGGCGCGACGTCTGGAGCGTGACAGCGATGGGTTGGATCGGTTGGCGCGTCAGAAGCGTGACGTGCGGTTCAAGTCGTGGATTGATCGTGAGACGGGGATGGGGCGCTGGTCGGCGACGTGGGATCCCGAGACGATGCTCAGGTTGGAGAACCGCATCGATGCCACCGTGCAGGCCCTGTTCCACGACACCCAGCCCGATGGCTGTCCGATGGACTTGTTGGAGAAACAGGAGTACCTACGCGCCAAAGCAGTGCTGGCCGTGTTCGGCGGCAGTGGGGCCAAGTTGGGTAGACCGGAGATCGTCGTGGTCCTGGATCACACCCAACCCGACGCCGATGGTCAACCGTCGATTGATTGGGGGTTGGAGGTCGATCTCCCCGATCGGGTCCTCGCCGATCTGGCTCAGCGGGCGATGGTGCATACCGTGGTGGTCCGTAACGGGGTGGTGATCAAAGCACCCGGTGAACTCTGCCAAGGTCGCAGGTCCCGGACGGCGAATCGGGCGCAGCGGCGTGCTTTGGGGGCGTTGTATCCGTCGTGTGCGATCCCGGGGTGTCGGGTGCGGTTCAGTCGTACCAAAGCCCACCACGTGATCTGGTGGCGCCACGACGGCTTGACCAATCTGGACAATTTGTTGGCGCTGTGCGAACACCATCACCACAAGATCCACAACGACGGCTGGCTGCTGACCTTGACACCCGATCGCACGCTGACCATCAAGTTCCCGGATGGGAACATCATGACCACCGGCCCACCCAAACGCAGCGCCGCATGAACGAGAGAGCCGGCACTCCGATGTAATAACTCGAGGGTTTGGTGCAAGCGCGCACAGGCGCGCCGCTGCCACGCGCACGTAGCGTGATGAAATTGTCGGAGCGTGTGTCACGAGTCAGTAATAGGTTCGCGTGCGGTGGTCTACGCAAACCTGATCGATAGCGGCTGTGGGTGAAGAGCCGGGTGTCCTTCAGCGTGACATCGGCAGGCGGACGTGGACGGTGGTCTCTCCCGGCTTCGAGTCGAAGCTGATCTCACCTTTGTGGCGTTCGACGATGATTCGTCGGGAAATGTCGAGGCCGAGCCCGGTGCCCTTGCCGACGTCCTTCGTTGTGTAGAACGGTTCGAAGGCGCGTTCCTGCACCTCGGCGGGCATGCCTGACCCGCTATCGGTGATGTCGACGATGACGTGGTCGCCGTCTCGACGAGTCGCGAGACGCAGCGTTCCCTGCCCGTGCATCGCGTCGATGGCGTTGTCGATGAGGTTGGTCCACACCTGGTTCAGTTCGCCGGCGTATGCGTCGAAGGCGGGTACGTCTGAGTCGAAGTCGAACTCGATCTGGATATCGAACAGCTTCCGCGAGAGCATCACGAGGGTGCTTTGGATGCCGTCGTGGACGTCGAGGCGTTGCAGCTCAACGCGGTCCATATGCGAGTAAGCCTTCACCGCCTCGACAAGATTCGTGATGCGGTTGGTCGTGTCGGTCAGCTCCGACAGCAGTTGCGTCGCACCGATGGTCGACGAGATCCATTGCAGTGCCGCACCAAGCGCGCCGCGTCCCACGATCGACTCGCACCGCTC
This sequence comes from Ilumatobacteraceae bacterium, assembly GCA_040006755.1. Classification (GTDB taxonomy): domain Bacteria; phylum Actinomycetota; class Acidimicrobiia; order Acidimicrobiales; family Ilumatobacteraceae; genus JAENVT01. The sequence continues at coordinate 36,800 of JBDTWJ010000013.1, read as the reverse complement.
GAACCATGCTTCGTCGGCGCCGACCGATGCGAAGATCGAGGCTATCTTCCACGGGTCGGCAACCCCTCGTGCCTCCAGCCAGTTGCCGATGGTCTCCTCGCGATCCATCGTCGCGACGGGCCCGTCATCGGCAACAGTTCGATCCATCAAGTCGCGACGTAGGAGATCCACCCCGAGGTATTGGTCGGCAGTGATGGTCTGTTGCGCCAGGGCGACGAGCGACATGAGCATCGCATCGCCGGCGTGGCTCAGTCCCTCGACCGCTCGCAGCGACGCGGCGGCGGGGTTGTTGATCTCGTGCGCCAACCCGGCGGCAAGCGTTCCCAGTGCGACGAGTGACTCTCGTTGTCGGGCCGCCGCTTCGATGCCTCTTACGGTCTGGTAGACGCCAATGACCATGTGCTTGCCGAACGGGAACCACTCCCCGACGAGTCGACCGAGGTCATCGGACGGCACGTTGAATGTGCGGCCATCCGTGGCGGCGATCCCGGTGGCTCGATAGCCGGCGCTGCTGCTGGCATCTCCCCACGCTCGCAACCCGCCCGCCCATTGACCAGGCGTGCTCATGGTCGCCAGCACGAATCGCTCGTTGACGCTGCCGCGAACGAGTTCGATGTGGCCCTCCAGGAGGATCCACAGGAGATCCGCAGGCTCGCCCTCGCGGAACAGTTCCTCGCCGAGCGTGAACGGCCGCTCGGTGCCAACGGCTAGAAGTTCGCTCAGTTGGTCGTCACTCAATCCGCTGGTGAGGAACGCAGAGCGCAGGTCGTCGCCGAGCATCACACCGTCTCCAAATACAGGTGAATGAGGCTGACAGCACTCGACCCTTCGCCGACCGCAGACGCAACTCGCTTCATCGAGGACAGCCGAACATCACCCACCGCGAACACTCCGGGACGACTGGTCTCCAGCAGGAACGGCGGCCGTTCGAGGGACCACCGTGTCGTGTCGCGATCCAACGCCGTGATGTCGGGTCCGGTGAGGATGAAACCCTTGTGGTCGCGGGCGATCGAATCGCCGAGCCAATCGGTGCGGGGGAACGCTCCGATGAATGCATAGAGCCAGTTGGTCATCACCGTCTCTTGTTCACCGGTGGCGCGGTCGAGCAGTACCAGCCATTCGAGATGACTTTCGCCGCCTCCGCACCCGATCTCGGTATGAAGCCGAACCTCGATGTTCTCGGTGGCTTGAACCCGCTCCACGAGGTACTGCGACATCGACTTCTCCAGTGCGTTGCCGCGTACCAGAAGCGTGACGCGTCGCGCGTAACGAGCAAGGTTGAGCGCTGCCTGCCCGGCAGAGTTCGCAGCACCGACGATGTAGACGTTGTCGCCCTTGGTGGCCGGCGCATCGCCCGACGCAGCTCCATAGAACACTCCTCGGCCGGTCAGCTCTGCGAGACCTTTCGCTTCGAGCAACCGGTACGACACGCCGGTGGCCACGACAACCGCTCGTGCCTCGACCTCGGTGCCGTCGTCGAAGCGAATGGCATGCACACAACCGCGGGGTTCGAGCGCCTCGACGGTGCGCGCCAGCACCATCTCGGCCCCGAGCCGGCGAGCCTGGGTCACGGCGCGATGCGACAGATCGGCGCCGCTGAGGCCGTTCGGAAATCCAAGATAGTTCTCGATGAGGGCGCTCTGCGATGCTTGCCCGCCGGGAGCCTCGCGTTCGATGACTGCGGTACGCAGTCCTTCCGATGCACCGTACACCGCTGCGGCCAGGCCTGCGGGCCCTGCACCGATGACGACGAGGTCGTAGAGGTTCGACTCGGCAGTCGTCCGTAGCCCCAGCGCGTTCGCGAGATCGCGAGGTGAGGCGCCGTGCAGCACAGTGCCGTCGGGCAGTACGACCATCGGAAGCTCATGATCGTCGCCTCCGAACAGAGCCTGTAGACGACGCGCTTCGAGATCGCGCTCGAGTTCGAGCCACTGGTACTGAACGTGGTTTCGGGCAAGGAACATCTTGGTGTCGTGGCTGCGCTCCGACCAGCGATTGCCGACGACTCGAATGCCATCGAACCGATGGCTGTTCTCGACCTCCCAATCACCCAGCAGGTCGTCGAGGATTGGGAACAGTCGCTCCTCCGGGGGAGCCCACGGCTTCATCAGATAGTGATCGAGCCCGATGTCGTTGATTGCCTTGATCGCCACATCGGTGTCGGCATATGCGGTGAGCAACACGAGCTTGGCTCCGGGCGCCGGCCCCTTCGAACGACCGAGCAGCTCGATGCCGTTCATCTCCGGCATGCGGTGATCCGACACGATAAGAGCGACAGACTGATCGCGACGTGCGAACTCTTCCAATGACGCCATCGCCTCGGCACCCGAGGTCGCCCGGGCCAACCGGTATCGATCGCCGTAGCGCGAGCGGAGGTCGCGGGTGATTGCCTGCGAGACCGCGGGGTCGTCGTCGACCGTCAGGATGATCGCGCGCGCCACCTGGCGATGCTAGAACGCGTGACGAGAGGTTCGCGTGGTCGAGCGCGGTACAGCGTGCAGTCAGACGTCACACCAGCACCACTCCCGTAGGAGGGGTTGACACGACGGTGCAAACTGTTGCGTCAGGGGGTCACTCATGAGGATCGCAACTGGAATCACCCGCATCGTCAACGGTCGGCTAATCGACGGAACAGGAACGGAACCAGTTCGTGATGCGGTCGTCGTGGTCGACAACGGCCGGATCAGCTATGCCGGGCCTGCCACCCGTGCGCCGCAACTCCCTCACGACATTGACCAGATCGATGCCGGCGGTGGCACCATCATGCCCGGGCTCGTGGAGCCGCACTTCCATGCGACGTACTACAACGTCCTGCACCTCGAGGACCTCGACATCAAGTATCCGCCGGAGATGGTGTCGCTGCAGAGCACGTTCAACTCCCGGATGGCGCTCGAATGCGGCTACACCTCGGCCCGTTCCGCAGGGTGTCTCTTCAACACCGATGTGTGGCTCGCCGAAGCGATCGACACCGACATGGTTCCTGGTCCACGTTTCGTTCCCGGCGGTCAAGAGATCTGTGGCGCCGGCGGCCTGATGGATTGGAACCCCGACTTCCGCAAGATCGGGATGGAGGGTGTGATCATCGTCGTCGACGGCGCGGACCAGGCGCGCAGCGCCGCCCGTCGGCTCGTCAAAGCCGGTGCCCAGTGGCTGAAAACATATCCAACCGGCGACGCTGCTGCACCCGTCACCAACGATCAGCACACCCTGTCGATGACGTTCGACGAGATGAAGGCGGTCAGCGAGGTCGCACACAACCACCGGCGGAAGGTGTACGGCCATTGCCGGGCCACCGAGGGCATCAAGAACGCGTTGCTGGCCGGCTACGACTCGATCGAACACGGCACGTTCCTCGACAACGAGTGCATCGACATGATGATTGAAGGCAACGTTCCGTGTGTGCCGGCATTGCAATTCGAGCTTGCGTCGGTCAACAACGGCGCCGAGTTCGGGCTCTCGCAGCGAGTGATCGACGGCCACCAGGAGACCCTCGAAGCGGGTGCGATCAGCGCCCGCAAGCTCCTCGAGGCCGGCGGTCGGCTGGGCTTGGGCGGCGACTACGGCTTCGCCTGGAACCCACATGGCGACTACGCGAAGGAGCTCAGCTTCTTCGTCGACTACGTCGGCTTCAGCCCGATGGATACCATCGTCTGCGCCACGCGAACCGGCGCGGAGATATGCGGGACCGATCACGATGTTGGAACGCTCGAGCCGGGCAAGCTTGCCGATGTCTTGGTCGTCGACGGTGACGTGATCGCCGATATCTCGATCCTCGCCGACCGATCGCGATTGCTGGCCGTGATGCAGAACGGGATCGTGAAGGCCGGGACCCTCGCCGCGCGACAGCCGCTCGTGATGCCGGGCAGCTGACGTTGCGCTCGAAATCGCGTGGAATTGTGCGATATACGATGCGCGGATGGATCCCACAGCTCCGACGACGGGTCAGGTGACAACCGGCCACGTGACGACCGGCCAGGTGACGACCGGCCAGGTGACGACGGACCAGGTGACGACCGGCCAGGTGACGACGGACCAGGACAGGAGGGGCCAGGAGACGTCGGGCTTGGTCGGCGCACGAGACGGCGGCTCGGAGATGTACGCCGCCCTGTTGCAGGGCGAGTACGGCGGAGACGCAGCGTTGCGGGCCAGTCAGCAGATGCTGCAGATCCTGATGGACTCTCTGACCAACGCGGTGTTCTGGAAAGACCGCCAGTCGCGCTACTTTGGGTGCAACAAGGTCTTTGCGGCGTTTGCCGGCGTCGAGCCCGAGGCAATGGTGGGCCTCTCCGACCGCGACATGCCGTGGGCCGACGATCCCGAGTTCGATGCCGATTGGTTCGTCGACTGGGACCGAGTGGTCGTCGAGTCGGGAGAGCCGAGATTCGGGATCATCGAGCGGCTGCGCAGCGCCGCAGGCGATCTTCGTTGGATCGAGACCAACAAGGTACCGCTGCGGGATCTCTCGGGTGCGGTGATCGGTGCGCTCGGCACGTTCGAGGATGTGACCGAGCGCCGTCAGGCAGAAGACAACTTGCAACGAACCCTCGCCGAGCTCGACGAGCGCGTCAAGCGGCGCACCACACAGTTGATGCGGGCCAACGAAAGCCTGCGACGTGAAGTTGAGGACCGCGTGCGAATCCAGGCCGAGGAGCGGCAACAGCGTTCCTACGCCGAGGCCCTCAGCGCCAGCGCAGCGGCGATGTCGAGCACATTGGATCTCCACGAGGTGATGGAACACGTGCTCGGCGGCGTCGAGCGACTGGTGTCCAACGACCTCGCCGCAATCATTCTCGTCGACCAGGACGGAGTGCCTTACATAGCTCGCCAGCGCGTCGGGTTCGGCTACGGGGTCGACATCGAGTCACACGTCAGCGGATCCCTGTCGTCGCTCGACGTCATCGCTCGGCTGCCCGCGAGGAGCGGCTCAGTTGTCATCGACGATCCGCGACGCGCCCTCGGCCCAGCGCAATCCGTCGTTGGCGCACCGATGTGGGTCGGCGATCAGCAGATCGGCTTCCTCGTTGCCGAGAGCGCGATGAAGGGCTTCTTCACCAACGGACACGGGGATCGTCTGCGCGCCATCGCCGACCAGGCAGCGGCAGCAATCTCGAATGCCAGGCTCGCCAGCCAGGTCTCCGGGCTAGCCGCGGCGGAAGAGCGCCAACGACTGGCGCGCGAGCTGCACGACGCTGTCAATCAGACGTTGTGGACCGCAGCTTTGACGGCCGACAGTTTGCTGCGCGAAGCCGGTGAAGATTCGCCATTGCGTCCCCGGCTCGAGCGATTGCGGCAGCTGACGCGCGGAGCGCTGGCCGAGATGAGGACTCTGGTGCTCGAGCTCCGTCCGGCGGAGTTGTCGGAGGCTCCACTCCACGAGTTGCTCGAAGGTCTTGCAACCGCGCTCGAGAGCCGCAAGTCGCTGCAGGTGACAGTCGACGTCGACCCTGTCGAATTCGACTCCGGCACACGACTTGCGTTCTACCGGGTCGCGCAGGAGGCACTCGGTAACATCGCCAAGCATGCGCAGGCCACGATGGTGGGGCTGTTCTTGACCAAGGGCGTAGAAGTGGAGCTGCGAATCCAGGACGACGGCCAGGGGTTCGACCCGTGTGCCGTGCCTCCCGGTCACCTCGGTTTGATCATCATGCGCGAGCGCGCCGACGCTGTTGGGGCCAAGCTCGACATCAGCTCATCGCCCGGGCACGGCACCGACGTGCGGCTGACAGTCGCCTGCGTATGACCGTCGCGGAGCACATTCGCGTCGTTGTCGTCGACGATCACGACCTCCTTCGGGAAGGCGTCACCGCGTGTCTGTCGGGATTCGACAATCTGGAGGTCGTCGGCGAGGCATCGACTGGCGAGGTGGCGATCATCGAGGTGCGGAAACTGGTTCCGGATGTCGTGGTGGTCGACTTGGTGATGCCCGGTATGGACGGCGTAGAGGTCATTCGACGACTTCGCAAGGAGCACCCGACCATGGGCCTGTTGGCGTTGAGCAGCTTCACGGAACGGGAGCGGATCCGTGACGTCATTCAGGCCGGCGCCAATGGCTATCTGGTGAAATCGGTCAATGCCGAGAGCCTTGCCGAGGCTGTGCGAAGTGCCGCTACGGGTCGCAGCACGTTTTCTGCCGAAGTGACCCAGATCCTCGCGCTCGGCGCGGATCGGGCCGCCTCGGCGCTCGAATCACTGACGCCGCGCGAGGCCGAGATCGCCGAGTTGCTGGCGAAGGGCCGCTCGAACGCGGACATCGCCAAAGCGCTCGACCTCAGCCTGTTCACCGTGAAGAACCACGTCAGCAACATCTTGATGAAGCTGCACGTCCGGTCACGAACAGAAGCAACGGCCTTCATTCTCAGCCCGGACTGACTCGCGACTAGTTCCTACGGACCCCCTCCAATGGCTCTGGACCGCGCCAGGGACGGGCCGTACTGTCAAGTCGGGAAGCGACAGGGGGCCCGGTCGCACCCGAAGGGGTATGAATGCTCGCGATCTGGAGACGTCGACTACCTACCGTCGCGGTGGGTCTGCCGATCGTCTTCGTGGTCTGCTGGGTGCTGTTCTTCGCAACGGGTACGCCGTCCGGCGCAGCAATCGAGAAGCCGGGCAAATTCCTGGTCACGTTGCTCGATGGCATCACCTTTGCCGGATTGATGTTCGTGGTCGCCTCGGGTTTCACACTGATCTTCGGGTTGATGCGCACGGTCAACATGGCTCACGGCGCCTTGTTCCTGCTCGCTGCGTACATCGCAATCGACATGCAGGAGCGGATGGTCGGCAAGACACGCAACATCGCACCAGCCGACGTCAGCATCGCGTCCTGGGTCATACCGATGCTCGTCGGTGCGGGAGCGGCAGCCATCCTCGGCGTCGTCATCCAGCAGATGTTCCTACGCTGGAACCAGGGTCAGGACCTGCGACAGGCGTTGATCACGGTGGCGATCTCGGTGATCGTCGCCGACCAGTTGTTGGCCAGGTTCGGTGGGCTCGCGCAGCGAATGATCTGGCCGGCGGCGGTCACCCACTTCTTCACGATCTTCGGGCAACGATACGCGACCAGCCGGTTGTTCATGCTCGGAATCGCCTTGCTGGTCGGCGCCCTGCTGTGGCTGTGGCTCAACAGGACACGTATGGGTCTCGTCATCCGCGCCGGTGTCGACGATCAGGCGATGGTTCGGGCGCTGGGTATCAACATCAGCGCCGTCTTCGCGGTGACCTTCTTCGTGGGAGCGCTCCTTGCGGGAATGGGGGGAGCGATGGGCGCCTCGTTCGCAGGTGTCGCGCCCGGCGCCGATGGGCAGTGGCTGCTCAACTCGTTGGTGGTCGTGATCATCGGCGGCCTCGGCTCGATCAAGGGGGCGGCGGCCGGTTCGTTGCTGTACGGCCTCGTGGTCGCCTTCTCACCTTCGTACCTGCCGAGCGACTACACCTTCTATGCGATCATCCTCACGTTCGCGCTTCTCGCCGTCGTGCTCGCTGTCCGCCCACACGGTCTGTTCGGTCGGGCCGAATGAGCCAGGTACGCGGCTCGCGCGGTGGATATCTCGCGCTGCTCATCTTCCTCGCGCTTCTAGTGACCCTCCCAACGTTCGGCTCGCGGTTTTTCGTCGAGTTCGTGGTGACCCGCGCCCTGATACTCGGCCTCGTCGCCTCGACGATCGTCTTCCTGTCGGCCTACGGCGGGATGGTGTCGCTGGCCCAACTGCTGGCATACGGAGTGGCTGGCTTCGTGATCGGGAACTGCGTGCCAGATTCCAACAACAAGGGATTGAAGCTCGGTCTCGGCCCATGGGTCGCGGTGGCCTTGGCACTGATCATCACCACCATCGTCGCGTTGGTTCTCGGTGCATTGTCGAGCCGCACCTTCGGCATCTACTTCCTGATGCTCACACTGACATATGCCGTGATCGGCTACTACGTCTTCGGCCAAGTGGCCACGATATCCGGATTCGGCGGCATCACCGGACTCGATCCTCCGTCGTTGTTCGACGGACCATTGCGCTTGTACTACCTCGCGCTCGCCTTATCGGTGCTCGTCTATATCGCCTTTCGTGCGACACGACGAACGCCGTTCGGTGTCGCCCTGGAAGGCATCCGCGATGACCCGGTACGCATGGCATCACTGGGATTCCACGTTCCGCTCCATCGGGCGTTGGCGTTCACCTTGGCCGGATTCGTGGCAGCCATTGCGGGCGTCTTGAATGTATGGTGGAACGGGCAGATCGACCCCAATACGGTGTCGATCGGTGAGACGATCGACCTGCTGATCGTGGCGGTGATCGGCGGCATCGGACGGCTCGAGGGCGCCTGGCTCGGTGCCATCGTGTACGTCGCGGCGAACAACTACCTCCGCGATCTGCCGGGCGCCGACAGCATCGGCTTGACCGAAGCGCGGTTCAACACCGTCGTCGGGTTGTTGGTGCTGGCCATCGTCGTATTGTCGCCTGACGGACTGATGGGTCTCGTCGATCGAGCGCGCAACGCGGTTCAGAAACGCAGACGCCCCGGGACGTCGGCTGCGTCACCAGGCAACGCCTTGCAAGACGCGTTGCCCAACACATCGTGACCGCATGTCAAAACGTGGGATCGAACAATTGCGACTCGTCGCTCACACAGAAAGAGGGAGGACTGATCGAATGTCCAAATATCAAAAGTCTCGCACGAAGTCCCGAATGAGAATGAGGTTCTTCGGAGCCGTCATCTCGCTCGCGCTCGTTGCCGTTGCCTGCGGGAGTGACGACAAGTCGTCGCCCGCCGCGAGCGGGGCAGCAACTGCGACCGATGCACCTGTCGCGAGCGATGCTCCCGCTGCAACCGATGCGCCGGCGGCGACCGATGGTTCGTCGGGTACGGATGCTCCGGCAACGTCCGGCGAGGGAATCAAGCTCGGCATCATGGCTGAGTGTGAAGGCGCATTCGGCGGCTTCAACGAAGACGTCCAGGCCGGTGCGGCCTTGGCAATGATCAACGAAGCGGGTGCGACGTCCAACTCGCGCACCACCGCAACGGAGGGATTCACCGGCGCAACCGCCGGTGGGCTGCCGATCGACGTCGTCAGCGTCGGTTGTGGCAATGACACGGCCGACCGCGCCATCCAGGAGATCCGCAAGATCGTCGAGCAGGACGGCGCGAATGTCGTCATTGGTCCTCTCTCCGGCGACGAGGGCATCGCGATCGCCAACTACGCCAAGGATCATCCAGAGGTCACCTTCATCAACGGCATCGCTGGTGCACAAGAGGCGACGCTGCAGGTGCGGGCTCCGAACTTCTTCCGATTCACCGGTGACGGTGCACAGTGGAACGCCGGTATGGGCGACGTCTTGCACAACACGGCCGGATGGGACACAGCAGTGGTCATCGCCGACGACTACGGCTTCGGCTGGACGTCGGCAGCCGGCTTCATCGCCGAGTTCTGCGCCGTCGGTGGACAGGTGGTGCAGCGAGTGTTCCCGCCACTGAACACGACGGACTACTCGTCGTTCATCGCCCAGTTGCCCAATCCCGACGAGGTCGACGGTTACTTCTGGGTCATCGGGGGTACCGGAACGCAGGCATCGCTAGAAGCGTTCGTCAATGCCAAAGGTGAGCTCAACGGCCAGCAACACGCAGGCAACCTGTTCTTCAACCCGGGCTTGGCCTCGGCATTGGGACCAGGCATCGCCGGCGCGTACGTCGGGGGCTTCGCCTCCTTCGCCGGTGACGTCCAAACACCGGAGATCAAGGCGTACGCCGCCAGCGCGGACGCTGCGTGGGACACCCTCGCAGGTGCGCTCACGGGTAACGAGCCCGGGCCGCCCTCGACGGCGTTGACGTTCGGGTTTGCGTACGGCTACTACCTCGGCGGCCTTGCCCTCATTCAGGCTCTCAACGAAGTCAAGGGCGATCTGTCCGACAACCACAAAGCGTTGAACGAGGCGCTGGCCAACATGACGCTGAAGGGCCCGTTCGGCACAGTCACGCTCGACGAGAACCGCCAGGCGATCATCGATACCACGGTGCAGCAACTGGTCCTGGAGGGCGACGAAGTCGTTGCCAAGACCGTCGCACTCATCAAGGGTGTCGATCAGACGTTTGGTGGCACGTTCAGCAACACCACCCCACCCCCTGGCCGTGACGCTCCAGCTTGTGAGGCCCGTGAGCTGCCGTGGGTCGGCAAGGCGATTCCGGTCGTCGACGGCGTGCCGCAAAGCTGACCTACATACATCCGACATGAACACCACCGCACCCGATATCGAATCGACAATGCAGCTTGAGCTGCGTTCGGTATCGGTTGCGTTCGGTGGTCTGCTCGCCCTGGGCGGCATCGATCTCGATGTCGCCCGGGGCGAGCGCTTGGCCGTGTTGGGGCCGAATGGAGCCGGCAAGACCACCTTGTTCAATGTGGTGGCCGGCGACATCCGGCCAACGGAGGGCATTGTGTACATCAAGGGTGTCGACTGCACGCTGATGCCGTCTCGTCGGCGCCCGAGCCTGGGCGTGGCCCGCACCTATCAGCGCACGCGGCTCTTCGCTGGTTTGACGGTCGAGGAAAATCTGTACCTTGCGCTCGTCGGTACCAGGGGTCGGCACCGATCGCTGCGGCGAACGTCGCTCGACGAGCAGTGGCGGCTCGAGGGCCGCGAGGCCGCCAAGATGGTGTGGCTCGGCGACCACATCGAGTCGTATGTCGGAGACCTGTCGCATGGACAGCAACGGCAACTCGAGGTGGCGATGGCGATGGTCACGAACCCAGACCTGATGATGCTCGACGAGCCCGCCTCTGGCCTGTCGCGCGGTGAGCGCGCTCGTCTTGTCGACCTGCTCGAGTCACTGGCGCCAGACGTCACGCTGTTGCTCATCGAGCACGACATGGACGTTGCCCTGCGGGTCGCGACTCGAGTTGTGGTGATGGCAGATGGGATCACGATCGCAGCCGGCACACCCGACGAGATCCGCAGCAGCAAGGTCGTCCGCGACGTCTATCTGGGCGGAAGCGTCGAATGAGCGAGCACCTCCTGCAGGTCGATGAGCTGTGTGCTGGGTACGGCACTTCGCGGGTCCTCGATGGTGTGTCGTTCACCATGGGCGTCGAGGTGGTCGCGCTGATCGGACGCAACGGGATGGGCAAGACCACGTTGTGCAACACGATCATGGGTCTGGTGAAGGCAACATCGGGCGAGGTGATCTTCAACGGAGAACGGATCCAGGGCCACGTTCCGGAAAAGATCGCCAGGTGTGGTATGTCATACGTGCCGCAGGGTCGTCGACTCTTTCCGTCACTGACGGTGGACGAGCATCTGACGATGTTGTCGCGGGGCACGCGCGGCAAGCCCTGGACGATCGAGCGGGTCTATGAGTTGTTCCCGCGCTTGGCGGAACGGCGTCGCAACGGCGGCGCCGAGCTATCGGGCGGCGAGCAGCAGATGCTCGCCGTTGCTCGCGCCCTCCTGCTCAACGGGTCGTTGGTGATCATGGACGAGCCGTCCGAGGGGCTTGCTCCAACCATCGTCGACACGTTGATCGACGTCGTCCATCGGCTCGTCACCGAAGGAGTCGCCGTGCTCGTCGTCGAGCAGAATCTTCGCGCCGCAGTGCGCATGGCCGACCGACAACTGGTGATGGTCTCGGGTCGGATCCAAGCCGAGACTTCCGCATCAGAACTGATCGCGAACCCCGAGTTGCAACACACCTATCTCGGCGTCGAAGGTGTCGGCACCCTCAACAAGGAGACGACGTGACTCGCAACATCAACATCGCGCTGTTGGGATCCAAGTTCATGGGCCGCGCGCATTCGAACGCCTGGCTCAACGTCGCCAAGTTCTTTCCCGTCGAGCCAATTCCGACGATGCATACAGTATGTGGTCGTCACGCGTCCGAACTCAGCGACTTCGCGGATCGCTGGGGCTGGCAGCACCAGACGACCGATTGGCATGCGGCCGTCAGCTCCGATGACATCGGGCTGGTCGACATCGGCACCCCCAACAACGTTCACGCCGAGCAGGCGATCGCCGCCCTCGAGGCGGGCAAGCACGTGGCCTGCGAAAAGCCTCTCGCCGGAACGCTCGCCGACGCGAGGGCGATGGTGGCCGCTGCCGCGGGCGCGCCCGGAACGACGTCGGTCTGGTTCAACTATCGGCGGGTGCCCGCAGTGGCTCTCGCTCATCGTCTCGTCGCCGCCGGGAACATCGGACGGATCTATCACGTTCGTGCCTCCTACTTGCAGAGTTGGGGAGGCCCGGACACGCCGCTGCTGTGGCGATTCCAGGGCGACATTGCGGGATCTGGTGCCCACGGGGACCTCAACGCCCACATCATCGACTCCGTCAGATTCGTGACCGGTGAAGAGATCGTCACCGTCGAAGGCGCGATCGAGCACACGTTCATCGAGGAGCGCGCCGTCTTGGAAGGTGAAACCGGCGGCGAGATCGCCGGTGCGGGCGCGAGTACCACGACCACGAAGGGAGCCAGCACGGTTGACGATGCGGTGCTGTTCCTGGCCAGACTCAGCGGTGGAGGGATCGCCAGCTTCGAAGCGTCGCGTCTGGCAACCGGGTATCACAACGCGAACCGCTTCGAGATCCACGGCGATCGAGGTGCGCTGCGGTTCAACTTTGAGCGGATGAACGAACTGGACTTCTACGACCTCAGTAGCGACGGGGCGGTACAGGGATGGACGACCATCGACGTCACCCGCGGTGGCGACGGTCATCCATACGTCGACGCCTGGTGGCCCGACAGCCACGGGCTTGGTTACGAGCACAGCTTCGTCAACCAGGCGAGCGACATACTGACCGTGATCGGCGGGGGAGTGCCGGTCGTTCCGCTCGTTGATTTCAACGACGCGCTCGCAACACAGTGCATCCTCCACGCGGCGATCGAGTCGGCGCGCAATCACGCGCCGGTCACGGTCGCCGAGATCTAGATACTTCCGAGAGAAAGAAGCGACCAGAGATGTCGGAGATCAAGCAATTCGAACCGAAGTTCATGCCCATCGGCGTGCTCACAGCGGCACTACAGGAGCTGACACCCCGCGAGCGGCGCGACCCTGACCCCGACCTCGCCATCGAGGAATGGCTCGACTTTGCAGTGTCTCTCGACGCCGACTGCATCGAGCTCTCAGCCGCGCTGCATCCCACGCTTTCCGACGTCCCGGCCGAGGCAATGCTGGATCCGGTCGCGAACACGCTCGATCTGCGCGAGCCGTTCGACGACGTACGGGCGAAGCGTGTGCTGGCAGCCATCGATGCAACAGGCGTGACCATCGCAGACATCGGCTACTTCGACGACATGTTGCATGAGGATGCGGCGATCCGCAGTAAGAAGCACGACTTCATGCGTGCCGTGATGAATGCTGCCTCGCTGCTGGGCGTGCCGGCCGTAACCGGCTTCGTCGGGCGGAACCAGTCCAAGTCGATGGATCAAAATCTGATCGACTTCGAGGAGAGCTTCGTGCCGCTGCTGAAAGAGGCCAAGGCTCGCAATCTGCAGTATCGGGTCGAACAGTGCCCGATGCCGGGGTGGACGGCGGGTGACAACTTCCACAACAACATCGGCTATGCGCCGGGGATGTGGATCGCGCTCCATCAGATCTGCGAACGCAATGGCGTTGCGGATCAGTTCCGCATCCACTACGACCCATCGCATGCGATCTTGATGGGCCAGGACACACGATCGATCTTCCAGTATCTGAAGGACGCCGGCTATGGCTTCCTGATCGCCGGGATGCATGTCAAGGGTCAGGTGATCCACTCCGAGGGCGTTGCTGGCTGGGGGTATGGCGGACAGACGGTACAGCGCGGCGACTGGGTCGACGGTGAAATCTCCAACAACCCTGCCGACCTCGCCAACGCGTGGCTGAAGCAGACGGTCCTGTGCGAGCACGAACTACCCGGCACCGCCCGCCATGATCCGCTGGCCTACCTGCAGAACCGCACGGTCGATTGGCTGGATCATCAGCTCGCAGCGCGCGAGCTGCTCGACTTCGACCCGCTGACGACACCGCTGATCGTCGAGCACGAGTACGGCGCTGCCCGCGTGCAAGACAAGGCGCTCTTGCAACCGATCTTGGCCGGCTCGATGGCGTTCACGCGTCACATCGACCGTGCCGCCGCGTCGATGTTCGCGTTGCAGAACGAGGTCCTAGCTGCCCAGAACATTCCGGTGCAGGGCTTCGGTCGCCAGGCGTACCGGAGCTGAACATGAAAGCGGTCTATGTTGTCGGCACGCTTGACACGAAGCGCGAGGAAGTGGCATACGTTCGCGACGTCGTCGAAGCCACGGGCATGGTCGCGGTGCTGGTCGACGTCGGTACGACCGATCACCAGTCGAGCGCCGATGTGAAGGCTGGTGAGGTCGCGGCGCACCACCCGGACGGCGCCTCAGCAGTTGCATCATCGGATCGCGGTGTCGCCGTCGGTGCGATGGCATTGGCATTCGAGGCCTACGTCCGCGCCAATGCGGCGTTGATCGGTGGCATCATCGGAATTGGTGGGTCGGGCGGAACTGCAATTATCACCCCAGGAATGCGCGCCCTGCCCGTCGGCCGCCCCAAGGTAATGGTCTCGACCGTCGCATCCGGCAACGTCGCGCCCTACGTCGGTCCCGCCGACATCGCGATGATGTATTCCGTTACCGACGTCGCCGGCCTCAACCGAATCTCTCGGCAGGTTCTGGGCAACGCTGCCCACGCCATCGCAGGAATGGTGCACAACCCGGTGCCGACGAGCGCCTCCGACCTACCGGCGATCGGCCTGACAATGTTCGGGGTGACGACACCCCTCGTCACCCAACTCGTCGACGCGCTGAAGACCCAGTACGACCCGCTCGTGTTTCACGCCACAGGGACCGGCGGTCAGTCGATGGAGAAGTTGGTCGATTCCGGAATGGTCACCGCGGTGCTCGACATGACCACCACCGAGGTCGCCGACTACCTCGTCGGTGGTGTCTTCCCCTCCGGGCCTGATCGCTTCGGGGCAATCGCCCGCACTCGAGTTCCCTACGTCGGCTCGTGCGGCGCGCTCGACATGGTTAACTTCGGAGCCGTGGAGTCCGTGCCTGCCCGATTCGCTGATCGCCTGTTCCACGTGCACAACTCACAGGTGACGCTGATGCGCACGACGGTGGCCGAGAACAAGCAGTTCGGCTCTTTCATCGCCTCGAAGCTCAATGACTGTGAGGGTCCCGTTCGGTTCTTGCTACCAGAAGGCGGTGTCTCATTGCTCGACGCGACGGGCCAACCATTCTTCGACCCCGAGGCAGACGAAGCCTTGTTCGCCACGATCGAACGTGAGGTCAACCAGACCAACGATCGACGTGTCACCCGAGTCCCGCATCCCATCAACCATCCGAAGTTCGTGGCCGCGGCGCTTGGGTCCTTTTACGAGATTGCCGGTAGGACGTCATGACAGCGCCGTCGCGTAGCGACTGTCTCGACCGGTTCCGCGACATGATCCAACGCCGCATGCCGATCGTCGGCGGTGGTGCCGGCACCGGGCTCTCGGCAAAGTGGGAGGAGGCCGGCGGCATCGACCTGATCGTGATCTACAACTCCGGCCGCTATCGCATGGCCGGCCGCGGTTCGCTCGCCGGCCTGCTGGCCTACGGAAATGCCAACGAGATCGTCGTCGACATGGCTCGCGAGGTGTTACCGGTCGTGCGGCACACTCCAGTCCTTGCCGGCGTCAATGCAACCGATCCGTTCTACATGCCGGAGGTCTTCCTACCGGAGCTGAAACGCCTCGGCTTCGCCGGCGTGCAGAATTTCCCGACGGTCGGATTGATCGATGGTGTGTTTCGACAGAACCTCGAAGAGACGGGCATGGGCTATCACCACGAGGTCGACATGATCGCCATTGCCCGCGAACTCGATCTGTTGACGACGCCGTACGTCTTCGACGAGGAAAGTTCGGCGGCGATGACTGCAGCCGGTGCCGACATCATCGTGTGTCACATGGGTCTCACCACTGGCGGCAGCATCGGGGCGGAGACCGCACTCACACTCGACGACTGCGTCAACTTGATCGACAAATGCGCCGCTGCGGCTCGGACTGTTCGCCCGGATGTGATCGTGCTCTGCCACGGCGGACCCATCGCCACACCGGAGGACTCGGCATACGTTCTGCAACGAGCTCGCGACATCCACGGCTTCTACGGCGCATCGAGCATGGAGCGGTTGCCCACCGAGCAGGCATTGAAATCTCAAACCGAAGCATTCAAAGCGGTCACGTTCTGAGGAACGACCCAATCAAGCCGGGGGACCGGTAGGAGGAACAATACATGCACCTTTCAATGCACAACTGGATGCGCTCTGAGCCTCTCGAAGTGACAGTCGCCAGGCTGGCCCGCTTCGGGTACGGAAGCATAGAGATCAAGGGAGAGCCCGACCAGTACGACACGAAAGACGTTCGGGCAATGCTCTCGTCCTACGGATTGAAGTGTTGGGGTGCCGTCACGTTGACGCTCGCCGACCGCAACCTGTGCGCCAAGGACGAAAAGCAGCGCGCCGCCTCGGTCGACTACGTGAAGAGCGTCGTCACAATGGTCAAGGAGCTGGACGGGACTGAGATCACGATCGTGCCCAGCACGGTCGGCAAGATCGTCCCGGATGGCACCCCGGAAGAGGAATGGTCATGGTGCGTGGAGAGCATGAAGGAGATCTTCGAGCACACCAACAAGTCGGGTGTCGTCATCGCTATCGAGCCACTCAACCGCTTCGAAACGCATTTCATCAACCGAGGAGAGCAGGCACTCGCGTTGGCCGATGCAGTTTCGCCCGACGTCGGCGTGTGCCTGGACTGCTTTCACATGAACATCGAAGAGTTCGACCTCCTCGAGACCATCCGCACCATCGGACCGCGACTCAGGGACTTCCATGTCGCCGACAACAATCGGATGGCGTGCGGCATGGGCGCTCTCGACTGGCCGTCGATCGTCGGCGCGCTGAGGGACATCAACTACGACGGCGCCCTGACCGTTGAGTTTGTCGCCCCGATCGATCGCACGCCCGCCAACCACTATCCCGAAGCCATCGAGCAAGAGCCGGTCGACATCAGCCCGGAGGAGCTGCAATTCATCATCGACCACGGAAGCAGCCTGCTGTCGGAGAGCTTCTACAGCATGCTCGTCGAGAAGTGCTCGACGACTCTGCTGCCACTTATTTGATGACCTGTTGAAGATGATCATCCGCGATGTCGACGCATGCTGGCTATCTGTTCCGATACCCGCCGATCGGCAACACGTGTCCGACTTCGGTCGCATCTCCAGCTTCGACATGGCTCTCGTACGGATCGAGGTCGCGAGCGGGCTTGTCGGCTGGGGCGAGTCGAAGGCTGCGGTCGGCAGCGCGGGTAGCTGCGCGGCCTTGGTGTCGTGCATCACCGACGAGTTGGCGCCGCAACTCGTCGGTCAGGACGCTCGTCGAATCACACAACTGTGGGAGGAGATGTACAACGGTCCGCGCGCGCATTACGCACTGAGCCGTGGGCGCGTCTTTCCCGCGCTCGGCAGGCGTGGGCTCAACGTCTCCGCAATGAGCGGCATCGATATGGCCCTGTGGGACCTTCTCGGCAAGTCGCTGGGTGCGCCTGTGGTCGACCTGTGGGGTGGCCCCTGTCGTGCAGACATGGCGCTCTACGCGAGCGGCGGTTGGGCGGGGGCTACCGGGATCGGAGCAGAGTTGAAAAGCTATGCGGAACACGGGTTCTCGGCAGTCAAGATGCGCGTCGGTGTCATGGACGGAGACGTCGATACCAGCATCGCGAGGGTGGCAGCAGCCCGTGCGAGTCTGGGGCCTGGCGTTGGCCTGATGGTCGACGCCCACGGCACGTTCAAACTGTCAGAAGCAAAGCGCTTCGCGGCGGGTGTCGAGCCGTTCGACGTGAGATGGTTCGAAGAGCCCGTCAGTGCTGACGATCGACGCGGCGCAGCGGCGGTTCGATCCTCCACGACCATCGCCATTGCGGCGGGAGAGAGCGAGTTCACGCGGTTCGACTTCCGCGACCTGATCGAGATCGGTGCCGTCGATGTGCTGCAGCCAGACCTGGCAATATGCGGTGGACCGAGTGAAGGTCGACGGATCGCAGCACTTGCCGAGGCGTATCAGTTGGAGCTGGCACCACACTGTTGGGGGTCGGCGCTGTCGTTCAGTGCTGGCATGAGCCTGGCGTTCGCCAGTCCCTCGGCGACCGTGATCGAATACTCGCTCGGTGCCAACCCACTTCTCCATGAACTTGTCGAGGAGACGATCGAGGTGAAGCATGGTCGAGTCTTCGCACCTTCACGACCCGGTCTCGGTGTGACGCCCCGGCCGGACTTCATCGCCGAGCACACGAAAGAAGGAGCAGCACGATGAGCACTGGAAATCGGATTCATCACATCAACCTGATGGTCGACGACATCGGTTCGGCGACTGAGTTCTACGGCGGCGCGTTGGGTCTCGAAACCATTCCCACGCCTGAGATGGGGTTTCCCGCTCAGTTCTTCAAAATCAATGATCTGCAGGAGATCCACGTCAATGAACTGCGCGATGCCACGCCGGAACGAGCCCACTTCTGTTTGCGGGTCGATGACTTTGCCGCCAAGTTCGCGACGATGAAAGCTCTCGGCGCGATCGAGATCAAAACGTGGGGAAAGGTTCGGCGTCTGCCGAGTGGTGTCATGCAGATGTTCGTTCGCGATCCTGCCGGCAATCTGATCGAGCTGTCGTGCGAGTCCGATCAGCACGTCGATCCGGCGATCTTCGACGAAGCGATGTTCGAGCCGGAATTCCTCGAAGCCCGGTGATCGTCTTGCTCGAGTCGGTGCATCCCGATGGACGTTCGTTGCTGGAGCAAGAGGACACGGTTCGCGTGATGGCGAATCCGATCGAACTCGACGCCGACCTACCGCTGGGGGACGTTCGGGCGATGCTGACCCGTGGTCGCGGACGCATCACCGCCGACATGTACCGACTCCTGCCCAACCTCGCAGTCGTCGGCAGGTGCGGCGCTGGCCTCGACAACATCGACACGGTCGCCGCGAAGGAGGCTGGTATCGCAGTCGTGCACGCCCCTGGGCGAACGACGCATGCCGTCAGCGAACATGCTGTGCTGCTGATGCTGGCACTCTCCCGTCGCGTGACCTTGCTCGACGCTGCAGTCAAGCGGGATGCGTGGGGCGTCCGCGAGGGATACGAGGGCGTCGAGCTTCGCGGTAAGCGCCTCGGCGTCATCGGCCTCGGGGTCATCGGACGGCGCATCGCCGAAGTTGGGCTGGTGCTCGGGATGGATGTGGCGTATTGGAGCAGGACGTCGCGTCATCGCGAACTGACGTTCCTCGAACTGGACGACCTGCTGTCGACATCCGATGTCATCCAGATCTGTCTGGCGTTGACGCCCGAAACGCGTGGCCTGATCGGGTCCGAGCAGTTCGCAAGAATGAAGCCCGGAGTTTTCGTGGTCAACACCGCGCGGGCGCAGATCGTCGATCAACCGGCGTTGCGCGAAGCGGTCGCGGCGGGCGTTGTCGGCGGGTATGGCGCCGACGTATGGGACCCAGAACCGCCTGCACTGGAGGATCCTCTCGTTGCCGACCAGCGCGTCGTGCTGACGCCGCATGTCGCCGGCCTGACCGACGTGACGTATCGCGAGATTTGCGTCGGACCTGCTGCCGCCGCCGTCGCGATTCTTCGCGGCGAACATCCCGATCCGACCTGTGTGTATGCGAATGAGTGAGTGAGCGAGGAGCGATGAGCGAGTACGACAACGACCCAGCGACGCGCCGGCAGGGAGACTTCTACTTCTTGTCGGCGACGAGAAGGAGTCGTTCCGCGTCGACGGTTACGTGCACCTACGCGGCGTGCTCTCACCTGCTGAGAGCGACGAGATCGAGCAGGTGTACGAGCGCTTTTTGCGGCGCGAGATTGCCGTGCCCGGCAAGGACTTCAACGACATGACCACAGGCGAGCACTTCGAGCGGCGTGCTGCCACCATTGCCGAGCAACCCTGCGGGGAGGGCATGGTCATCGACTTCGATCAACTGCTTGCCAAGCAGCCCGGTCGGGTCGATGCGGTGTTCGGATTTCATCAGGACCAGGCCTACTGGATCGACACCGATGATCGTCGCACAGCCACCTGTTGGTTGGCGGTCGACGATTCGACGGTCGAGAACGGTTGCATGGAGTTCCTGCCCGGCAGTCATCGGCAGCCGGTGCGACCGCACCATCCATTGCATGAGGATCGGGAGAGGAGCCACACCCTCGTGACCGAGCTCCGTCCAGGCGACGTCATGCAAAAGGTGCCGATCTCGCGTGGTGACATCACGGTGCACAGCGAGGGCGTGCTGCACGGGTCTGGCGGCAACAGGTCACACCACTCATGGAGGCGCGCGTACATCGTCGCCTTCCGCTCCCACGAGACCGTTCAAGAAGAGCGCAGCCGAGGCTTCACGCACTCCCACAACGATGACATCCAGGTGCTCGATGCCGTTGATGGGCTCAATCCATCCAAGACTGTCAAACCCTGAAGGAGAAGAAGCGAAATGTGTTTCGTCTGTGTCGCCGATGTCGAATGGGAGGAGCTCGATTGGGGTGATCTCGGTTGGGTCGTTCGACCTGCCAACGTCCCTGAGGGCACCAAGCTGTGTGTGCTCGACGTGAAGATCCAACCTGGCCAAGGGCACGACTTCCACCGTCACCCCAACCAGGAAGAAGTCATTCTGCTGCGCAGCGGCGCCGTTGAGCAATGGATACTCGAAGAACGCAAGGACCTGAGCCCTGGTGACGTCGCGTTCATCCCGATGGGTGCCGTCCACGCCACCTTCGTGGCGCCTGACGCATCGGAACCAGCTCGACTGTTGGTGGTACTTGGCCCGAGTCACGGGACTGCCGGCTACGAGGCGGTCGACGCATCGACAGAGGAACCCTGGGCTTCGCTGCGCGCACCGCGCTGACTGCTCAGCCGATCTCTTCGTGCTCGTCGGGAACGTTGTCATCGACGATGCCGGCGCGTTCGTCGCGCTCGCCCCACTCCAACAAGTGATCGATCTCGAAGACCGACGCGTCGATATCGGCGTGCAGGTCGCCGAGTGCTGCGAAGCGTTCGGGCACCGTTGCGATCGTGAACTCGGCCGGATCGACGTCGGCAATCTCGTCCCATGTGATCGGCGTTGAGACGCGGCCGTCGGGCACGCCGCGCACGGAGTATGCGCTCGCCATCGTGTGATCGCGAGCATTCTGGTTGTAGTCGATGAAACATTTGGAGGGATCGCGATCCTTGCGCCACCACGTGGTGGTGACGTGATCCGGCGCTCGCCGCTCGACCTCGCGGGCAAACGCCAGCGCAGCCCGTCGAACGTCGCCGAAACCGTGCGATGGCTCGATGCGGATGTAGATGTGCATGCCCTTGCCACCAGAGGTCTTCGGCCACCCCCTGGCGCCGAGCTCGTCGAGCACCTCGTGGGCCACCACGGCCACCCTGCGAACCGTGTCGAACGGACAGTCGGGCATCGGATCGAGGTCGATTCGCCACTCGTCGGGCTTCTCGGTATCGGCACAACGTGAGTTCCACGGGTGGAACTCGACGGTCGACATCTGCACGGCCCAGATCACTTCGGCGAGCTCGTTCACGCACAGTTCGTCGGCGTGCTGACCGTACCGAGGGAAATGGAGCCGCACCGTGTGGAGCCAAGATGGCGCACCGGCGGGAACGCGCTTCTGGTGCACCTTCTCGCCGCTGATGCCGGTGGGGAAGCGGTGCAACATGCACGGCCGTTCGCGCAACGCATGGACGATGCCCGGCCCTACGTTGAGGTAGTAGTTGACGAGGTCGAGCTTGGTCTCGCCGCGCGTGGGGAAGTACACCCGGTCGGGATTGGAGATGCGTACGACGCGCTCGCCCACGGGGATCTCGATTGCGGGTGACTTCGCAGCTGCCACGGCGCGACCGTACCGTCCGATGTCACGAACGTCGTGTCTGTAGCGTCACGGTCATGAGCACCGAGGAGTCGCGAGCAGACGTATCGCTGACCAATCTCGACCAGACGCTGTTCGATGGCGCCGACGCCACCAAGCGCGATCTCATCGACTATCTCGACGGCGTCCGCGAGCGGATCATCCCGGTGCTCGCCGGGCGCCCCTTGTCGGTAATCCGGGTCCACCGCGGCCAAGAAGCCTTCATGCAGAAGAACGTTCCGAAGTACACCCCCGATTGGGTCAGCACAGTGCACCTCTGGGCGGAGACCTCGAAGCGCGACGTGTCGTACGCGTTGTGCAACGACCGTCGAACGTTGTTGTGGTTCGCCAACCAGCGTGCCGTGGAGTACCACCCGACTCTCGCGCTTGCCGATCGGCCGGAGCATCCGACGCATCTGGTGCTCGACCTCGATCCACCTGAGTCGGATTCGTTCTCCCCGGTCGTGCGCGTGGCCCACGTTGTCCGCCACGCGTTGTCGGATGTCGGGCTCGCTGGTGCAGTCAAGACCAGCGGTGCCAAGGGACTGCACGTGTACGTGCCCATCGAGGACGGCGTATCGATGGAGGACTCGGCTGCCGCCACGAGGGCCATCGCTTCTCGGGTCGAGCACCTGGATCCCAGTGTCGCCACGAACGCGTTCATCAAAGAGGATCGCGGTGGCAAGGTGTTCATCGACTCGACGCGCGTCGGCGGTGCGACGGTGGTGGCTGCTTACAGCCCGCGCGTACGGCCCGGCGTCCCGGTGTCGTTTCCGGTGTCGTGGGATGACCTCGACAGCATCACGCCACGCGACTTCACGATCCACACCGCTGTTGGACTCCTCGGCGACGGCGATCCGTGGGCAGCAAGTATGCCGAGTCCTCAGCACCTCGGGGCAGACCTGATCGCCGAGGGCCACGCGATTCCGGTTGCTCGTGTGCAGGCGATGCACGAAGGTAAACGCCGAGCCAACGCCCGTCGCAAGTCAGACGCTGGCTGATGCTGCGTTTGGCGTTTCGGGCCCCGTAGTGGGGCGCGCGGTTACAAACGCTGCGTGGGCCGGAGCTCATCGAGGATGACGACGCTCTCGGTTGAACGCACGCCGGGTAGCCGTTGAATCCGACCGAGCAGCACGTCACGGAGAGCCGGGATGCTTTCGGCCCTGGCGATCAGCATCAGGTCGAACCGTCCTGCGCACATCGCCAGGTACTCGACGCCGGGGATCGCAGCCAGTTCGGTGCTGAGCGTCCGCCAATCGTGTTGCTCGATATCGATGAAGACCAAGGCCGCGACGCCAAGCCCGAGCGCGAGGGGATCAACGGTCGCCGTGAAGCCAGTGATCACCTTGTCGTCGCGGAGGCGCTGGAGCCGCGTGTGGGCCGTCGACCTCGACACGTTGATGGCTTCTGCGAGATCTGTCAGCGAGATCCGTGCGTCCTGCGAAACCGCCGCGATCAGCGCGCGATCGACGCTGTCGATCTGTCGGTCAGAGCGTGCCGCAGGGAAATCAGGTTCGACATTCTGTTGCACGGAGCCATCATATATCATCGAATCGTCGGGAATTGGGCGAGGTACTCGACACTTCACGCTCCTGGGGGGACAATTGTCGGATGAACGGATCTGTGCTGGAACTCCCCACCGACCATCCCGGCGTGTCCGATCCCGTGTATGTCGCCCGGCGCAATCACATCGCCGAGCGGTCTGCACACCTCGCTTTGGGTACGCGCCCACCGGTGGTCGACTACACGCCAGTGGAGAACCAGGTGTGGTCGAGGGTCAGCACCGCGCTGACAGAACTGCACACGGAGTACGCGGTAGCTGAGTACCGACAGGCGGCCGCCTTGCTCGATCTGCCGACCGACAAAGTGCCACAACTCGTCGACGTGTCGGATCGATTGACCGAGCTGACCGGCTGGACGCTGTGCGCCGTTCCTGGCCTCGTCTCGACGGCAGAGTTCTTCGCTGCGTTGGCCGATCGCTGCTTCCCTTCGTCGCAGTACGTCCGACACGCATCGGTTCCCTTCTACACACCCGAACCCGACGTGATCCACGAGTTGATCGGTCATGCCAACTCACTCGCCTCACCGCGTATTGCCGGCCTCTACGAACGAGCCGGCCATGTCGCTGGTCGTTTGAAGGATCCGCGGCTCGCAGATCTGCTCGGCAGGGTGTTCTGGTTCACGCTCGAGTTCGGTGTCACGATGGAGGATGACGCACTGCGCACATACGGTGCCGGCTTGCTGAGCTCGTTCGGCGAGATCACCAACTTCCGCAAGGCAGATGTCCGACCGTTCGACATCGACGCGATGGGCAAGTTCTCCGACTACGAGATCTCGACGTTCCAGGATGTGTTGTTCGCGGCAAGTTCGTTCGATGACACCGAAGCGCGACTGCTGCGCTTCTTCGACGAGCTCGACGCTGCGTAGCAATCAGCGATCCAGTACAGCGAACATCTCGGCGAACCATTCGATCGAGCCGCGGTTGATCGGATCAACACACAGCTGAATGTGTTCGGCGCCGGCCGCAGCGAATGCGCCGATCTGCTCGGCTACTTCACTCGGACTGCCACGGACGGGCTCGACCGTTGCCTCGCCATACGCTCCCATCTGACGCCCGTCCCCGCCGGGCAACTGCACCAACAATGCGCACGATGCTGACACGCTGCCAGCAGTTCGACCGTGCTGGATGACGTGTTGGTCGACTGTTGCCTTGAGCGCTGCGAAACCGGCTGGTGTATTGCCGTAGTCGCTCCACCACACGTTCCACGCATCGACGTACGGGAGCGTGATCGACAACATGCGTGGTCGTACCGAGCCGACCATCAGCGGCGGCCCACCGGGGCGTGCCGCTCGTGGATGCAGCACGCACTTCTCGGCGGTGTAGAACTCGCCGGCGAAGTCGATCTCGCCTTCTGCGAGCAGCGTGCGGATGATCGTGAACGCTTCGGCGAATCGGCTGACGCGGCGGTCGTACGGAAAGCCGAACGCTCGGTACTCGCGCTCGTTCCACCCAGCGCCCAGCCCGAGGACGAGCCTGCCGCCCGAGATGCCGTCGACCGTGGCGGCCAGCTTGGCGATCATCGCCGGCTGGTGGAAGCTGGTCGACGCGACGAGCGGACCCAGTTGCACTCGTTCGGTCGACGCCGCGAGGGCGGCCAATGATGTCCACACCTCCCACGGTCCGCGCGGGCCGACGGCGATGTCGTAGAGCAAGTGGTCACCGAGCCACACCGAGTCGAAGCCGACCGACTCGGCGGTCTGCGCCATGCGGATGAGCTCCGGAAACGGAACCTCCCATTCGATCTCGGGCAATTGGATTCCGACGAGCAACGGTCGAGTCACGGCAGCAACTTAGTGTGAGCGAGATCGTCGACGATCGAATGGAGAACTGATGAGGATTGGCGCCATCTTCTCGCAGGCCGACAGCGGCACAGATCCGAACGCGATCAGGCAGTGGGCGATCGATGCAGAAGCCGCCGGCTACGAACATCTCATGGCATACGACCATGTGCTTGGCGCCTCTGCGGAGCGCCTCGGCCCCGGTCCGTTCGGAAACTTTCCCAAGGCGCCATACACGTCCGAGAACACCTTCCATGAGCTCCTCGTGCTCTTCAGTCACCTTGCTGCGGTCACCACGCGGATGAGCTTCGTGACCAGCGTGTTGGTCCTGCCCCAACGCCAGACTGCGGTCGTAGCCAAGCAGGTTGCATCGATCGATCTCCTCAGTGGTGGTCGCATCCGCCTTGCCGTCGGCGTCGGTTGGAACGCGGCGGAGTACGAGGGCCTGGGCGTCGACTTCGCCGACCGCACCGCGTTGCTCGAAGAACAGATCGATGTCATGAAGATGTTGTGGACCCATCCGCTCGTGAAGTTCGAGGGCCTCTTTCACACACTGAATGGCGTCGGTATCAATCCGCTTCCGACCCACAACATCCCGATCATGATCGGCAGCGGGGCGGCCGATGCTGTGCTGCGCCGAGTGGTACGCAAGGCGGACGGCTGGATGCCATTGCTGATCCCCGGTCTCGACCCCGTCGACATCGCCACCGGTGTGGCGAAGCTGCGCCAGTTCTGCGAGGAGGCGGACCGCGACCCGGCAACGCTGCCGATCCACGGGCGTGTGTACCTCGGACCGAGATGGCAGGACACACTCGAGCAAGCCATCGAACTCGGGTTTGCTGACTGCAGCATCGGGTTCAACAGACTCGCTCAACCGGGCTCTTCGCATGCGCAGCATCTCGAAGCGGTCATCGCAGCGAAGCCTGAAATCGACGCGATCGCCGGGTGATCCAATGGATGATGTGATCATCGCCGGAGGAGGAATCGGCGGTCTGACGGTGGCATTGAGCCTGCACAGAGCCGGTTTTCCTGTCAGGGTCTTCGAGAGCGTCGATCGCGTTCAGGCTCTGGGGGTCGGAATCAATTTGCTGCCGCACGCGGTGCGCGAGCTCGACGCCCTTGGGCTCGCCGACGAACTCGTGGCCAATGGTCTGACACCGACGACCCTCGCGTACTTCACGAAGCGCGGCGAGCCGATCTGGGATGAACCTCGCGGGATAGCTGCCGGCTACCGATGGCCTCAGATCTCCATCCATCGCGGCGAGCTGCACACCATTCTGCACGCTGCCGCGCTCGCCGACATCGGTGCGGATCGCATCCACACTGGCTGCCATCTCGATCGTATCGTCGAGGCGACCGACCATGTCGAGGCGGCGTTCGTCGACCGTCGCACCGGTGCGGTCGCGGCCACTGCGAAGGGATCGATGCTGATCGCATGCGATGGAATTCACTCTGTCGCCCGTCGACACTTCTATCCCGACGAAGGCATGCCCAAATGGAATGGCGCGCTGCTGTGGCGCGGATTGGCCGAAGGTGGCCCCGTCTTCGATGGCCGCACGATGGTGTGGGCCGGTCACCCTCGTCAGAAGTTCGTGATGTACCCGCTGCGCGATCTGTCCGTTGGCAGGCAACAACTCAACTTCATCGCAGAACTGCGCACCGACGACACGGAGCTCCTGCAGCGCGAGGACTGGAACCAACCCGGCGACCTCGCCGACTTCCTCCCCCAGTTCGAGAGTTGGACGTTCCCGTGGCTCGATATCCCGGCGTTGATTGCATCGGCTCCCGCAACGTTTCTGTTTCCGATGGTTGACCGCGATCCGGTGGAGCAATGGTCGTTCGGCAAGACCACGCTGCTGGGCGACGCGGCTCACCCGATGTACCCGATCGGTTCCAACGGTGCGTCGCAGGCGATCCTCGATGCCAGGACGCTGACCGGATGCCTGGTGTCGTATCCCGGCGACACCGAGGTGGCACTGCAGCGTTACGACGAGGTGCGCCGACCTGCAACGTCGGCGATCGTGCTCGCAAATCGCGGGCTCGGGCCTGAACTGCCCATGCAACTCGTCGAGGAACGCGCGCCCGAGGGGTTCGATCGGCTCTCGGATGTGATCACGCCCGAGGAGATCGTCGAGGTCACCGACGGGTATCGAAAGATGGCCGGCTTCTCGTTGCAGCAACTGCACGACCGGCCATCGCTGGCGGAGATGCCCTACTAGTGCGATTCGCGGATGCCTAGAGCGAATCGCAGAGTGCAAGCAAGCCGGCGTCGGTGAGATCGGCGAGTGTGTAGTCCATGCGATCGGGCCACGTCGACAGCTTGGCGATCACCGTGTTCGAGGGGTGGTGGATCATCACCATCTGTCCATTGATCCCGAGTCCGCAGTAGATGCCGCTCACGCTGTCGTACACCCACCAGAAGTCGTGGTAGCAGGAATTCGGGCCTGCCCGCCCCGCCTGGAGCGGTAGCACGAAGGAGTAGATCAGCTCCTCGTTGAACGTGGTTGGCCTCTGCATCCAACTGTTCGGGACGATTTGATGCCCGCCGAATGCTCCTCGTTGAAGGCACATCACGCCAAAGCGTGCGAGATCTTCCAACGTCGTGCAGATACCGCCTTCGACGATCGGAAACCCGGCCGGGTCGACGATGATCTCGGCATCGCGCGCAGCCAAGTGCGACCAGATGTGCTGCGAGAACAGATCGGCGAACGTCCTCCCGGTCGCCTCGCACATCACCCACGCCAAGACGTCGGGAAGAATCGATCGGTACTGGAACGGTCCTCCATGATCGGCGGCGTTCGAAATCCGGCGGATCCATTCGTACGTGTCGGCCGGGATGTCTGCACGGGTACGCGTCGTGTAGCCCGAGACCTGCTCGATCAATCGTCCGTCGCTGTCGGGATTGTCGTAGTCGTCTTCGTCAAACTTCGTGCCAGCGCGCATGTCGAGGAGGTGTTGCAGCGTGCAGCCTTCCCACGACGTGCCTCGAAGGCTAGGGACGTAGTCGGTCACGCATTGCGCCGTGTCAATGAGACCTTCGCCCACCAGCACGCCCGCGAGCGTCGACGTCAGAGACTTGGAGACCGACATCAGCAGGTGCGTGTCGGTCGGTTGCATCAGGCCGCCGTACTGCTCGAGCAAGACGGCTCCGTCGTGCACGACCATCATCCCGTCGGTGTACGTCGCCTCCAGCATCTCCTCGATCGTCCATCGTCGGTCCAAATGTTCGAACGCCATCGCGCCGACATCGTGCGGGCGTCGCGGCAATGGGTCCGGCGGCTCGCGCGATCCGGCGATGCGCACCGTGCGGGTCAGGTCAGGAACGTGCAGGAACCCCCACCGGTTGTGGGGGCCGTCGATCCAATTGCCCGAGTTCGCGTCGCCACGCCCGACCGTTGACTCCGTTGTCATCGCTCGCGACCCTATCCGTGCCCATACGATCTCGATGTGGACACCGCCGACTCGGAGATCAGCAACGAACTTGTGTGGTCGTACTGTCCCGACGCGGCGCAGTACGAGGCAGCGGGCGTTCCTGTGTGGCTCGACGAACTAGAGCTGGCTCCAGCGCCACCGCACGTGAAGATGCTGACCAAATCGCTGAGCACGGACTGGTTGGTCGCCGATGAGTTCCGGGCGATGGAGCTTGCGCTTCGGAACCGCTTGTTCGACGAGCAGCACGATGTGGTCTTCGCAGCGAATGTCGCAGCGCACGAAGCGTCCGAGGAAACCCTTGAACTTGTCGATGCCTGGCTGGCGGCGAAGGGATTGCCGCCAGCGCCCGCGGGCTATCGCCCGTTGGAAGCCGCTGGCAGGGCAGTGCAGGAAGACCTGTGCCTGATGGTACCCCGGGACGGCGCATGGCATCTCGACGCAGCGGCGCTGTGCTTCCCCACCTTCTGGTCGTTGACGGAGAAGTTCGCTCAACCGATGGGCGACGTGCATCGAGGTGTTCCCCACTACAACACGGAACTCGGACGACGCGTCGACCGGTTCTTCGATCGCATGCGGCCGGGCCAGGTGGTGTGGCGCCGCAACCTGTCGGTGAAGCCGTACCCGTTGCTGTTCATCCCGTTGACGAGGAATGCACAACCGGTTGGCGATCTCAGCACGACCGGCGATGGTTCACCGTTCTGGCTGCGCAGTGAGTGGCAGACCCTCCAGCTCTTGCCGCGCAGCGGCGCGATCTTGTTCAGCATCAAGGTTCAGCTCGCGCCGGCGCGTGTGTTGATGCATCGGCCCGATCGGGCTGCAGATCTGCTGGCGATGTACCGGTCGTGGGACGACGAGATGGTCAGCTTCAAGATCGCCGCCAACAACCTCGCCCCCGGATTCATCCCCTTCCTGGAACGCCTGACGCACGCATCACCCGCGCCGGCCGGGCAAGTCACCGAAAACCCGGCGTAGCCGGAGATCTCATGACGTGCATCGAGAGGAGCGCGTCGGTGAGACGGTTCGCGGAGTGCCTTGACAGTTTGTACAATCGATCGACGCTGACGGAGGGGGACCAATGCTCGCTGATCGATTGAACAACCTTGGAACAGAAACGGCGTTTGCAGTCTCACTCGCGGCCGCCGAGTGGGGCGCGAAGGGCAACAAGATCTTTCCGTTCCACCTTGGTGACATCAACCTGCCCACGCCCGCCAACGTGGTCGATGCGATGAATCGGGCGATCGCGGACGGCAAGACGGGATACTGCGCGGCGGCGGGCATCGTTCCATTGCGCCAGGCGCTGGCCGACGATGTCTCGATGCGCCGAGGCCTCAGCTACGGGCCGGGCAACGTCGCCGTGCAACCTGGCGGCAAACCGGTGATCGGCAAGTTCTTGCAAGTCGTGATGAACCCGGGCGACGGCGTGTTGTTCCCCACCCCCGGTTATCCGATCTACGAGAGTCAGGTCGAGTACCTCGGCGGCGTCGGGCAGCCCTACCGCTACAACCAGACGGCCACAGGATTCGCGATCGACCTCGATCACCTACGCGGTCAGATCAGCGCCGACACGAAGGTGCTGATCTACAACAACCTGCAGAACCCGCTCGGCTGCGAGAGTTCGCTCGACGAGATGAGGGCGCTCGCAGAACTGGCGATCGAGCACAACTTGTGGGTGCTGAGTGACGAGGCGTACTTCGAGATGCGCTACTCGGGCACGAGCACCTCCATCGCGTCACTGCCCGGGATGCGCGAGCGCACCGTGATCCTGTACACGTTCTCGAAGAAGTTCGCGATGACCGGTTGGCGGCTCGGAGCGGCCATCGGCCCCGACGAGTTGATCGCGCAGATCACGAAGATCAACACCAACGACGAGAGTTGCACGACGCATTTCGTGCAGGAGGCAGGCGTCGCGGCGTTACAGGACAACCAGTCCGGCGCGCAGGCGATCCTTGCCGAACTCGAGCGCCGACGCGACGCCGCTGTCGCGGAGCTCCAGAAGATCACCGGCTTCGTCATCGCCAAGCCCGAAAGCACGTTCTATTTGTTCCCCAACGTCACCGATGCCATGGACGCTCTGGGGTTCACCGAGGTTGCCGAATTCGCCGATGCCGCGTTGCGCGCTACCGGCGTGTCGTTCTGCACCCGTCGCCATTTCGGTCGACCGTTGTCAGGTGAGACCGAGCAGTACGCGCGCTTCGCATACTCGGGCATCTCTGTCGAAGACATCCAACAGGGCATCGGCAAGTTACGCGAATGGATCGAGGCGGCCTGATGGCCCAACCGCGGATCGTCGTCGCCGGACGAATCCCCGATGCAGGTCTCGATGTGTTGCGTCCGCACGGCAACGTGTGGGGCTGGAAGCACGACGACCCCATTGAGATCAACGAGTTGTACCATCGCATCGCCGGTGCCGACGCGGTCTTGACCCTGCTGACGACCAAGGTCGACCAAGCATTCCTCGACGCAGCCGGGGCGCAGTTGAAGGTTGTCTCCAACGTCGCAGTCGGCTACAACAACATCGACGTCGCCGAGTGTCGCGCCCACGGCGTGATCGCCACCAACACTCCTGGCGTGTTGACGGATGCAACGGCCGACATCGCCATGGCGTTGATCCTGATGGTCACTCGCCGCATGGGGGAAGGCGAGCGCATCATCCGTTCCAACAAGCCGTGGCAGTGGGGCATGTTCATGCTCCTGGGCACCGGCCTGCAGGGCCGGCGCCTCGGGATCATCGGGATGGGCGCCATCGGTCAGGCCCTCGCTCGCCGCGCCAAGGCGTTCGGGATGTCGATCGCGTACAGCAATCGCAGCGCGGCTCCACCCGAGGTCGAGGCAGAGCTCGATGCCGACCGCATGGATCTCGACGAGCTCCTGGCTACGTCCGACATCGTCTCCATCAACTGTCCGTATTCAACCGAAACGCACCACTTGATGGGGCCCGAACAGTTCGAACAGATGCGATCGTCGGCGTTCCTCATCAACACCGCTCGC
Source organism: Ilumatobacteraceae bacterium (assembly GCA_040006755.1). Classification (GTDB taxonomy): domain Bacteria; phylum Actinomycetota; class Acidimicrobiia; order Acidimicrobiales; family Ilumatobacteraceae; genus JAENVT01. The sequence continues at coordinate 5,137 of JBDTWJ010000013.1, read as the reverse complement.
GGTCCGATCGTCGACGAGTCGGCACTCGTAGGTGCGTTGCGGCATGGCTCGATTGCCGGCGCTGGCCTCGATGTCTACGAGCACGAGCCCCAGCTGGAGCCCGGGCTCAGCGAACTCGACAACGCGGTCCTCATCCCGCACCTCGGCTCGGCAACCATCGAGACTCGGGCGGCAATGGCCACGCTGGCTGCGCGCAACGCTGTGGCCGTGCTCAATGGCCAACCGCCTCTGACTCCTGTCACGTGAGCGCTTACAGGCTCTCGTAGTCGGCGCTGTCGACCTCGCGGGTCTGTTGCCAGAACTCGAGCAGCGAGAACGGCCAGTTCTGGGCGACTCGGCCCGAGTCGCTTTTGTACCAACTGTTGACGCTCGACGCGCCCCACGCCATGAGACGGTTGCCCTCGTCGACGCGAGCGTTGTAACGGTCGTGCACTTCGGGCAAGCAGTCGATGGCGCGGGCCTTCGTGGCAAGGATGTGCTGCAAGCATTGCATGACGTAGTGCACTTCGCATTCGGAGAAGTAGATGATGCTGCCGTTGACGACGATGTTGGTGTTGGGGCCGTAGAGCATGAAGAAGTTGGGGAAATTCGGTGCGACGATGCCGAGGTAAGCCCTGGCGTTGCCGTCCCACTGCTCGTGCAAGTCAACACCGTTGCGACCGGTGACTCGCATCGGGGTGAGGAATCGTGAGGCCTGAAAGCCAGTGCCGTAGATGATGACATCGACTTCGTGAACGGTGCCGTCGGCCAGCCGCAATCCCGTTTCATAGATCTCCGCGATCGGATCCGTGATGAGATGCACGTTGTCGCGCTTCAAGGTGGACGCCCAGATTCCGTTGTCGCGGAGAATGCGTTTTGCAGCGGGAGGATAATTGGGCATCACCTTGTCGAGGAGGTCGGGTCGATCACCGAAGCACAGTCCGATGTACATCCCCAGCAGCATGCGCATCTGTTCGTTGGCAGCACTGACCGACTGTCCTTTGCCCTCCCACCCGGGATCCACCTTCACCGCGGGGAGCATCCCTTCGGCGTATCGCCAGAACAACCAGAAGCGGTACCACTGGCTGTAGTACGGCACGTGATTCAGCAGCCATCGATGTCCGTCGGCCAGGTCGTCGTGGTATTCGAGGGTCGGTGCCAGCCAGTTGGCTGTGCGCTGGAACACCAACACTTGCTCAGCCTGTTCGGCGATGACCGGGATGAATTGTGCAGCGCTGGCGCCCGTGCCGATCACCGCGACGCGCTTGTTCGTGAGGTCGATGTCGTGATCCCAGTCGGCCGAGTGGAATGCGGGGCCGGCGAACGAGGTGCGGCCGTCGATGTCGGGCAGCTTGGGTCTGTTCAATTGGCCGGTTGCGTTGATGACAGCATTGAACGTTTCAGTTTCCGACCGCCCATCGCCATCGACGGTTCGTACCTGCCACGTGACCGAGTCGTCGTCGAAGGCGACTGAATCCACCGACGTCGAGAAGCGGATCAGGGGCCGGACGCCGAACTCGTCAGCGAAGCGCCTGAAGTACGCCAGCAACGCCGGTTGGGTCGAGAAGTGCTGCGGCCAGTCGTCGCGTTGAGCAAACGAATAGCAGAACAGGTGGCTGGCGACATCGACCCGGCAACCCGGATACGTGTTCTTGAACCACGTGCCGCCGACCTCGGCATTCTTCTCGAACACCACGGCGTCGACGCCTGTCTGGCGCAGCCGGTAGGCGGCTAGTAAGCCCGACATTCCGGCACCGATGACCGCGACCCGAAACGGTCGATCCGGGGCGATCTCGGCGGCGTTCCACGATGGTGCCCGAAGGTCCTCTTGCGAGCCGCCGAGCTCCTCGAGCAACAATGCCAGATAATCGTCGCCCGGGTCACGCGCCATCATCCAGGCGATAATCGGCCGAACGAGCTCCGCGGTCGGATGCGGCGCGGTCGGCCATCCGCCGTCACGCAGATCGCGGAGCGCTCGCAGGGCGATGTCTCGGGCGAGTGACTGCTGATCGGGCGTCCAGCCGCCCTGCGGTTCGTGGTATATGGTGGGGTCGAGGAAGAGTTCGTCGCCCATCACGTCGGGTGACGATGTGATGTGGGCGAGCGACGCGAGTAGGGACGGCAAGTCTGCGACCGCAATCATCTGGGCAAGTTGCTCGTCACTGCTCGTGAACGGTGCCCTGAACCGTGCATGGTGGTCCGATCGTGCGTTTACTGACTGGGCGGGCTCGGGCGGGGGGGCCTGCTCGGGTTGGAGGGCCATGGTGCGGACTGTAGGCGGACGGTAGCCTGGCGCCCATCATGCGAGCCTCTCTTGCGGAACAGCTGGCGTCCGGTCGTACTTTGCTGGCAGACGGGGCAACGGGTACCAATTATTTCGAGCGCGGTCTGGGCGCGGGTGACCCTCCCGAGTTCTGGAACGTCGACGAACCCGACAAGGTGCGCACCTTGCACCAGCAGTTCGTCGATGCCGGCGCCGACATCATCTTGACCAACACGTTCGGTTGCAACCGTCACCGTCTCAAGCTCCACAAGGCAGAGGGCCGAGTCTTCGAATTGGCCAAGCGCGCCGCGGAGATCGCCTGCGAGGTCGCCGATGCTACACCTCGACCGGTTGTCGTCGCCGGCTCGATAGGGCCAACTGGTGAGCTGTTCGAGCCGATGGGTGCGCTGACCGACGCAGACGCAGTCGAGTCGTTCGGCGAACTTGCTGCAGGTCTCAAGGCCGGTGGAGCCGACATCGCCTGGATCGAGACGATGTCATCGGCGGAGGAGATCCGCGCGGCGGCAACCGCCGCCGTCCAGGCGGGATTGCCGTATACCGCAACCTGCTCGTTCGACACGGCCGGTCGCACGATGATGGGACTGCTGCCGGGCGATCTGTCGCACGTGTTCGACGACCTGGCGGCACCTCCCGTGGCGATTGGAGCCAACTGTGGCGTTGGTGCCAGCGACATCCTCGTATCGCTGCTCGCGATGTCCGAGCGCGATGTGCACACCTATCTGATCTCCAAGGGAAATTGCGGCGTGCCGTACTTCGCAGGCACAGAGGCGGTCTACACCGGCACGCCGGAGCTCATGGCGAAGTACACGCAGCTCGCCGTCAAGGCGGGCGCCCGGATCGTCGGTGGTTGCTGTGGCACGTCGCCGGTGCACCTCGCGGCGATGCGGCGCTCACTCGACGACCTCATCGCCAAACCGTCGCTCGACGACATCATCGAGGCGGTGGGTCCGCTGGTGAATTCCGCTCCTCATGCCAACGCACCCGATCGTGAGCGTCGGCGCGGGCGGCGAGGCGACTAATCTCCGACCGGGTTTGGCCTGCGGGCCGCTGACACGGAGGTTGTAATGGCACAGCAGGTTCGCGGAGTCGTGGCGCGCTCGAAGGGCGCGCCGGTTTCGATCGAGACGATCGTCGTCCCCGATCCTGGTCCGGGCGAAGCGGTCGTCAAGATCCAGGCCTGCGGGGTGTGCCACACGGATCTCCACTATCGCGAGGGCGGCATCAACGACGACTTTCCATTCCTGCTCGGCCACGAAGCTGCGGGCGTCGTCGAGTCGGTCGGGGACGGTGTCACCAACGTGGTGCCGGGTGATTTCGTCATCCTCAATTGGCGCGCAGTTTGCGGGACATGCCGCAGCTGTTTACGCGGCCGGCCGTGGGTGTGCTTCAACACCTCCAACGCAACCCAGAAGATGACACTCATGGATGGCACCGTGCTGTCGCCAGCGCTCGGGATCGGCGCGTTCGTGGAGAAGACACTCGTTGCCGCGGGCCAGTGCACCAAGGTCGATCCCGATGTGCCGGCAACGACCGCTGGCCTACTCGGTTGCGGAGTGATGGCAGGCATCGGTGCAGCCATCAACACCGGCAACGTCGGGCGAGGCGACTCGGTTGCGGTGTTCGGTTGCGGTGGCGTGGGCGACGCGGCCATCGCGGGCGCGCGACTTGCGGGCGCACACACGATCATCGCCGTCGACATCGATGATCGCAAGCTCGAATGGGCCAAGGAGTTCGGGGCGACACACACGGTCAACTCGCGCAATGCCGATCCTGTGGAGTACATCAAATCGGTGACCGGCGGCAACGGTGCCGACGTCTGCATCGAGGCCATCGGCAATCCTGCGGTGTACCGGCAGGCTTTCGAGGCACGCGACCTTGCCGGGACCGTCGTGCTCGTGGGCGTCCCCCGTCCCGACATGGTCTTGGAACTCCCGTTCATCGAAGTCTTCGGTCGAGGGGGAGCACTGAAGTCGTCGTGGTATGGCGACTGCCTCCCATCGCGCGACTTCCCCATGCTGGTCACGCTGCATCAACAGGGCCGGCTGCCCCTCGACAAGTTCGTCAGTGAGACGATCTCGCTCGACGCAGTCGAGGAGGCGTTCCACAAGATGGAGCGAGGCGAGGTGTTGCGCAGCGTGGTGGTTCTGTGATGGTGGTGCTGTGACCATCGAACTGGTCACGACTGATGGCATCTTCGCCCTCGACGGCGGCCAGTGGGACGTCACCAACAACATCTGGCTCGTCGGCGACGACCGCGAGGTGTTGGTGTTCGATGCGGCCCACGACGCCGCGCCGATCATCGAGGCAGTCAATGGCAGGCGCGTCAAGGCAATCGTGTTGACACACGGTCACAACGACCACATCAATGCTGCGCTGCCGTTGCGCGATGCGGTCGACGCGCCGGTGCTGCTGCACGACGCCGACAACATGCTGTGGGATGTCGTGTGGCCGGGCGAACAGCCCGACGGGGTGTTGGTGCCCGGCGAGCTGCTGAACGCCGGCGGTCACGAACTGGGCGTGCTGCACACGCCCGGTCATTCGCCAGGGTGCTGCTGCTTCCACGACACGGCCAGCGGCGCAGTGTTCAGCGGCGACACGTTGTTCTGCGGAGGACCGGGCGCCACAGGTCGCAGCTTCAGCGACGAGCCGACCATCGTGCGCTCCATTCGCGACGTGTTGCTGGCTCTGCCCGACCACACGATCGTCCACACGGGTCACGGCGATAGCACCACCATCGGCGCCGAGCGCGCCGGTGTGCTGGCCAAGGCGCAGGAGCTCGGCGTCTAGTCAGAATGCGTTTGAACGCGAACGAGGAGAGGGCGCTGGGCGCACCTCTCCTCGTTTACATGACTGATAGAAGACTCGACATCTCAT
>JBDTWJ010000012.1:0-40855 GCA_040006755.1 Ilumatobacteraceae bacterium | reverse complement strand
CTGAGGACCTGCAACTGATGAACGCTCTCGACGCCTTCGGCCACCATGTCGAGGCCGAGCGAGCGACCCATCGCGACGATCGTTCGAACGAGCGAGCGGTCGTTGGGATTGTCGGCCACGCCTTGAACGAACGCGCGGTCGATCTTGATGCGCTGCAACGGGAACTTCTGCAACAGTGACAGCGAGGAGTAACCGGTGCCGAAGTCGTCGAGGGCGATGCGCACACCCAACGAGCGAACCCTGCGAAGGGTGGCGAGGGCCAGCTCCGGCTCGGCGATCATCACGCTCTCGGTCACTTCGAGCCACAACAACTGCGGCGAGACGCCGGACCGTGTAAGTGCTTCGTTGACGATCGACGGAAAGTTTGGATCGCTGAGCTGACGAGGTGACACATTGACCGACATGGTGGCTGACTCGCTGCACACACCGTCGTCGATCCAGTGCCGCAACTGGGTGAGCGCTTCGAGCAACGCCCACGAGCCGATGGGCACGATCGTGCCTGTGTCTTCGGCGATGGGGATGAACTCGGCCGGCGACACCATGGTGCCGTCGCCCTGCTGCCAGCGCATGAGTGCCTCGAAGCCGACGACATCGCCGGACTCGAGATCGAGGATCGGCTGATGGAACAGGCGAAGCTCGCGGCGATCGAGGGCGCGGTAGAGCGCGGTTTCGACGGAGAGTCGGTGGGCAACCCGTTCGTGCATCGATTCGTCGTACACCGCCAGACAGTTGCGGCCGGCGTCTTTCGCCCGATACATCGCTGTGTCGGCGTGACGCAACAGATCCTCCGCAGATGAACTGGAGCTGGGACTCAGCGACGCAACGCCGATGCTGGCCGTGACGAACACGTCGCCTTGGCTGATGGGCAGTGGCTCGCGGAAGATCGACAGCAGCCGTTCGGCAAGCGCGAGGGACGAGCCGGGGGAGCGGGTGGAGGGATCGAGGACCACGTATTCGTCGCCCGAGAGGCGGGCAACGGTCGAGTGCTCGGGAGCAGCCTTGCTGAGACGGATGGCGACCATCTTCAACACCTCGTCGCCGGCGGCATGACCGAGGCTGTCGTTGATGTTCTTGAAGCGGTCGAGGTCGACGAAGTAGAGCGTCGGGTGGCTGTCGGACTGCCACGCCATTCGCAAGCAGTCGTTGATCCGCTCGAGCAGCAGGGTGCGATTGGGGAGATGCGTCAGCGCGTCGGTCTGGGCACTGAGACGCAGGTCGTCCTGCGTTCTGCCGTTGGCGCGAACCGCTTGCGTGACGCGCAGAGTGACTGCGCCCGCGAGCACCAACGCCGACACCGAACGAACGATGACATCCAGGCGATCTGCGGGACCGGTCGCCGCCAAGGCGATGATGGGAATGATCAATGAGGACGTGGTGAGGATGAGGCGCCCGAAGATCCGGTTGTTGCTGGGTTCGTCGACCGACCGCTTCAACCAATTGACGGTGGGGTGGATGAACGCACCCGATGCGGTGAAGTAGGCAGCCACGTAGAACGCCATCGACACGCGGGTCGCTCCGTCGTTGAGATGGCCTGCAGCGGACAGGCCCCACAAGACGTCGGCGGCAAGGTTGAACCCCATCGCGACGGTGACCAACCAGACCGACGCCTGACGGGTGCCGGAGCCGGAGAACAACAGCAGCACGAGCAGGAAGAGCACGACCGTGCCTGCAGGCTGATAGGCGCCCGCCAGGATCGAGTCGGGAAGGGATCCGCCACGGTGTCGCAGCGCAGGCTCGATCAATGCCACCCAACTGATCAGCCAACTGCCCAGGCCCACGATCAGTGCGTCGCCGATCACCGAGCGGATGTTTGCCGTCGCTCGACCACTGAGCATGGCGACGAGGGAGATGATGATGCAGATCGATCCGCAGAGACCGAGCAAGTTGGAAATCCGGGTGTATGTCTCGCTATCGCCGACGCTGTCGACGATCTGCGAGGCCGCGAAGAACGCGCCAATGGCGCTGACCGCGGCGACGAAGCGGCGATTGACTCCGTGAACACGTGCGGCGAGGATGGTTGCGCCGACCAACGACAACGAAGCGCATAGGTACGCGGCGGTGCCCAACCAGTCCACGGGCAGCACAATGACGGCAACCGCCAGCATGTACCCAATTGCAATCGCCCACCATGTAAGGGGGGCAAGCGCCCGCTTCAATACGCCTCCCGTGCCCGTCTAGCGCCGGTCAGCGTGCATCCACACCCCGCCCGAAGCGTCTCGTTAGGCTACACGAAAGTCCCAATTTGCACAAGGGGTGGTTTTCCCCGCGCGAGCAGTCACCGGAAAGGCAGGGAATTCGTCAATGTTCGTCACCCGCCACAACTCCGTGGTCGAACGTGGCTTGCTCGAACGCTTGTGGGAGCTCTACGAACTGGCGTATCGCCGAACCGCCGAAGAGTCGGCCAGCCGCGAGATGTTCTTCCGCTCCGAGTTCGACGCGGCAATTGCCGACTCCACCAACCGTCTGTGGGTGCTGTGGGCCGACGACGAACCCGTTGCGATGGTGCTGATTGCCACCGATATCGGTGCCACCCGCTACCTCAGTCAGGCGTTCTTCGACCGTCACTTCACCGATCACGCCCGCCGCGGAGCCGTGCACTACATCCTGTTCGTGGTCGTCCATCCTCGCTACGTGGCCAAGGGTGCCCTGACGCGCATGGCGCGCGATGTGCTGGGGACGGAGGCAGCGGAGGGTGTGCTGCTGGTCTTCGATTCCCCGGAGATCAATCAACCGCGCGACGACGGCGGCGTGGCGCTGATGATGGAGCGACTGGCCAACATGGTCGCCAGTGGTGCGCCCTTGGTGCCGCTCGATGTCTCGCGCTACTTCTGCATCGACTTCGCGGCCACGTCCGCCTATGTGGAGGCACGCGAGTCCGAGTCGACAATGGTCGAGCGACCCTCTGACGTCCCAGCAAACCAGCCGGCCAACGTGCCAGCCCGGCGATAGCTCACGTTGTCGCGGATCATGTGCCGGTTCGGTACCGTATGGGCAAATGAGTCCCACATCGGGCGCACACTGCCCATGACCGAGCCGATCCCTTGGCCGTGCTGACCGCATGACCGCGCTCACCGGGGTGTACAGCGTCATCGTTCCCGGCGCTCACCTGATGCCAGCGCTGCTCGGCCCACGCGACGAGAACCTTCGCGCGATCGAGGCAGCATTTCCTGCCGCGACGATCGTCGTGAGAGGCAACGAGGTCACGATTGATGGGCCACAGGCCGACCTCGTCAGCAACCTCTTCGAAGAGCTGATCGTCGTGTTGCAAGGCGGTCAACATCTCGAGGAAGGGATGCTGCGCCGTTCGATCGCGATGGTTCAAGACAACGAACGTCCCAGCGCTGTGTTGACCGACGACATCATGCGCGGCGCGAAGGGCAAGCCGGTGCGACCGAAGTCGGCCGGCCAGAAGCGCTACATCGACGCCATCCGCAACAACGTCATCACGTTCGGCCTCGGCCCGGCCGGCACCGGCAAGAGCTGGCTGGCTGTAGCGATGGCGGTGCAAGCACTGCAGACGAAACAGGTGCAGCGGATCATCCTCACCCGTCCCGCCGTCGAGGCAGGCGAGCGTCTCGGTTTCCTGCCAGGCGACCTGATGGCCAAGATCGATCCCTACCTCCGCCCGTTGTACGACGCGTTGTACGACATGGTTGAGCCGGAAGGCGCCCAGCGGCTCCTCGAACGACAGGCTGTGGAGGTGGCTCCGTTGGCGTTCATGCGCGGCCGCACGCTCAACAGCAGTTTCATCATCCTCGACGAGGCGCAGAACGCGACGCCTGAACAGATGAAGATGTTCCTCACCCGCATCGGCTTCGGGTCGAAGGTGGTCGTCACCGGCGACACGACGCAGGTCGACGTCCCCGACGGCCGCAGTGGTCTCCTCGGTCTCGAGCGCACACTCGCCGACATCGAGGGACTCGCGTTCGTCCGACTCGGCACCGGCGATGTCGTGCGCCATCGCATCGTTGCCGACATCGTCGCCGCCTATGGTCGCCAGGACGAGCTCGAGTCCGAGCGCAAGGCCGGTCGCAAGGACACGCGAAAATGAGTGACGACGGTCGACCGCGACTTTCCCGCCAACAACGCGTCGGTGGCGATGGCGTGCCCGAAGTGTTCTGCGCCGACGAACAGAACGACCTTCGGGTCGATCTTGCGCGGTGGCAGCAACTCGCCCTCGATGTCTTGCTCTCCGAAGGCGTACGCGGCCTTGCCGAGCTGGCAGTGCTGTTCGTCAGCGAACGCGAGATGGCCGAGCTCAATGACAGCTACATGGGCAAGCCGGGTCCGACCGACGTGCTGGCGTTCCCCATCGATGCCGCAGAGGCCGAGATGGTGCAGCACGGCCAACCTCCCAGTCGCGGTCCCGATCGGGCACCGCCTGATCCCGCAGATATGCCGTTGTTGCTCGGCGATGTAGTGATCTGCCCGGCGGTGGCGGCGCGTCAGGCTCCCGAGCATGCCGGCACCGTCGATGACGAGATGGCGCTCCTCGTCGTTCACGGCGTGCTGCATGTGCTGGGCCACGATCACGCCGATGATGCCGAGCGGTTGATTATGCAGGCTCGTGAACGGGAACTGCTCGAGCAGTACGTGTGGCATGGTCCCGCCCCAGCCACCTTTCGTCAGGAGCACCTCGCCTCGTGATTGCCTTCAGCAACGTCGATCTGTTGATGTTGGTGACGATCATCTTTTTGCTGTTCGTGCTGATCTTCACTTCGGTTGCCGAGATGGCTCTGTCTCGTATCACCAAGCCGAAGGCGGCGTCGCTCGCGGACCAGGGGTTCAAATCCGGTAAGGCCTTGAAGAAGTTGGTCGGCTCGCCGGAGCGCTGGGTCAATCCGCTGCTCTTGACAATCAACATCGCCCAGACAGTTCAGGCGACGTTGACCGGCATCCTTTCTGCTCGGCTGTGGGGTCCCTCCGGCGTGATCATCGGCGTCGCTCTCAATGTGTTGGTGTTTTTCGTCCTGGCCGAGGCGGTGCCGAAGACGTACGCCGTGCTGTATCCGCAGAAGGCTGCTCTGTTCACCGCGCGACCAGTCTCCGCGCTGGTGGCGTTCCCACCGCTTCGTCTGATCTCGCGCTGGTTGATATCGCTCACCAACGTGATCGTTCGGGGCAAGGGATTGCAACAGGGCCCATTCGTCACCGAGTCGGAGTTGCTGGGGATCGTCGAGACCGCAGCCGACGACGGCGTGGTGGAGCACGAGGAGCGAGAGCTCATCGAAAGCATCATCGAGTTCGGCGACACCGTGGCACGCGAAGTGATGGTGCCGCGACCCGACATCGTCACGGTGCCCGGTTCGTATTCGGTCACGCAGGCACTCGACGTGGCGATCGAGCACGGCTTCAGCCGCCTGCCCGTACTCGGTGATGGCGGCGACGACGACGTGCTGGGCATCGCCTATACCAAAGATCTGATGCGTGCCGAGCGAATCGGGCAGGGCGATCATGCGGGAAACGAATTCCTCCGCTCGGCGCGGTTCATACCGGAGTACAAACCCGTCAGTCGGCTGATGCGCGAGATGCAGGCCGAGAAGTTCCACCTTGCCTTGGTTGTCGACGAGTACGGAGCCTTGGCAGGGCTCATCACACTCGAGGACTGTCTCGAGGAACTGGTCGGCGAGATCGTCGACGAGCACGACGAAGAAGAGTTCGAGGTGCAGCGACTTGCCGACGGTAGCTACTCGGTCGACGGCGGCATGAGCATCTCCGATCTCAATGAACTGCTCGACCTCGGCCTGCCCGATGAGCATTGGGAGACCGTGGCCGGGTTCCTGTTCGGGACACTCGAGCACGTACCCGACGAGGGGGAGCGTGTCTGCCGCGAGGGTTGGTGCTTCACGGCGACCGAGGTCAAGGGACGGCGCATCCGTCGAGTCAAGGTCAGCCTCGAAGGCGACCGGGATGTGATGCCCGTGGAGACCGAGCGCCACGAAAGCCATTAGTTTCCCGGCATGAAGATTTCGCTCGAGGGCAAAGTCGCGCTGGTCACCGGTGCATCCAAGGGAATCGGGCGGGCAATCGCCGGCTCGATGTCCGACGCCGGAGCCAAGGTCATGCTGAGCTCGCGCAAGCAGGACCAGTTGGAGATCGCCGCATCGGAGATCGGTGGCGATACCGCTGTGTTTGCGGCCAACGCCGGCGATGTCGATTCGGCAAAGGCGTGTGTGGCTGCCACGATCGAGCGGTTCGGCGGCCTCGACATCCTCGTCAACAATGCTGCGACCAATCCCTACTACGGCCCCACGCTCGCCGTCGACGAGGGACGGTTCGACAAGACGTTCCAGGTCAATCTGCGCGGCCCGCTGTTCTGGTGCCAGGCCGCGTGGGAGCAGGCGATGCGAGACAAGCCGGGCGTCATCATCAACATTGCCTCGGTCGGTGGCCTGCGCGCCGAGGGTGCGCTCGGTGTTTACAACCTCACGAAGGCTGCGCTCATCCACCTCACACGCCAGTTGGGCGGCGAGCTCGGACCGACCAGGGTCGTCGGCATCGCGCCCGGGCTGGTGAAGACCGACTTCGCTGCTGTGCTGGTCGCCAACTACGGCGAGAGCCTCGCCGCCTCGATGCCGCTGATGCGTCTCGGCGAACCACAAGACATCGCCAATCTGGCGACGTTCCTCGCATCGGACCTGGCATCGTGGATCACCGGCGAGACATACGTGATCGACGGGGGAGCGGGAGTTCGATCAGGAGCAATGGACTAACCACGACGCCGGACAGGAGCCATCACATGCCAGTTACATCGGGTTTCAATCATGTCGCCACACTCACGACCGATATGGATCGCACCGTGCAGTTCTACCGCGACGCGTTCGAGGCGGAGTTGGTGTTCGAGATGGACGCCAAGGCGGATCATCCACGGATGTCGATACTCGACCTGGGCGGTGGGGCAGCACTGAACGTGTTCGAGGTCGATTCAAGCGACATGGTCGGCGATCGTCGCAAGCAAGGTCACCGCGGAGCGATCGATCATTACGCGCTCGCGGTCGAATCGAAGGACGTGCTGGAGCAGATCAAGGGCCGCCTCGTGTCCGCCGGCGCGGAGATCGGCGAGATCCAACGGCTCGGGAGCGAGTGGTCGCTGTTCTTCCGCGACCCCGATGGCATGGAGCTCGAGGTCTGCGCCAAGGCCGACGAGGCCTAGCCAACTGATCGGTCCTCGTTCGAGGAGTCGGCCGCGCTGTTCGGATCGAGCAGCTCGGTTCGGCCGGGCCTTGAGCTAGGGATCGTCGGCGCGGTTGTGGCAGCCGCGCGACTCCTGCTGGATGAGGGCGCCCGAATGGTCCGTATCGCGCCGTCCCGGTGCCCGCGTCGTCGATTCGGGTGAGCGGAGTTGCCGGGTGGGGAATGCCCCAGGTGTTCGACCACACGGTCAGCTTCTGATGAGACTCTTTGAGGCCGTCTATCTGGTCTTTTAGCGCAGATCGTCGGGAAACGAGAAGAGGTCGAGCTCGGTGTTGAGTGGCGTGTCGTCGACTGCATTCTCCGTCGGCGCGGGGCGTGGACCGGCGTCGGCAAGAGTGCGTGCGTTGATCGAGGTGAACAGGGTGAGCAAGGCGATGACGCCGAACCCTGCACCGAAGAAGAATGGCGCTCGCAGGCCGAAGAGGTTCGCGACCACACCGCCGAATGCAGCACCAATGGATATCGATCCCCAGACGAGCCACCGATAGACGCTATTGACGCGACCGAACAGGTGCGGCGGCACGATGCGTTGGCGGAACGAGATGGTGACGGTGTTCCAGACTGTCGTCCCAAACGCCATGACGACTGTTGCGAGGGCGCTGACCCACAGCACAGGCCAGAACCCCTCGGCGAACATGCACGCGATCCACACGATGACGGTTGTGTAGATGATCGCCAGCGAACCGAAACGCTTCGTGAGGCGCTCAGCGACGAGGCCGCCAGCGACGGCCCCTACCGCACCGACGGCAATCAATGCGCCGTACCAGCGATCGCTGAGGTGCAACAGATCCTGTGCGAAGAGCACAAAGATCGCCGCGGTCATCTGCATGCCCACCACCGACAGACCGGCGGCGATCGCCAGACCTCGCAGCACTCGATGTCGTGAGAGCCAACGAAGCCCCTCGGCGATGTCGACTCGCAAACGCTGCCGTGTAGTGGCAGGCGCTGCTCGCGATGTTGTTGCTGCCCCGAGGGTGAGCACCAGAAATGCCGCGATGGTGAAGCTCGCCGCATCGAAACCGAACGGCAGCCACATTGCCGCGACGAACAACAGGCTCCCGATCGGAGTGCCGACGAAACTGTTGGCAGCAATCTCGGATGCATAGCGGCGGCCGTTGGCCTTCTCGAGCAGGTCGACGGGGACGAGCGACGGCACCATCGCTTGCGAAGCGTTGTCGAAGAAGACCTCAGCAATGCCCAGCAAGCCGGCAGCGATCCACAGCATCCAGATGTGCACGTTGTGTGTGGCCACTGCGATCGCCAGCGCCCCGACGGTGACCGCTCTGAACACATCCGCTCGCACCATGATCAGGCGGTGGTCGATGCGATCGACGAGCGCCCCGACCGGCAGCGATAGCAACAGCCACGGCAGCGCGGCCGCCACTGCGATGAACGAGATCGACAATTCGCTACGAGTGAGACGTGAGGCCAGCAGCGGCAGGGCGACCAGGAACACCCCGTCACCGAGATTGGAGATCGTGCTTGCTGTCCACAAACGCCAGTAGGCCGGCGAGAGCCGAGCCGTCACATCAGTGGAGGTCACCTTGGGCCGCTCCGACCAAGAACGTGGCGTGATCCGAATAATTGTTCCGCATGTTGCCCGAACCTTAGCTGCTCAGGTCGGTAGCTCGTGTCGACGCACCTTGCCCGAACTTGTCGTCGGGAGTGCATCGACCAGCCGAATTTCCTTTGGTGCCATGTACATCGGCTGTGATTCACCGACCATTGAGCGAATCGATTCCAACGTCGGCGAATTCGACGCTGACGGAACGATCCACGCCACCACCCGCTGGCCCCACTCGTCGTCGGGCACGCCGGCGACGGCAACCTGGGCGACCTCGGGATGGTCGATCAACACCGCCTCGACCGCGGCCGGCCAGACGTTTTCGCCACCGGTGATGATCAGATCGGCACGCCTGCCGTGCACGATCAGCAGACCGTCGTCACCGATCTCCCCGAGATCCCCAGTCGCGAACCAGCCGTCGACCAAAGGATTTTCGCCATCGCGGTAGCAACGCAACAGCATCGGGCAACGAATGCAAACCTCACCTTGCGCGTCGACTCGAACTTCCACACCGTCGAGCGGTCGACCGTCGTACACCACACCGCTGCCGGTCTCGGTCATGCCGTATGTGGTGACGACGTTGTCGGGCGGATGCTCGGGTGGTCGGGAGCCACCGAGAACGATGCAGCGAAAGAGGTTGGGGTCGATGCGTCGCAGCGCCGTCGGTACCAGCGACACCAACGTGGCGCCTTCTCGCGCTGCGCGCGTCACGGCCTCCGCATCAAATCCGTCGTGCACGACGACAGACATGTCGGTCACGATCGCGCGGGTGACCACCGCCAACCCACCAACATGCGATAACGGCAGGCAGGCCAGCCAGGTGTCGTCACGCGTGGCCTGCAGACGAGCGGAGGTTGCCATCGCCGACGTGTTGATGGCCTTGTGCGTCAACACGACACCGCGAGGTGCGCCCGTCGTACCGCTCGTCGCGACGACCAAGGCGTCACCCGCTTCGACACCGCGCCCATCGAGGGCGTGCACGCCGTGCTCGTCGACCAGTCGGTCAGGTGCGATCACCTCCAGAATCGCGCGACGGGCGATCGCAGGCAGGCGCTGATCGACCGGGAAGGCCGCGTCGCCGGAGTCCCAAACGCGCTTCAGGACATCGACGAATCGGTCGCCCCCGGGGAGGTCGATCGCAACGAGGTGCGCCACGGTGAGAAGGCTACGGTGACGCCCGTGAATCGGTGGATACTCGGAGCTCGTCCGCGCACCCTGCCCGCCGCAGTCGTGCCGGTAGCGATCGGTGCCGGCGCCGCAGTGGGAGGTCCTTCACCGGTTTGGTGGCGTGTCGTCCCTGCGTTGATCGTCAGCCTCGCGCTGCAAGTCGGAGTGAACTATTCGAACGACTACAGCGATGGAGTTCGCGGTACCGATGACGTTCGGGTCGGCCCGGTTCGCCTCGTGGCAGGAGGCCTTGCTCCGCCGAGCCACGTGAAGCGCGCGGCCTTCATCGCATTCGGAGTTGCTGCCATTGCCGGGCTGGTGCTCGCCATCGCCACAACGTGGTGGCTGATCCTCATTGGGCTCGTCGCGATGCTCGCCGGATGGGGCTACACCGGCGGACCGAGGCCATACGGCTACCTGGGTCTCGGTGAGGTGTTCGTGTTCGTGTTCTTCGGTCTCGTAGCCACTGTCGGTACGACTTATGTGATCGTCGAGAGCATTCCCGCGCATGTGTGGGTGGCCGGTTGCGCGGCCGGTTTTCTCGCCTGCGCGTTGCTGGTCGTCAACAACCTGCGCGACATCCCGACCGACAGCACATCAGGAAAACGCACGCTGGCCGTGCGGCTCGGCGACAGTCGCACGCGGTGGCTCTACCTCGGGTGTCTCGGCGCAACCGCTGTCGCGGTCGTCCTCATCGCCGTGGTGTGGCGGGCCTGGACAGCCATTGCGCTCGTCGGATTCGCTGTCGCCATTTCTCCGATCACGACAATTCGCAGCGGGGCCAAGGGCAAGCAGCTCATTCCCGTACTCGCCGCTACCGCTCGCACCCAACTCGTCGTCGGATTGTTGATGGCCATCGGCCTGGCGTTGGGCCCGATCAATACTTGATCTCGCGCAGCCATGCGGACAACGCGTCGAACACGAGTTGCGGTTTCTGGAGATGCGCAGCATGGCCCGCTGCGGGCACCTCGACGGACCGGCCCTCGGGCACCGAAGCGGCGATCTGTCGACCGATGCCCGCGAATTTCATATCGTGCTCGCCGGCAATCGTCAAGACGGGCATGTTCATCTCGTGCAGTCGCGGCCAGAGCGAGCCCTGCGCGCCGGTGCCTCCGAGTCGAAGACTGCTGGCCAAACCCTCGGGAGTGTTGCGCGATCGGTCGGCGCGGGCCGCGTCGTCGAGCGTGAGCCCTGCGAACAGTGGCTGGTCGAGCCACTCGTCGAGGAAGGCATCGACACCCACATCGGCGATGTGATCCGCAAGCTTGTCGTCGGCGGTGCGCCGGGCCGCGCGGTCGCCTTCGTCGGCGATGCCAGGCGACGCTCCGATGATTGCAAGCCCGCGGACCAGATGTGGATACATCAGCGCGGCGTGCATGCACAGTCGACCACCCAGGCTGTATCCGACGTACACGCCCGAGCCGCAGAGTGCCGTCAACATGTCGGCGCCCCGGCGGAGATCGGCGCGCACGTTCGCGCTGTCGCCGTGGCCGGGCACGTCGACCACGATCGCCTGGTACCCCGCTGCTGCAAAGAGCGCGGCAATTGGCCTCCACGAGTGCGCGGTCTGGGTGAAGCCGTGTACGAAGACGAGGCGAGGACCGTGTCCGGAGCTCCAACCTGCGAGCTTCCCGGACAGAGGTCGCCAGTCAGACATCCGCGGTGCGCTTGGCCACGACTCTGCGCAGGACCTCCGCGAACGTCTCGGGCTCCTGCGCGCCCGGCACCATCCACTTGCCATCGAAGACGAACGTCGGCACCGCGGTGATCTCCAGACGCGCGGCCTCCCGAATCTCGCGGCGAACCTCGTCGAGACCGTCATCGGTTTCGAGGAACGCCAACACCCGATCGTGATCGAGTCCGACTTGCGCGGCACACTTCGCCAGCGTCTCAGGATCGCCGATGTCAAGGCCATCGATGAAGTACGCCTGCAACAACCGCTCGTTCATCGCGACTTGTTGCCCCGTCGCCCGCGCAAGCCACACAACGCGATGAGCGAGCAGCGTGTTAGCGCGCATGGCGCGATCCATTCGGAACTGGATGCCGCTGTCGGCTGCAACCGATGTGACGTGATCGATGATCTCCTGCGCACGTTCGAGATCGCCGAACTTCTTGGCGTACGCGTCGAGCACAGGTCCGGACTTTCCGGGCGAGGCGGTGGGATCGAGTTGGAATGGGCGGAACACGACGGCGACATCGATCTCGTCGGCGAGCTCATTGACGGCGGTCTCGAAACGGCGCTTGCCGATGTAACACCACGGGCAGACGATGTCCGACCAGATCTCGACCTCGACGTGGGGGCGCACATGCTGGATGATAGGCCCGTATCGTGTCGATCATGACCCCGGCGCCGCAGGATGTGCAGGCCACGTTCTGCGCCACGTTGGTCGACGAATGGGTGCGACACGGACTACGCCACGCCGTTGTCGCACCGGGGTCGCGCAGTACCCCGATGGCGCTGGCGTTGACCTCGCGGACCGACATCGAAGTGCACATCTTCCACGACGAGCGTTCGGCCTCGTTCGCCGCTCTCGGGATCGCGTTGTCGAGCGGCGTACCGGCGGCGCTGCTGTGCACGAGCGGTACTGCCGCCACGCACTTTCACGCTGCGGTCGTCGAGGCACATCAGTCAGGTGTGCCCATGCTGGTGCTCACCGCCGACCGTCCACCGGAGCTCCATGGCGTCGGCGCACCACAGACCATCGAGCAAGCGCGTCTGTACGGCGACGCAGTTCGCCAATTCAGCGACCCCGGAGTGCCGGACGATGAACAGCGCAGCACATGGCGATCAACTGCTTCCGACGCGTGGACGCGTGCCACTGGCGATAGGCCCGGGCCGATTCACCTCAACCTGCAGTTCCGCGAACCGCTCGTCGGTATCGCTGGCGAACTACCTCCCGCCCTCGTCACGTCGGTGCAACCTTCCGTGCCGGCTGATCTCGACGCTGTGATCGGGCTGCTCGAGAAGGTTCGTGGCGTGATCGTCGCTGGCAACGGTGTCGACGAGCCGCGCCTCGTGCAGGAGTTCGCTGCGGCAAGGGGTTGGCCGGTGTTGGCGGACCCCTTGTCGGCTTGTCAGATGCTCGATGACGCAGTGGTCCGGTTCGATTCAGTTCTGCGTCACGCAGCGTTCGCGGACGCCCATGGGCCGGAGGTCGTCGTGCAGCTCGGGATGCCGCCCGCTTCGAAGGTGTTGGCCCAGTGGCTCGCAAGCTCGGGCGCGACGCACGTCGCAGTGTCGCCTGTCGGATTGGTCTCCGATCCCAATTTGGTCGGCGCCCGGCAGGTTCATGCGCCGATCGGCGCATTCTGCGAGCGATTGGCGGGTTCGCAGTCCGTCGCTGTCGATCAGTCATGGACGGAGGAGTGGCTGAAGGCCGATCGAATCGCGCGAGCTGCGCTGGACAGTGCCCTCGGCCCTGACTCGACGCTCTCCGAGCCTGGCGTGGCCCGAGCCGTCACTGCCAACGTTCCGGCGGGTGGCCATCTCGTGGTTGCCTCGTCGATGCCGGTCCGCGATGTCGAGTGGTTCGGTACACCGCGCAGTGACATCAAGGTTCACGCCAATCGCGGTGCCAACGGAATCGATGGTGTCATCGCCACCGCCATCGGGGTCGCGATCGGCAGTGGCGCACCGACGGTGGTATTGCTGGGCGACGTTGCCTTCTGTCACGACATGTCGTCGCTGACTGCGCTCAGTTCGCGTCAACTCGATCTGACGATCGTCGTGACCGACAACGACGGCGGGGCCATCTTCTCGTTCCTCCCGCAGGCGGCGACTCTGCCCGACGACGTGTTCGAGCAGATGTTCGGCACGCCGCACGGCACCGACATCGTCGAAGTCGCCCGGGCCCTTGGCCTTCGCTCGTACAACACCGAGACGGCAGAAGGTCTCGCCGCAGCATTCGACGAGCCCGATACGTGTGTGGTGCGTGTCGTCTCGAATCGCAAGGACAACGTGGACGCTCATGCCGAACTGAACGCTGCCGTCGTCGCGGCCCTCGGCTGACTGCTAGGGCCTCACGATGGCCGAGAGCATCGCCTGGAACTTGGCCTGTGTTTCGGCGAGCTCGGCCAGCGGCTCGCTGTCTGCGACGATTCCGCCACCCGCAACGAGCCGAGCGCTTCGGCGATCATCGGAGAACTCGGCGCAACGCAGCGCGACCGCCCACGTTCCATCGCCAGCCGCATCGACCCAACCGACTGAGCCTGCGTAACGACCGCGCTCGAATCCCTCGACCTCTTCGATCAACGCCAAGGCTTCAGCTCTTGGAAATCCGCCGACTGCTGGGGTGGGTGCCAAGGCTCGTACGAGTTCGAGAACGTTGGGCCGCGGGTCCGATAACTGACCTTCCATCCGCGTGCCGAGATGTTGCACGTTGGCCACGGCGACGATCGAGGGCTCGGGCTCCCAATCGAGGTAGCTACACCACGGCAGCAGCGTGTCGTGGATCATGTCGATCACAACGCGATGCTCCGTCTGGTTCTTGGCGCTGGCGAGTAGATCGGCGGCGGCACATCGGTCGGTATCGGGGTCGCCCGTGCGTGGTGTGGTGCCGGCGAACGGATGGGCCTGAACCGTGTTGCCGGTTACCGAGACCAACAGTTCGGGCATCGCGCCGACAAAGCCGTCGATCGAATATCGGTAGCTCGACCCGAACGACATCCGCAACCGCACGAGAACCGCGTGGATGTCGATCGGCTCGTTGCTGCTGACACAGATCTCCCTGGCGATCACAGCCTTCGTCAGCCGCCCGTCCCGCACGGCGTCTCGTGCTGCCGCCACGGCGCGCAGGTAGTGCTCGATCGGCGTGAGGGGCTCTGTCGTGAAGCTCTGCGCGCGTGGCTGGGGCCGGGGCGGCGTATCGAGCTCGGCAACCTGGTCGTCGATTGTCGTCACCCAACGCCGACCATCGGCGGCTTTGACGACGGCCATTCGCGGCACGATCAGTTCGCACGGGGAACCCGGCTTGAACGGCACGACTCCCAGAGCGAGTGGACGTGCTCCATCGGCGCGGTCGTCGTGTTCGAGTCCCGCGAGGAACTCGGCGGCGTCGTCGATGGGGACGCGTGCGGCGACACCTCGTCCGGCGACGCCGACGCCATCGCGCACGAAGAGATATCCGTCGCCGCGCGCGATGTCGTTGAGGTCGACCTCGCGATCGAGTGGTCGACTGACGGCCCGCACGAGGTCAGCTCCGGGTGCCGAGCAGCAACTGAGTGATGCCGCCCGACAGTTGGTGGTGCTCGGCATCGGCGAAGCCGGCCGCACGAAGGTCGGTCAACATCTGCTCGCGCGACGGCAGGTACGCGACACTCTTCGGCAGATATCGGTATGCCGGAGCGTCGCTGAGCAGCGCGCCGATCTTCGGAACGACCTTGCCGAAGTAGACGTTGTTGCCCCAACGGATCAGCCGATTGCGCGGTACTCCGACGTCGAGCAGGGCGATCCGCCCGCCCGGTCGTACGACCCGGCCGAGCTCGTCGAAGAACTTCGGTAGTTCGACCAGATTGCGTAGTGCGAAGCCGCACGTTGCGCCGTCGACTGAATGATCGGGGAGAGGCAATCGCAAGATGTCGGCCTGCACTCGCGGCGCTCCGCTGCGATCAGCGGCGAGCATGCCGAAGCTGAGATCGAATGACAGTGGTCGATGCCCTGCGCGAGCGAGGTCGACACACATGTCACCAGTTCCACTGGCGAGGTCGATCACGGTTCCGCCCGTCGGCAGAGCCAGCAACCTGACGGCCTTGCGGCGCCAGTGCACGTCGAGCCGGAACGTCATGATGCGATTGACCAGGTCGTAGCGAGGAGCAATCGCGTCGAACATCTGGCGAACCGCCGTGACCTTGTCGTCGCCCTGGGGCAACGTCTCGCTGTCCCACGCACGTCTGCTCACCCGGTGGAGGCTATTCGCCCCCTGAACCCAAACGAGTGTTTGCGGCCACCACCCCGCATGCGCCGCAAACACTCGTTCGGGAGCCGGTGGGCCGAAAACACTCGATCAGGGGTGGTGGAGGTGGGGCGACTGAGTACTCCACGGCCTAGTCGTAACTGCGGGAGACGATCTCCGCGACGCAACTCGGCTTCGTTGCTCCCTCGCATTCGAACGTGAGCTCATACGTGGTCTGCACGCCGCCGGCGATGTCGTCGACGCTGAGCACCTTGACGCCGAGACGGAGGTTGGCGCCAACCGGAACGGGCGACATGAAGCGCACCTTGTTGCAGCCGTAGTTCACGCCCATCTTGAATCCCGTCGTCTTGACGACCATCGGCATCATCATGGGGCCGAGCGACAAGGTGAGATATCCGTGAGCGATCGGCCCTCCGAAGGGACTCTCCTTTGCGGCCCGTTCGGGGTCGACGTGGATCCACTGAAAGTCTCCCGTTGCCTGGGCAAACTGGTCGACGCGCTCCTGCGTGATCGCCATCCAGTCGCTGTAGCCCAGGTGTTCGCCGACGACGTCTTTGAGCCCGGCGGAGCCGTGAATTGTGCGTGCTGACATGGTGCGAGCATTGCAGTCGCCGCGGCGTACGGTGAAGTCGTGTCGGATCGCCTGCTACGCGCTGCGCTGCTACCCCTTCGCTTGACGAAGAATGCAGCGCGCCTGCTACGAAGTGCGCTGATGGCCGACTTCCTCACCGCCTACTCGATCGCCCAGCCCGACAAGGTGGCGGTGATCGACGATCGCGCGGATGGCAGCGTGACGATGCTGACGTTCGCGCAGCTCAACGACCAGACGAATCGACTGGCCGACGTGTTGATGGATCTGGGTGCCCGCCCCGGCAACACCAAGGTCGTGTGGTGCGGACAGAACTCGACCGGGCTCGTGGTGGTGATCAACGCAGCGCGCAAGCTGGGCGTCACAGCGGTCCCGCTCAACTATCGGCTCAGCGACGAGGAGGCGACGTATGTCGCCGACCACTGCGATGCCTCGATCGTGTTTGTCGATGCCGAGTTCGCGCCGATGTTCGAACGCATCAGGCAGAACCTGCCGAAGGTCGATCACTTCCTGGTTTTCGATGGCGCTGTGCCCGATGGCATGCTCGACGCCGACGCGGCGATCGCCGCAGCCTCGGGTGCGGAGCCGGAGGTACCCGCATCCACGGAATCCGGCGCCACCATGATCTACACGAGCGGCACCACTGGGAAGCCGAAGGGCGCCTTCCGTCGCGGGGCAGCGAACCCAGCGCAGGTGGCCGCGATGGTCGGTTTCGTCGGCTACACGCCCAACGACGTGTACATCACGACGGGTCCGCTGTACCACAGTGGCCCCAGCGGGTTCATGGCCATCGCCCACGCCCTCGGTCAGACCGTGGTTCTGCAGCGCAAGTTCGACCCGGAAGACTGGCTGCGCATCGTCGACACCTACAAGGTCACCTCCACGTTCAGCGCGCCCACGCCCATCCGCATGGTGTGCAACCTGCCGCCAAAAGTGAAGGCCAAGTACGACACCTCGTCCATGAAGCGCATGGTCGCCAACGCCGCACCGTGGAGCTTCACACTGAAGCAGATGTACCTGGCCGATTTCCCCAGCGACTCGTTGTACGAGGTGTACGGCTCCACCGAACTCGGCGTCAACACCATCCTCCGGCCCGAGGATCAGTTGCGCAAGCCCGGCTCGTGCGGCATGCCGGCACCGATGGTCGAGATCAAGCTGTTCGACGACGACGGCATCGAGGTCACGGGCACGGGACCCGAGAGCACCGGCGAGCTGTTCGTGAAGAGCCCGAGCGTGTTCGCCGACTACTACAAGCAGCACGACCAGTTCTTGAAAGATCAGCGCGACGGCTATCAGACCGTCGGCGACATCGCCTACCGCGACGACGAGGGTTACATCTACATCTGTGATCGCAAGAAAGACATGATCATCTCTGGCGGCATGAACATCTATCCAGCCGAGATCGAGGCGGCGTTGGAAGTTCATCCCGATGTGCTCGAAGCCGCCGTGTTCGGGGTACCCAGCGAAGAATGGGGCGAGTCCGTACACGCCGTGGTCGTCGTGCGGCAGGGGGCAACGATGACAGAGCTGGAGGTGATTGCGCATTCGCGCGAGCATCTCGCCGGCTACAAGATCCCTCGGTCCGTCACCTGGAGCCCTGAACTGCCGAAGACGGGTAGCGGAAAGATCTTGAAGCGCGATCTCCGCGCCCCGTTCTGGGTGGGACGCGCCAGCAAGGTCTGACCCGGCGTCCCAACATTGTCACGCGACGGCACCGCGGTCACTCCGCGTGTTGCACCGACCAAATGAACCGGCGGATATGACAGCTGTTCTCGGGCTTCCGCCAAGTTCTGCATGGTCGTACTGGCACCCCCGCGAAATGGGGCTGGCCTGGTTGATCGGACTACCGCCCGTTGCTTTACTGGGTCGATGGAGTGCAGAGAGCCGCCTGATTCGACAAGCGGCGCCCTCTTCCGTTGAACATCGTCGTACAGGTCGGACGGTTGTGGGTCGCGCGCCACTGGCGCTCGTTCGTCCCTGCTGCGGTGACGATCGCCGTCTGCTTCGGGCTCGCGTTCTTCGCGATCGCGGGTGCCCGCCGAACACAGTCGGCGTACCCGCGATTCCTTGAGCACGTGCACTCGTCCACCCTGTCGGTGTCGACCCTCGGTAACTACACAGATGCGATGGATGATGCAATCGCGGCGATCCCGGAGGTCAGCGAGTCACGAACGTATATCGGCTTCAATCTCTATTCGCTCGTCGATGGTCACCCTGATTTCTCCCGAACGTTCGAAGGTACCGGAACGTTCGACGGTCGCTACTTCGATCAAGACCGGTTCACGCCGACGCAGGGCCGAATGGCCGATCCCGATCGTCTCGACGAGGTGGTCATCAACGAGTTCGGCGCCGAGCGCCTCGGGTTCCACGTGGGCGAGCACCTCGATCTCGGTGTCTACTCCATCGACCAGGTCATCAACCCAGCTTTCTTCGTGACGCCGCCTCCGCCACCGGAAACTGTGTCCGTAACATTGGTGGGAATCGGTGTCTTCCCCGATGAGATCCTGCAGGACGACGCAGATCGGACGCCCCGGTTCCTCATCACACCGGCGCTCAGTCGTGAACTGAGGCCATATAGCAACTACGGCTTGCAAGGGTTGATCCTGAAACACGGTAACGACGATGTCGCTGCCGCGCTCGGTCACCTCGCCAGCATTCTGCCCATCGGAGATGTGGAGATCCGCCTCACATCGGTGGACGAGGCCAACGCGTTGACGGCGACCAATCCGCTGTCACTCGTTCTGGGAATCTTCGGCGCGATTGCTGTGGTCGTCGGCACCATCCTGTCGGGCCAGGCACTGGCGCGATCGATTCGCAGCACCCGCGACGACATGCAGATGGTCATCGCGATCGGTGCCTCGAATCTACAGGTGGCCTCGCTGTCATTGCTGGCATCGGCACTTGCTGCCGCATCGGGAGTCGCGGTTGCCATCCTCGTTGCTGCCGCGGCGTCGCCTCTCATGCCGATCGGGCCCGTTCGGAGGGTCGAGCCGCGCCCTGGCATGGACATCGACTTCACCGTCCTCGCCGTCGGTGGTCTCGCAGCGATCGCGATCCTCGTCGTGTCGAGCGCGTGGGTGGCGTGGCGTGAGGTGCGGCCCGCCAGACGTTCGGCGAGCCGGGCGATCGCTACGGGAAACATTGGACGGACGGCCGGGGCGCGACTGACTCCGCCGGCGGCCACCGGTGTGCGGTTCGCGCTCGGCGACCGAAACAGAGTGGCGGCGCGGTCCGCGATCGTCAGTGCAGTCGCCGCATCGGTGGCCGTGGTCGCTGCGGTCGGCTTTGCAGCCAGTCTTTCGCAGCTCATCAGGGTGCCCGCGCTGTTCGGATGGAACTTCGATTCAGCGGTCGTCTCGGGCAACGGCTACGACAATCTCGACGACGCTCGGGTTCAGGAGATCTTGGGCAACGATCCCGCCGTCGCAACCTGGTCCGGCGTGTACTTCGGAGCGGATGCAGTGGGTGATGTCGACGTGCCGCTCATCGGAATGCAGCCCGACAGCACAGTGCGACCCTCTCTCGTCGCCGGCCGGTTCCTCGAAGGCGACGACGAAATCG
Source organism: Ilumatobacteraceae bacterium (assembly GCA_040006755.1). Classification (GTDB taxonomy): domain Bacteria; phylum Actinomycetota; class Acidimicrobiia; order Acidimicrobiales; family Ilumatobacteraceae; genus JAENVT01. The sequence continues at coordinate 20,868 of JBDTWJ010000012.1, read as the reverse complement.
TGTTGGGACGGGCGACGGCCAACGCCCTCGATGCACACGTCGGTGATCAGATCGTGTTGGAAGGTGATGGGTCGCCGCACTCGCTGCGAGTCGTCGGCGTCGCGGTGCTGCCCACGATCGGAAAGACGCACGCACAGCACACATCACTCGGGCGCGGCGCCATCGTCGTTCCCCGACTCGTGCCGGGATCGGCCCGTGACATCCTCGGCGATCCGCACCCTGAACCGATAGGACCGAACGCCGTCTTCGTTCGATATGTGCCCGGCGTTGATGCTGACACCGAGCTTGCCCATCTGCGGGAAACAACAGCGCCGCTGACACGATTTGCCGGGCTCGATGTCCTGCCCGTGCAGCGTCCCGCGGAGATCGTCAGTTCCGACGATGTCGGATCGGCACCAGTGATCCTTGCCGTTGGCCTCGCGCTCGGTGCGACGATCGCGTTGGTGATCGTGTTGATCACCTCCGTTCGCGCGCACCGCAGAGAACTCGCCGTGCTCACTGCTTTGGGGTTCACAAGAAAGCAGCGAGCGGCAACACTGATGTGGCACTCGACTGTCGTGGTCGGGCTGGGTCTTGTGATCGGTGTTCCACTCGGCGCCGTGGCGGGGCGCCAGCTGTGGCAGGTCTTCGCGGAACGCATCGACGTGGCCGCGCCGGCAGTGATGCCCTGGCGGGCGACCGCCGTCATCGTGGTGGGTGCGTTTTTGCTGGCGGTCGCGCTGGGCTTGGGACCCGCCCGCGCGGCGCGACGGCTGAATGTCGCCGCCGCACTCCGTGATCAGTGAGGCCGTGCGCGCAACTGCAACGGTCGTCCACGAACAGGTGAGTTGACACGCCCATGCCGACATCCGCCGCAGGGTCGCGCACCATATCGCCGAACACCTCCGCCACGTGGATCTCGCCGCAGCGTTCGTTCAAATCAGCTGGAAGCGGCGATCAGCGCCAGGCCTCCTGCGAGCATCGCCAGCCCGAGGAGAACCTGGATGATCCGATATCGCTTGGACGGATTGTCCTGATATCCGCGAGTCCTGAAAAGCTGCGACCTTCCGAGGGTGATGTTTCGCGCGGCGACCGAGCCGGTCACGCCGCCCCGCGAAACAACCAGTGCGAACCCCACCAGCACCAACAGCAGCCCGAACACGATCACCCGATCACGATATGCGCTCGCTTGGCATCTCCAGGACGACTCGTACGCCGAGAAGGCGAATCGGTCGGAGCTCGCCGAATCGGGCGAGCACGGTCATCGCCATCTCCGCGACTCCGTTCGGATCGGTTGTCGCGGCCGGAAGCTTGCTGATCTTGGTGCGAGTGAAGAACGTCGACGTACGCACCTTCACGGCAACATGAGTGACGCGACGGCCGTCGGCGACGACTTCTGCCGTCACCTCGCGCGCCAGCCGCTCGACATGTGCAACGATCGAAGGCGCATCGGCGACGTCAGTGGTGAACGTCTCCTCCTTGCTGCGGCCTCGAGCCACGTGGGGTTCATCGACGATAGGACGGTCGTCGCCGCCAAGGCCGAGTATGCGCAGGTGTGGACCGATTGTCGGGCCGAAACTGCGGGCGAGTTGCTCGTGGTCGGAGCGGGCGAGATCCTCGATGGTGACAATTCCAAGTTCGCCGAGGCGGGCGGCCGTGCGCGCGCCGATGCCCCAAATCGCGGTCACTGGCTTCGCGCCCATTGTCGGGATCCACTCGCGACGCGTCAGCCGGGCGACGCCACCCGGCTTGGCGAATCCCGTCGCGGTCTTGGCCAACAGACGCGTGTCGCCGATGCCCACGGCGCACGACAGGCCGGTCGTGGCCGCGACCCGCGCCTTCACGTCGCTGGCGAACGCCTCCGGTTCCTCGGTCTCGACGCCGAGGAACGCCTCGTCCCAGCCCCATACCTCGACCGTCGCGGGCACGGTGCGCAGTGTCGCCATGACTTCAGCCGACGCGGCGTCGTAGGCCGGACGGTCCGAGGGCAAGAACATCGCGGTGGGGCAACGTCGCAGTGCCTGGCCGAGCGGCATTCCCGAGCGGATCCCGAAGGCGCGAGCCTCGTACGACGCTGTCGCCACAACCTGGCGTGGCCGGCGGGGGTTCCCATCGCCGCCGACTACTACAGGCAGCCCGGCAAGTTCCGGACGGCGACGCACCTCGACAGCGGCGAGGAACTGGTCGAGGTCGACGTGCAGCACCCAGGTGCTGGTTGTCGCATCGAGCGGTGCTTCGCCAACGGTCATCACCACACACGATGGCACGTGACCGCGCGGATCACAGCGAGTCGACGTACATCAACTCACTCTGGTCGCGCCGCTCCGGTGCGCGGCTGAACGTCCTCGGTCAAGACACTCCTGCCGACGTCAGGCACATGCCTGACGTCTGATTACATATGCGTATGACGTCTCAGCAAACCGAACTGACTCCGGCTGCCGAGCTTGCAGCAAAGAACCCGATTCGTCATCCCAACGAATCCGACGACTACCGGATTGCCCGACAACGGTTGCTCGTGGAAGAGATCGAGCTGCGCCGGCGGGCCGAGCGGGTCGCGTCGCTGCGCAGGGACCTTCCACCCGGCGGCGAAGTCCGACGCGAATACCACTTCGTTGCCGAGGACGGGTCCGACGTGACGCTCGCAGACCTGTTCGGTCAGCACGACACCCTCGTCGTCTACAGCTACATGTTCGGCCCACAGCGGGAAGCGCCGTGCCCTATGTGCACCTCCTACATGGGCGGTTTCGATTACAAGATCACCGACATCCGTCAGCGTGTAGCCGTCGCTTTCACCGCGCGTTCACCTATCGATCGCCTCATCGCCGCCAAGAAGGCGCGCGGCTGGAGCAACCTTCCCGTTTTCAGCGACGAAAGTGGCAATTACACCAGGGACTACGTGTCACCCGACGACGCCGATATGCCCGCGTACAACGTTTTCGTTCAGAAGAACGGCACGATCAGCCACTTCTGGAGCGAGGAGATCGGATTCGACATGGCTGACCCCGGCCAGGATCCCCGCAGCGCCGTCGAGATGGACCCGTTGTGGCTCCTGCTCGACACGACGCCCGAGGGTCGCGGCACTGACTGGCATCCGAGTCTGAAGTACTGAACCGGGCAGACGCCGAGATCTACCCAACGGGTCAATACCCGAGCCGCTCGACGCGATCCGGCCGGCGTTGCCAATCCTTGTCGACCTTCACGAACAGCTCCAGGTAGGCGCCTTCGGGAAGCTGGGCCCGGGCGAGCTTGCCGACTTCTTTGAGGACGGAGCCGCCTTTGCCGATCACCATGCCTTTTTGGCTGTCGCGCTCGACAATGATCTCCACGCGGATGCGCGGCCATTCCCACTCGGTCACACGGGTGGCGATGCTGTACGGCAGCTCATCGTGGGTGACAGCCAGCAACTGCTCGCGCACCAATTCGGCGACCCAGGTCTCCTCGGGTTGATCGCTGACCGTGTCGTCGGGGAAGTACATCGGTCCCTCCGGCATCATCTCCGTGAGGTGGGCGATCAGCTCAGGAATGCCTTCGCCGGTCTTCGCCGATACGGGGAAGTAGTCGGATGCACCGAGTGAGGAAGCCGCGCCCAGCTGACCGAGCACCCTGTCCTTGCTGACGGCGTCGATCTTGTTGACGACGACGATGGACGCCGGTAGATCGAGGTGCCCGGCGACCCACTGATCGCCGGTCCCGAACGGCTTGGTCGCATCGATCACGAGACAAACTGCATCGACATCGCTGACGCTGTCGAGCGCAGTTGCGTTGACACGCTTGCCGAGCGCCGTGACGGGCTTGTGCAGCCCTGGTGTGTCGACGAAGACCACCTGAGCTTCGGGAGTCGACAGGATGCCTCGCACTCGCGTCCGGGTGGTCTGGGGCTTGTCGCTGACGATCGACACCTTGCGACCGCACATTGCGTTGACCAGCGTCGACTTGCCCACATTGGGTCGTCCGATCAGGGTGACGAATCCGCTGCGCACGTCTACACGACCGTCGTCTCGACGGGCGGCTCGGTTGCGATGGTGGAGGTTGTCGTGACCGGTGGATTGAGCAGTGCCTCGTAGTCGCGGTGGGCGAGCGGCTCGTTCCCGTTGGTGAGCCCGCCTGGTGCCCGACGCGGCACCGGCAAGGGCTCTCCGTTCTGCCTGAACAACACCTGGCCGACGCCTCCCACCTCCGTGACCGTCAGCACGATCTGACCAATGGCCAGCAGCTGATCCTCCTGCGGGATCTGCTCGAAGAAGCCGGGAGGCAACTCGACGGTGGCTACGCCTGAGCCGTCCTGCGTGCCGTTGATCGGGGCCTCGCGCCTCGTCGGAACCGCTGAGCGAAGGCCCGAACCGACGTCCCCGGACGGCGGGCCTGCCTGGAGTGCAGTGATCGCTTGGTTCACCGTGGCGGGCTTTGCCACGAAGCGCGGATAGCCCCGCAGTTGACCGCCGCTAATGAGATACACCGTCACCTCATCGAGTGCGATCGTCGTGGAGGTGTTGACGATCGGGGTTGTTGTGGTTGGCACGATGGTCGTCGGTGGGATCGTCGATGTCGATGTCGGAGGGATCGTGTCGCCGAGCTGGCGGAGGTCTTTGTCCTGAATGGTTGTGACCTGTCCGGTGTCGGGGATCCCGCAGGCGACGAGGACGGCGACCAGCCCCAGGCAGATGGTCATGAGGCGCTTGAGCATCACACCACCTCCGGGAAGCTGACCTTGAAGCGCGCCCCGCCGCCTGGACGGTCCTCGACCCACGCTTCGCCACCGTGTGCGTGCGCATGTTCGGCGACCAATGCCAACCCGAGGCCCGTACCGACGCGATGGCGGGCAGCGCTGCCGCGGGCGAAACGTTCGAAGATGCGCACCCGTTCGCCTCGCGCGACGCCCGGGCCTGCGTCGTCGACGGATAGTGCGATGCCGTGGCGACCGTGAGGTTCGACTTTCACTCGCGATGGTCCGCCGGCGTGCTCGCGGGCGTTCTCCAAGAGGTTCGCGAGAATTCGCTCGAATCTCAGCTTGTCGATCCGCACGGTCCGCTGCACCTTGGGGTCGATCTCGATCGGCGTCTCGCCGAACCCGTAGCGCTGCGCAATGCGCGAAACGAGCTCCTCGACGTCGACCTGTTCGCGGAGCAGTTCGGTGGAGCCGGCATCGATGCGTGAAAGCTCGAGCAGATCCATCACCATCTGATCGAAGCGACGGACCTGGCCCACGACAACATCCAGGGCCTGTTGTGTTCGGTCCGGCAGGTCGGTTCGACGGGTGTCGAGCACTTCGACAGCGGCCGTCAACGCTGTGATGGGGGATCGCAGTTCATGGCTGACATCGGAGGCGAACCGGGCCTCGCGCTCGAAGCGGGTTTGCACAGCATCGGCCATGTCGTTGAACGACTTCGCCAAGCGGGCGAGATCGGGGTCGGCTTCAGGCGCCATACGAGCGTCGAATCCACCTGAGGCGATCTCGCCGGCGGTGGTCGCAACTCGCGAGATTGGTCGGAGCAAACGGCGGCTGGTCGACCAGCCGAGAGCGCCTGCAAACAGGGTCGTCACCGCAGCACCGATAGCTAGGGCAGTTCCGATGGCGCGTAGGGCGCGGTCGGTGTCCGTGAGCGGAATTGCCTCGTAGTACTGCGCGTCCGCTGCGGGGATGTTGATGCCCACGGCCATGTACGGGTCGCCGTCGACGCTGAAGCGCTGGGTAGCGCTGCCGCCAACAGCAACGAACGCCACGAGTTCCGCCGGATAGGAGGACCCGGGGAATGCGGCATCGGAGCTCAATGGATCCTTGCCGTCGACCCTCAGCAACGCGTACCCCTCGCTGCTGATCTTGAGGCTTCTGACCAGCGCCCCGACCTGATCATCCCGAGGTGCCGGATTCTGCTGGAGCAGCGTCGCGCGCACCGATGTGGCGTTGGAGAGGGCTTGGGTGAGGATGACGTCGCTGCGTTGGTCGACGAGGAAGTTGCGGGCCACTCCATAGGTGACTACCGCCAGCGCGAGGCCGGCGACGAGCGCGGTCAAGCTGAAGAACAGCGTCACGCGGGTGCGGAGACGTAATGAGCGTCGCTGGCGATCGGCCACGGGCACAGTGTGCCCGATTCGGAGGCGCGCTGAGGATGCGGGTGCGCTCAGGCGGCGGCGCTGACCAGTGGCACGGCTTGCTCTTCGCTCTGCAGCACAGGTGCCAGCGTGTCGAGGTCGGCGAGCAGGAGCTCGCTACGCAGCATCAGCTCGGCGCAGACGAACACCAGTTGTTGACCACGTTCTGCGCAGGTGCGGGCTACTTCGCGCAACGCGTCGACGCCGACTTCGGCGAGCAGCGAGATGCCGGACAGGTTGATGATCAGGCCGTATGACTGCGGACCGATGAGACAGGTGCTGCTGATCGACGTCGCTTGCTCACGGTTGATGATCGGCCCGGAAACCGAGATCATCGTCACGTGGCGGAAGGTGTCGGTGTGCGCTGTGAGAATCGGCGTCAACAACTTGCAGCCTCCTACGATGGACGAGCTCACCGCGGCCGGTGATGAGGATCAGAAGGGATGTGCTGCCCGCACCTTTTCGCGCTGCCGGTGGAGTACCAGGGGGAGGTAGGTACCCCACCGGGGCAGCGTGAACAGTCGCTATGGTGACGTACCAATGTGACAGGACAACGCGACGTCTGTGCGTTTTCTGTAACAGAATGACCACGGCGAGTAGGTTCCTGCACGTGCATTCTCTCTTATTCATCGAAGACGACGATGCCATTCGACTCGCGCTGAGCCTTGCCCTCGAGGACGAGGGTTACGAGGTTCGCGAGGCCGAGGATGGCAGATCAGGCCTTGCCGCCTTCGCCGAGCGAGAACCTGACCTGGTGTTACTCGATCTTCGGTTACCTGATATGAGCGGTTTCGAGGTATGTCGAAATCTTCGTGCGACCAGCATCGTCCCCATTATCATCGTCACCGCCCAAGCTGATACGTACGACTTGGTGGCAGGTCTCGAGGCCGGTGCAGACGATTACGTGACAAAACCGGTGGTTCCAAAAGAGCTTGCCGCGCGTATCCGCGCCGCCCTGCGCCGCGTGCACCTCCACGACGTACCGTCGTACGCTCCTGCAAGCCGGTTCGGTGATGTGGAACTACGCCGCGAGCAGGGAATCGCCCTGAAAGGTGGGCGGGAGCTGAGCCTGACGAAGACCGAGTTCCGCCTGTTGTGCGAGTTCGCCGACCACGTCGGGATGGTGTTGTCGCGCGATCAACTGCTGGAGCGAGTGTGGGGATACGAATACCTGGGCGACAGCCGGTTGGTCGACGCGCACGTGCGGCGCCTGCGCGTCAAGATCGAAGACCAGCCCGACGAGCCGAAGTTGATCGTCACCGCCCGCGGCATCGGCTACCGCCTCCTCCCCTGACGCTTGCTCCTGTGGCCGGGGAGGTTCTGGATCTGGGTGCCAAGCCAGTGATCCGGATCTGGCGATGTCGGTCACTGGCGCCCAGATCATGGACAGCACCTGGGCGATCCGCCGTGTCCACCGATCTGGGCGCCAAGCCAGTGATCCGAATCAGGGGCGATGTCGGACACTGGCGCCCAGATCGTTTCGGCAGCCCGATCAACCTCCTCACATCGACACAGCATCACTTGAAGCTCTGCCCTCTCTCACCTTGCTGCCGTACTCAGGGGTGCCAGGGGCGGCTGCGGAGATATTCTCCGAGGCCTTTGGCCTGGGTGTCGAAGGCGGCGCTGGAGGCCACGCCTTCACCGAGGTATCCGACGATCACGAAGTTGAGGGCGAGCAGGTTCGGTAGTTCGTAGCGACGTATCTCGAGGCCCGCAGCTTCGGGCAGCAGCTCGCTGACTGCCTCTGCGGTGAGGTTGGCGTCCAGCCATGCGTACCCGGCTGCATCAGTCGCCCAGACGCCGACGTTGGCGTTGCCGCCCTTGTCGCCGGATCGGGCACCGAAGTATCCACCCAACGGCGCGCCCGCCGACGGGCCAACGGGTGCAACGTCGATGACGTGCTCGGCCGGCTGGGATGTATCGCGGTCGGATGCATCGCGGACCGCGCCGCGCGACGGCTCGACAGCGATCCGGCTTCCATCCGCGAGCACGACCACCGGTTGCACCTCGTCATTGGATACCAATGCCGGCCAGTAGATGCCGAACGACTGCGCGTCGGTCGGCAGGGACGACACGAAGAAACCTGGAAAGTTGGCCAGCGCAAGTTCGATGGCGGCGGAGGAGAACGCGCGACCGACGACTCGCTCGTCGGCCGATTTCACCGTGACGTGCAACCGGCCCGACGATGCTTCCTGGCCAATGGCATCAGATGGTGCCTCGACGAATCGTACGTCGACCTCGTCGAAGCGATCCCGTCCGCCGAGGCGGTCGAACAACGCCGACTGGGCCCAAGCGGCCTTCGCAGGCTGGTCCAACCCGGTGAGGACGAAGGTCATGCGGTTGCGGTAGCCGCCGTCGAAGTTGATGCACACCTTGGTCGTCGAAGGACCCTGCGAACCGCGCACACCGCTGACGCGAACTCGATCGGGTCCGACGTCGTCGAGGTGGATGGAACCGAAGTCGGTGACGACGTCGGGGTTGAGGTAGTGCGGTGCGCCGATCTCGTACAACAGCTGCGCAGTGACGGTGCCCACGCTGATGAGACCGCCGGTGCCTGGATGCTTCGTGATGACGCAGGAACCATCGTGATCGATCTCGGCGAGTGGGAAGCCGGGCGGTTCGGCGAGATCGGGTATCTGCTCGAAAAAGCTGTAGTTGCCTCCGCACGTCTGCGCACCGCACTCGATGATGTGTCCAGCCACCACAGCGCCGGCCAACGCATCCCAGTCGTCCATCGACCAGTTCCACCACCACGCTGCTGGCCCGACGACCAACGAAGCGTCGGTGACGCGAGGACAGATCACCACGTCGGCGCTCGCCTGGAGCGCGGCCGCGATGCCCCATCCACCGAGGTAGGCATTTGCCGAGACCGGTTGGGCGGTGAACGGTGCCCCGGTGTCGAGGTTTGCCAGCTGCGGCCGCAGTCCGTCGATCCGCGGCATCAGGTCGTCGCCTTCGACGTGGGCGACGTTGACGCCGACACCCAATCGGTCGGCGATCTGGCGAACTCTGTCGGCGCATCCGGCAGGGTTGAGTCCGCCGGCATTGCTGACAACCTTGATCCCGCGTTCGACGCAGGTGCCGATCACTTGCTCCATCTGCGTCAGGAACGTCGACGCATAGCCGAGTTCACTGTTGCGGGCCCGCTGTTTGTGCAGGATCAACATTGTCAACTCGGCCAGCCAATCGCCGGTCAACACGTCGATGTCGCCGCCCTCGACCATCTCCTTCGCCGCCGACAGCCGATCGCCGAAGAACCCGCTGCAGTTGGCGATGCGGACGGGGCGATCGCGCGTCACGCCGATTCGATCCTGACCAATGGCTGTCCGGACTCGACCTGCTGACCGGCACCCACGAACACTTCCGCGACCATTCCCGAGGCGGGCGACACCACTTGGTGCTCCATCTTCATTGCCTCCATCGTCAGCAAGGCTTGGCCTGCTTCGACGACGTCGCCGACGCTGACGACGACGCGAAGGATCGAGCCTGGCATGGGCGCAACGGTGGATCCGGCACGGCCGGCATCGTCGGGCGATTCGTAACGCGGCGGCATCCGGAAGCGATATTGGCCGCGCGAAACGAACACGACGTCGCCGTGGATCTCGGTCTCGATGAACTTCAGCGCCGGCAGCCAATCGGCTGTGACCGCCTCGCCGTCGACGAATGCCTCGAGCACCTCGCCTGCTCGGTCGTATCGGTAGCGCACATCGTGGGCTCCGACCTGAACCTGCTGCAACTGACTGGGATTGTTGCGCCAACCGGCCGGGATCTGCGTCAGGGACGTTCGTTGCGATCGTGCCCAAGCCAGGCCGGCGGCCGCGGCGTACTCGGGCGCGATCTCGGGAGGTCCCATCGGGTTGCGATCGAGCCAGCCCGTGTCGATCTGCTGCCACCGATCGGCAAGCTCCGGCAAAAGGGCCAGTAGTTGAGACCGGTTGGTGATCGGCCCGATGAGGTGTGCCTGGCCGAGCGCCCGCTCGAGCTTGTTGATCGCACCAGCGCGTGTGGGCGCGTGGGCGATGACCTTCGCGATCATCGAGTCGTAGAACGGAGTGACCTCCGACCCGCTGGCGACGCCACTGTCCACTCGGACACCGTCGATCTCGGGGAAGTCGATCCGCCGAAAGGTTCCAGAACTCGGCAAGTAGCCGTTGTACGGATCCTCGGTGCACAGCCGCACCTCGATGGCGTGCCCGTTGATGGTCGGGTGCAGTGCAGCGTCGGGCAAAGCATCGCCACCGGCCACAGCCAACTGCAGTTCCACGAGATCGAGCCCGGTGACCATCTCCGTGACCGGATGCTCGACCTGCAGCCGGGTGTTCATCTCCAGGAACGAGAAGTTGCCGTCGACATCGACCAAGAACTCCACGGTGCCAGCGCCGACATAGCCAACAGCCTTTGCTGCGGCGACGGCTGCGGCACTCATCGCGGCCCGTAGTGACTCGTCAACAGCGGGGGAGGGCGACTCCTCGATGATCTTCTGGTGGCGACGTTGCACGGTGCAGTCGCGCTCGAACAACGAGACCGTGTTGCCGCGCAGGTCGGCGAAGACCTGGATCTCGATGTGCCGACCGCCTTCGACGTACCGCTCGACGAAGACCGTTCCGTCGCCGAAAGCTGAGGCCGCCTCGCGCTCGGCAGCGGCGACCGCCTCGTCGAGCGTCGAGATATCGCGAACGATCCGCATGCCACGACCACCACCGCCGGCAGATGCCTTGACCAACGCCGGCACGCCGATCTCGGCGAGGGACTCGACCGTGTTGTCGGGCAGCACGGGAACGCCCGAGGCTCGCATCAGTCGCTTGGCCTCGATCTTCGATCCCATCGCGGCCATCGCGGACGACGGCGGGCCGATCCAGGTCAACCCGGCGTCGACGACTGCCTGCGCGAATGCAGCGTTCTCACTGAGGAACCCGTATCCGGGGTGGATCGCGTCGCATCCACGTGCGAGGGCGGCACCGATCAGCAGGTCGCCGCGCAGATACGTGTCCGCAGGAGCATCGCCAGCCAGCGGCCATGAGGAGTCGGCCTCACGCACATATGGCGCATGGGCGTCGGCGTCGGAGAACACCGCGACAGTTCCGACACCCAACCGGCGGCAGGTGCGGATGACACGGCTGGCGATCTCGCCGCGATTGGCGATGAGCACATGTGTGATCACGGCATCACATCCGGTACACGCCGTAGCCACGAGTTCCGAGGATCGGCTGGTTGTCGATCACGCTGAGGCACATCCCCAGAACAGTCCGCGTGTCGCGCGGGTCGATGATGCCGTCGTCGTACACGCGGCCAGTCATGAACAGCGCGAGCGATTCCCGTTCGATCTGCTCTTCCACCTGCTTGCGCAATGCCTCGTCGGCCTCTTCGTCGAAGGGTCGACCCATCGACGCTGCCGATTGTTTGGCGACGATCGACAGCACGCCGGCGAGTTGCTGCGGACCCATCACCGCCGTCTTGGCGTTGGGCCAGGCGAAGACGAAGCGCGGGCCGAACGCTCGACCGCACATGCCATAGTTGCCCGCACCGTACGACGCGGCCATGTGGATGGTGAGGTGCGGCACCTTGCTGTTGGTGACGGCGTTGATCATCTTCGCGCCGTCCTTGATGATGCCGCGCTGCTCGAAGTCCTTCCCCACCATGTAGCCGGTGGTGTTCTGCAGGAACACGAGCGGAGTGTCGATCTGGTTAGCGAGCTGGATGAACTGCGAGGCCTTGTGTGCCTCTTCGCTGAACAGCACGCCTCGATGGTTGGCCAGGATCCCGATCGGATACCCGTGCAGCTCGGCGAACCCGGTGACGAGCGAGGATCCGTAGAGGGGCTTGAATTCGTCGAAGTCGCTGTCGTCGACCAACCTGGCGATGACGTCGCGTGGGTCGAACGGAATCTTCGGATCGACGGACGGGATGCCGAGCAGATGTTCGGGATCGAGCCGTGGCGGCTTGCCTGGCCCACGAGGCCCGGGGCCGCGCTTGCGTTGGTTGAGACGCCGAACGATCTGGCGTCCGAGGCGGATCCCGTCGAGCTCGTCGACCGCGAAGTAGTCGGCAAGGCCGCTGACCCTCGCGTGCATTTCGGCGCCGCCGAGCGATTCGTCGTCGCTCTCCTCCCCAGTCGCCATCTTCACCAAAGGAGGCCCACCGAGGAAGACCTTCGAGCGCTTCTCGATCATCACGATGTAATCGCTCATGCCCGGCACGTAGGCGCCGCCGGCGGTGGAGTTGCCGAACACGACTGCCACCGTCGGGATGCCCTCCGACGACAGCTGCGTGATGTCGTGGAAGGCCTGTCCGCCGGGTATGAAGATCTCGCTCTGGGTCGGTAGGTCGGCTCCACCGGATTCGACGAGGTTGACGACCGGCAGCCGATTTTGTCGGGCGATCTCGTAGGCGCGCAGTGACTTGCGCATCGTCATCGGGTTCGTGGTGCCGCCGCGAACTGTCGGATCGTTCGCCATGATGAGGCACTCGGTTCCTTCCACGACACCGATGCCCGTCACAACGCCTGCGCCGACGGGGAAGTCGGTGCCCCATGCCGCGAGCGGCGAGAGCTCGAGGAACGGCGACTCGACGTCGAGCAGCGCTTCGACGCGTTCACGCGCCAGGAGCTTGTCACGTTGACGGTGTCGCTCGACATACTTCGGGCCACCACCCCCATTGACGATCACCAGTTGTTCGTCGTGTTGTCGTAGCTGGGCCAGCATCGCTTCGCGGTTCTCACGAAACGTCTCGCTGTCGGGAAGGACCTGGTCCGGAACGATCGTCATGTGGCCCACCGCGGCGGTCGCTTCTCCGCGAACGCGGCCATACCCTCGCGACCTTCGTTGCTGGTGAAGAGCGATTCTGACAGCGCCTGCAGCTCCGCCATGGTGTGGTCTCTGCGCAGCAAACGCTTCGTCGCGGCCACCGCGTTGGGCCCACCGAGAAGGATGCTTCGGCTGAGCTCGGCGACTGTTGCTTCGACGTTGTCGGTCACGTGCGTGACAAGGCCCATTTCCAGTGCGCGATCTGCGTCGAACGCTTCGCCGGTCAGATATGGCCCAGCCAGTTTTGACCAGCTGCACCGCTGCAGCAGGGGAGCGCTGACGATCGCGGGCGCGACTCCGATCCGCACCTCGGTGAGGGCGAACGTGATGGACTTGTTCACGACGACGAGATCGCACGCGCACATCACGCCGAGGCCGCCGGCCCGCACAGGCCCGTCGACGGCAGCGATCACGGGCGAACCGATCATGCCGAGACGCTCGATGGCGCGGACGTAGGAAGTCGAGTCAACCTTTCCGTGTGCCCGTTCCTTCAGGTCGGCGCCGGCGCAGAAGACGGGCGCCGTGTGGGTGAGCACGACGACGCGAGCGGCTTCGCGCTCCGCCGTGTCGAGGGCGGCGTGAAGGTCGGCCAGCAACCGTTGCGACAACGCATTGCGGTTGGCCGGTGAATCGAGTGTGATCCTGGCGATCCCACCGGCGACTACGGCTTTGACGAGTTGCCCCACAACGGGGGACTGTAACCTGCTACGTCGTCGTCGCCCGGAAGGGACGCAGAGGGATGAGCCGCCAACTGGGGCAACCATCGCCGCCCGGTTGCCCGTGACACGACGGGGAGCAGCACCATGGCGAGGATAACCACCAGACCACCACCGACTGCATCGAGCACGTAGTGGTTCCCCGTCCCCACGATCGCGACCATCGTGACGAACGGATAGGCGCACGCAGCACTGCGGATCCACAACGAACGCGTGGTCGCCAGTACGGCCATGCACACCCAGATCGACCATGCGACATGCAGGCTGGGCATTGCCGCGTACGGGTTGCCAATGTTCCAGATCGGGATCGGTGAGACCCTCCACGGACTCGGATGGGTGATCATTGTGTCCCTGAATCCCAGGAACGGTACGAGGCGGGGCGGCATCACAGGAAAGACGTAGTACCCGACCAGCGCGAGCGCCGTTGTCAAGCCGCAGGGTCTCGCCACACCACGTAGGCCAGAGGCACCAGGGTGATTGCCGCTGTCTGCTTCATCATCGTGGCCGCGCCGATTGCCAGTCCCGAACCAAGCGGTCGTTTACGGTCGGCCAGCACCATCGCAGCCAACACGAGCGGCATCATGAAAACCTCGAACTCGGCGCTTTGCGCGTCGCCAGGCGTCACGGTGGCCGATGCAAGGGACGCGAGAACCCCGCCGACGAGCCCAGCGCGGTCGCCGAGCCGCCGGCGGGCGAACACCCATACGAGCGATGCGGTGGCACCATGGGCGACCATTGCCGCGATCCGCGGGATCCACAGCCCTCGGCTCCCCGTGAGGTCGAACAGCCAGTGATAGATGTAGAAGAGCCCGGGTGGCTTGCGGTCAACAGCGTTGAGGTAGAGCTTGCCGCCGTGTGAGAGGACGTCGGCGACCGTGGCGACATATGCCTCGTCGTTGTTGAAGACCCGGTTGGCGAGGCCGGGCAGGTGCACGACGACGACGATGGCAAGCAGCACTGAAGGCACGTCGCGCGCACGAAGCGCGTAAAAATCGCGTCGAGGGGTCACAGCGGCACTCGAACTGTAATAGAGGCGTCCTCGTCGTCAGAGGCGGCATTGCCCGGTGTCAGGTCGTGATCTCGCGCAAAAAGGCCTCGACGTCGCTGCGTAGCCGCGTCCGCCGCATCGGGGGCAGCGCCTGGACGATCTGCCACCGGTAGCTCGCCTTTCCGAGTCGCGGATCGAATACGGCGACCACACCACGGTCCGTCGCATTGCGTATCAGACGACCCGTCGCCTGGGCGAGCAGCATCGCTGCCCGCGGCAGGTCGATCTCGCTGAACGCCGTCGCGCCGAGCAACTCACGTCGCGCCGTGAGCAACGGGTCGTCGGGCCGGGGGAACGGGATCCGATCGATCGTGACCAGTGACAACGTGCGTCCTGGTATATCGACGCCCTGGAAAAATCCGGCGGTCGCGAACAGACACGACGATTCGTCCTTCGTGAAGGCCTTGACGAGCGCCGTCTTGGGCAGGTCGCGTTGCGTGAGGATCGGCATGTCGACGCGATCCTTCACCGCGGCCGCGGCGGCATCCATTGCCTTCCAGCTGGTGAAAAGGGCAAGTGTGCGGCCCCCGGCCGCGGTGATCAGGGCCGCCAACTCGTCGTGCACTGCGGCGGCGAACTGCGCGGACCGAGGGTCGGGGAGATGTAACGCGCAGTACAGCAACGCGTGAGTGCCGTAGTCGAACGGGCTGCCCACGTCGATCTGCGCGTAGGAGCCATCCGCGAGACCCACACGATGGGCGAGCGTCGTCGGCAAGGTCGCGCTCGTGAGGACGGCCGTGCGCTTGGTCCAAATCCCGGATGAGAGGACTGGGCCGACGTCGAGCGGCGCGATCTCCAGCCGCGCGTTGTCGGGACTACCGGAGACGAACGCCACGTATCCCTCGTGCGGACCGAGCGCGATGTCGATCTGCTCCTGCACCCGCGTCGCCACCTGCTGCGCGCGCATCTTGCGCTGCTGCGCCTCGGGCACATCGGTATTGATCGCGCGGAGGGCTGACTGCGCCTTGTCGATGCGACCGCGAGCGTCGATGAGAGCATCCTGGATGGTGTCGGGGAACGGCTTTGTCAGGCGATCACCGGCGAACGGTCGCAACGCCTCGCGCATGGCGGGACCGGCTTCAGCGAGACCGCCAACGATGGCTGGATCGTCGATGACCCTGCGTACAACTGCCGCAAGGTTGGTGAATCGGCCAGGACCGATCTGCATGCCGACGGTGTCGCTCATGATGTCTTCGAGTTGATGAGCCTCGTCGATCACGACGACCTCGTGTTCGGGCAGCAACATGTTGCCGCTGGCGACGTTGAGGCCGTAGAGGTGGAGATTGACCACCACCACGTCGGCGACCGAAGCCCGTGCGCGGGCCAGTTCGGCAAAGCACACGCCACCCATCGGGCACTTCGTGGCGCCCGGGCATTCGTCGCTGCCGACGCTGACCGCCTGCCACGATCGATCGGCGGGCGACCACGACAGATCGGCCTGGTCTCCGGTCTTGGTGTCGCCGCTCCACTCGCAGAGCCGTTTGATCTCCACTTTCGTGGTCGCAGCGAAGTCCTCGATCTCGAGCTGACCCTGACCCTCTGTCGACTGCAACTCGCGCACCCGTTGCATGCATATGTAGTTGCTGCGCCCCTTCAGAACCGCCCAGTCGAATGGCCTGCCGAGGTGAGCCTCGAGGAACGGCAGGTCCTTCGCCGCCAACTGATCCTGCAGGGCCTTGGTCGCGGTCGCGACGACGATCCGCTTGCCGGCCAGCACGGCCGGGACGAGGTAGCCCATCGTCTTGCCGGTACCCGTACCTGCCTGCACGATCAGGTGCCGTCCGGTGGCGATCGCCTCGCCGACCGCCGAAGCCATCTCCTGCTGCCCGGGGCGATCCTCCGCTGCTGGTAACGCTGCCGTGACGGTCGCCAAAGCGGTGCGAACCAGGTCGGCGGACATGGAAGACGACGCTACGGGGCCGGATCAGGTGATCGGCGGGCGATCTCGATCGCAGCGTCGAGATCCTCTTCGCCGAAGTCGGGCCACGTCTGCTCGGTGAAATACACCGGTGCGCCCGCCGATTGCCACAGCATGAAGTTGGAGATTCGACGCTCGCCGGAGGTCCGCACCACGACGTCGACAGGCGGTAGCACCGGCAGGTACATGTTGGCATCGAGATCGGCCGCCGTCAGTCGCTCGCAGCCGTCTGCGATCGCTCGCTCGGCGGCGTGGACGATCTCTGCCCGGCTGCCGTAGTCGAACGCCACCGTCAGCACCATGCCGCTATTGCCCGCAGTGTCGGCGATTGCCTTCTCGATCGCCTTCTGCACGTAGCGAGGCGTGCGCGCCTCGGGGCTGTCGAAGGGACGCCCGATCCACTGGACGCGCACATTCAGATCGTTGAGTTCGGCCACTCTGCCGAACAGCTTTTTGTGCAGACCGAGGATGTGCCGAACCTCGACCCGCGGTCGAACCCAGTTCTCGGTCGAGAAGCCGAAGACGGTCAGCCAACCCACATCGCGATTCACCGCGAGGCGCACGACAGCGGCAAGGTTCTCTTCGCCTTCGGTGTGACCAGCGGTGCGAGGCAGGCTCCTGCGGCGGGCCCAACGGCCGTTGCCATCCATGATGCAGGCGACGTGAAGTGGTCGTACGTCTTCATGTGGCACAGGGTGTCAACCATAGCCAGAACCACCTATTGCGGACCTCGCGTCATGCCCTTCACGTCACAGTCGGGCGTGGGATGATGACGTGCATGAGCCGCGCCGCAGAGAACTCTGTCGAGTTGCGGCATGTAGTGATCGTCGGGGGCTCCCTGACCGACTGGAACACGCTCGGGGTCGCAGCGTGGAGGGAACGGATCCTCGAGCTCGGAAAGTTCGCCGAGCACGTCGGCGCCGCATGGCTCACCCTGCATCCGCTCGACCGTGCCGAGCCGCCGCATGGCGGTACACCCGCTTCCATTACACCTGTTGGGAGCTGCACGGTGGTGGTCGACCCGCAGACCGACGGACGGCAGCGCCTGGTCTCTGCGGTCAACGTGCTGAGCCGCGACGGCCGAGCCGTGACCGATGCGAATCTGGCCGAAGTCGTCAACGCTCCGGCGCCATGCGATCCCGACCTGGCGATCATCGTCGGCCCCGACACCGATCTGCCATCGACGTTGGTTTGGGAGTTGGCGTATTGCGAACTGGTCTACCTCGACCTCGCGTGGGTCGATCTTCGCGGCGAGGATCTCGAGGCTGCATTCGCGGAGTTCGCGGGCAGGCACCGCCGATTCGGGGGGCTCGACTAGTGGGTTCCCCCGTCTACCGCGATTCTGCTGTGGTGCTGCGCACATACAGGCTCGCCGAAGCTGATCGGATCGTCGTGCTGATGACCGAGCATCACGGCAAGGTGCGTGCCGTTGCCAAAGGTGTGCGCAAGACGATGTCGAAGTTCGGTGCCCGACTGGAACCGATGAGCCACGTGCAGCTCCTCCTGGCGCACGGCCGCACCGACCTCGACATCGTCAGCCAGGCAGAATCGGTCGAAACACTTGCGCCGATGGTCGCCGACCTCGACCACATGACGAACGGCATCGCCATGCTCGAAGCGGTTGATCAGTTGGCGCTCGAACGCGATCCTGCGCCGCATCTGTATCGGATGCTCGTCGGCGGGCTACGCACCGTCGCTCGGCGATCTGGGCCACTGGTCGTCCCCGCGTTCTACTGGAAGTTGCTGGCGTCGGAGGGCATCACGCCGTTGCTCGACGAATGTGCGCGCTGCGGTGAGCCTGGCCCGTTGGTCGCCTTCGACATGGACCACGGTGGTGCGCTGTGCCGCAACTGCCGCACGGGTGCACCACTCAGTGAGGACGCGTTGGAGCTGATGCGAATGGTGCTTGGCGGTCGGATGAACGACGCTCTGTCGGTCCCGGCGTCGTCGGCGACTCATGAGATGGCCGCTCACGCGACTCGCGCGATGGAGCATCACATCGAAAGGCGGCTGCGAACCGTGGCGATGTTCGAACGGATGGACACGTGACCTGACCGACGTGACCTGACCGACGTGACCCTGAATTAGGGTCGCGACGAGGGACCGGCCCTCGTAACCTTGCACGCGTATGCCTGCGACTGAGCTCGAACAAGTTGTCAACCTCTGCAAGCGACGAGGCTTTGTGTTCCCCTCCGCTGAGATCTACGGCGGGTTCCGCAGCACATACGACTACGGCCCACTCGGCGCCTTGATGCTGCGCAACATCCGCGACGCGTGGATCCGATCGATGATCCAGCTGCGCGACGACGTCGTGCTCATCGACGCCGCTGTGCTCGGCCCTCCGCAGGTGTGGGAGGCCAGCGGGCACCTCGCCAACTTCACGGATCCGCTGGTCGACTGCACCAACTGCAAGAACCGCTTTCGTCTCGACAAGCTCGATGACCCCAACACGTGCCCGAGCTGTGGCAAACACGGCACATTTACCGAACCGCGCCAGTTCAACCTGATGTTCAAGACCCACGCCGGTCCGATCGAAGACGCTGGGGCGGTGGCCTACCTGCGCCCCGAGACGGCGCAGGGGATGTTCATCAACTTCGCCAACGTCCTCAACTCCACCCGCCGCAAGCCGCCCTTCGGGATCGCTCAAGTTGGCAAGAGCTTTCGCAACGAGATCACACCGCAGAACTGGATCTTCCGCACCCGTGAGTTCGAGCAGATGGAGATGGAGTACTTCGTGCCACCCGCAGACAGTGCCAAGTGGTACGACTACTGGTGCACCGAGCGGATGAACTGGTACTACGAGCTCGGCATCCCGAAAGAGTTGCTGCGTCTTCGTGCACACGACGCCGACGAGTTGTCGCACTATTCGGCTGGCACTTCCGATGTCGAGTTTCTGTTTCCTTGGGGTTGGGACGAGGCGGAGGGCATCGCTCAGCGCACCGACTTCGACCTCATCCAGCACTCGAATCATTCCGGCGAGAAGCTCGACTACTTCGACCAGGCCACCAACGAGCGCTACAAGCCGTACGTCATCGAACCCGCCGTTGGTGTCACCCGGTTGTTCGCCATCTTCTTGCTGTCGGCCTACGACGAAGACCTGGTCAACGACGAGACGCGCACCGTGCTGCGCTTGCACCCGCGCCTCGCGCCGTACAAGGTCGCGGTCCTGCCACTGTCGAAGAAGGAGACGTTGACACCGTTGGCGCAGCAGGTCAGCAAGATGTTGCGCGAGCACTACATCGTGGAATACGACGAGACACAGGCAATCGGCCGCCGATATCGCCGTCAGGACGAGATCGGCACACCGCTGTGCGTCACCATCGACTTCGAGTCGCTCGACGACGGCGCAGTGACCATCCGCGATCGGGACACCACTGAACAAGTGCGCGTGCCCATCGACTCGCTGCTTGGCGAAGTCCGATCACGCCTCGGCTTCTAGATACGAGCCGACCGTGACGACCTATCTCGATCGCATCCTCGAACATCATCGTTCGGTCGCCGAGAAAGACGATCGGCCCATCGAGGCGATGCGCGCCGACGCAGACGCAATGCCACCAACTCGTTCGTTCGCACGTGCGCTGCGAGGACAGACCAAGCTTGCTGTGATCGCCGAGATCAAGCGCCGATCGCCATCGAAGGGAGACCTGTTCGCCAATCTCGATCCGGCCTCGGTGGCGCAGTCGTACGAGCGCGGCGGAGCGAGTTGCCTATCGGTGTTGACGGATGAACCACATTTCGGAGGCTCGATCTCCGACCTCCAGGCAGCGCGTGACGCGTGTGGGCTGCCCGTATTGCGGAAAGACTTCACCGTCAGCGAACGCGATGTGTTGGACGCGCGGATCATGGGAGCAGATTGCGTCCTGCTGATCGCCGCGAGCCTCGACAGAAGCGAGTTGCTGAAGTTCCATGAGTTGGCCACCAGCATCGGTCTCGATGTGCTGGTCGAGATCCACGACGAGGCGGAACTCGATCTGGCACTCGCGGTCAAGGCATCGATCATCGGAGTCAACCAGCGCGACCTGGTGAGCTTTCGCGTCGATCACGAACGAGCCCTTCGCATGGCGGCTCTGATTCCATCCGATGTCATTCGTGTAGCGGAGAGCGGGGTGCGCGATCGTGCCGACGCGCAAAGTCTGCGCGATGCCGGTTACGACGCGGTGCTGGTCGGCGAATCACTGGTCACTGCTGCCGATCCGGTGGCGGCAATCGGCGAGCTGCGCGTGGCGTAGCAGAAATCGATCGCCGCGCGCCTGGCCCTGGCCCGATACGTTTGCCACGAGATGTTCGTCAAGATCTGCGGTATCACGAATGAGG
>JBDTWJ010000011.1:0-42224 GCA_040006755.1 Ilumatobacteraceae bacterium | reverse complement strand
AGCAGGAACGTCTCGCCGGGCCGGCTCTCGTACACCATCTCCTCGTCGAGTTCGCCGACGCGCGTGCCGTCTGGCAGAAAGACCCCGAACAGGCCGCGGTCGGGAATGGTGCCGCCGCTGGTGACCGCCAACCGTTTCGAGCCTTCGCGGGCGCGCAGCGTGCCCGCTGTTCGATCCCACACGAGCCGCGGGCGCAGTTCGTTGAACTCGTCGCTGGGATAGCGCCCGGAGAGGAGGTCGAGAACGTTGTACAGGACGTCGTCGCTCAACTCGGCGAAGTTGGCGCATCGCCGGACCATGGCGGCAACCGCTTCGACGGTGCACTCGGGATGCGTTGCGACGTGGGCGACGATCTGCTGGGCGAGCACATCGAGAGGGTTGCGGAGGAACCGCGTGGTCTCGATCTGACCAGTGATCATTCGCTGAACGACCACCGCTGCCTCGAGCAGATCTCCGCGATGCTTCGGATACAGGGTGCCGCGACTTGGCTCGCCCACCGAGTGACCGGCGCGGCCGACGCGTTGCATGCCACGCGACACTGCGCCGGGCGACTCGACCTGGATGACGAGATCGACCGCACCCATGTCGATGCCCAGTTCAAGCGAACTGGTAGCGACGATGCCACGCAACTGACCACGCTTGAGCTCATCTTCGATCACGATCCGCTGCTCGCGGGCCAGCGAGCCGTGGTGGGCCTTCACCAGTTCCTCGCCGGCCAACTCGTTGAGGTTGGCAGCCAACCGTTCGGCCTGGCGGCGCGCGTTGCAGAAGATGATCGTGCTGCGATGGGCCAGCACTTGAGCGAGCACAGCGGGATACACGCTCTCCCAGATGTTGCCCATCTCCTCGACAGGAACGACGACATCGACCTCCATCTGCTTGCGGATGCCGGCGTCGACGATGTCGACCGTGCGACGGCGACCATCGAGATCGTGACCGCCGAGGAAGTGAGCGACCTCTTCGAGCGGACGCTGTGTCGCGGAGAGACCGATGCGTTGCGGAGATCGAGCCGTGATCTCCTCGAGTCGTTCGAGCGACAGCATGAGGTGGGCACCGCGCTTGGTGGTTGCCATTGCATGGATCTCGTCGATGATCACCGTGTCGACGTTGACCAGGGTTTCGGCAGCCGACGACGTGAGCATGAGGTAGAGGCTCTCGGGAGTGGTGATGAGCAGATCGACCGGGTGCCGGATCAGGGCTTGCCGATCCTTCGGGGAGGTGTCGCCGGTGCGCATTGCCACTGTCGGCTGATGGAACGGCACTCCGAGCCGTTCGGCCGCCAGCCCGATGCCCATGAGCGGCGCCCGAAGGTTCTTCTCGATGTCGAAGGCCAAGGCCCGAAGCGGTGAGATGTACAGAACGCGTGTGCGACGCTTGGGATCCGTCGCCTCCGTCGTGCACAAACGGTCGATCGAGGCCATGAACGCCGTCAGCGTCTTGCCGCTGCCTGTGGGGGCGCAGACCAGGGTGTGATTTCCGCCGAGGATCGCCGGCCATCCATCGATTTGAGGGGTCGTCGGCTCCGGAAACGACGCCGCAAACCAGGCCCGCACTGCGGGCGAGAAAGCCTCGAGCCCCGAATGATCAGCCACCCCCTCAGGCTACGCCCGGAGTGTCACACGCCAAATCCCGCGATGAGAGATGAGCCGTGCCACGCGGCTCATCTCTCATCGCAGGGGGGTGGAGTGGTGGAGAAACGACGGGCCGATAGAGTTGAACGACCCATGACGCAGCAGCACCCAGATCTTGCCGCCGAACAGGACTTCATCGAGTACGCGTACCGCTGTCTCGAGGTCAGCCGCGATGCGGCTTGGCGGATGCGGAACCTCCACGAGGGCACCCTCGGCGGAACCTTTCAGGCGCGCTACGAGCGCGACGTGTTCGACGAGGCCGTGGTCAACAGGCTGACGCAGCTCGATCTGGGCAATGCAGCGCTGGTCTTCGGCCGGATCGACCGCATGGCCGAGACCCCCGACGGTTTGGAGACCTTCCACATCGGGCGTCTGGCGATCGCTGACGAGGAGAGCGAACCGGTAGTGGTCGACTGGCGGGCGCCTGTCGCCGAGCCGTTCTACCGGGCCACCGGCCGCGAACCCATGGGGCTCGCCCGCCGCAGGCACTTCGCGGTGCAGGGTCGCACCCTGCTGGGGTTGGAGGACGAGCTGTTCGGCGAAGGTCATCTGGGCGTCGGCCACGACGACGGCCTTGCCGACACTGACGGTTCCGAAACTGACGGTGCCGAAACTGATGGAAACGGTCGGAAGAGCCTCGGGCCCGACTCCGGCCTACGCGGTTACAGCACGCTGCTGGCGGTACTCGAACGCGGGCGCACCGGCCAACTCGGCGACATCGTCGCCACCATTCAGGCCGAGCAGGACGAGATCATCCGCAGCCCGCAGGCGGGCGTGCTGGTGGTACAGGGCGGCCCAGGTACGGGCAAGACCGTCGTGGCGCTGCACCGCGCCGCATACCTGCTCTACACGTATCGCTTCCCGCTCGAGGATCAAGGCGTGCTGGTGATCGGCCCCAATCGGGTCTTCCTGCGATACATCGAGCAGGTGCTGCCGTCGCTCGGAGAAGCCGGCATCGAGCAGGTCGTGCTCGGCGACCTCGTGCCGGACGTGGATTGGGCTCGCTACGGCGTCGACCCGGCCGACTCGCCTCTCGCCGCGACGGTGAAAGGCAACATCCGCATGGCCGACGTGATCGACAAGGCGGTCACCGACCGCGAACGTCCTCTGCGAGCCGATGTCGTTGTCCCGTTCCGCACCGGCTATCTGCGGCTACGCGCCGACGAGACCCAGCGCATCGTCCGGTCGGCGCAACGGCGCTTCCGACGCCACAATGCTGCTCGGCGTTGGCTCGAGAACGAGATCTGGTCAGCAATGGCTGCCACGTGGCGCGACGGCACGGTGACCGCGCACGACGTGAAAGACGTGGTGCGCTCGATGCCAGAGGTCCGTGAGGCGTTGGAGCGGCTGTGGCCGTTGCTGACGCCGGCGCAACTGCTGCACGATCTGTTCGGCAGCAAGGCGTTGTTGAAGCTCGCCGCCTCGAAGCACCTCACCGAGACCGAGTACCTCTCGTTGTATCGGCTTCGCCAGGACGACGTCAACAAGGTGCGATGGACCGACAACGACGTCGCCCTGCTCGACGAGGCCCGCAGCTATCTCGGCTCGAGACCGTCGAAGGGTCAGCCCCAGAACGGGCAGCAGGGGCACGCATCCGGCCAGCCCGACAACGACGAAATCCGCACATACGGCCACATCGTGGTCGACGAGGTGCAGGACCTCACGCCCATGCAGTTGCGCATGGTGTCGCGTCGCTCGTTGAACGGCAGCATGACCGTCGTCGGCGACATCGCTCAGGCAACCGGCGCCCTCGCTCCCAACGATTGGGACGACGTTCTGCGTTACCTACCCGACCACAAGCCTTCGCGGGTGATCGGGCTCAGCGTTGGCTATCGAATTCCG
This sequence comes from Ilumatobacteraceae bacterium, assembly GCA_040006755.1. Classification (GTDB taxonomy): domain Bacteria; phylum Actinomycetota; class Acidimicrobiia; order Acidimicrobiales; family Ilumatobacteraceae; genus JAENVT01. Next base: position 38,751 of record JBDTWJ010000011.1, on the reverse strand, counting down.
GCCCAGATCATGGCGCTGGCCAATCAGGTGATGCTCGCGGCGACACCGACATTGCGAGCACCGACCAGCGTGCGCCAAAGCGACGACCATCCCGAGTTCGTCAGCTGCTCGCCCGATGATCTGCTGCCGGCGGTTGCTGAGGCGACGCGCAAGCTCACCGAGGAAATCACCGAAGGAACGATCGCCGTGGTGGCTCCTGATTCGATGGTCGAGCGCGTGTCGCAGGCACTGGAATCCGCGGGCATCGAACACGCTCGCGCGACACGAACCGGCCTCGAGATGGGCGTCACCGTGGTACCGGTCAGCGTGGTCAAGGGCCTCGAACTCGACGGCGTCGTGGTCGTTGAGCCGGCCAGCATCGTCGCCGAGGAGCAGCAGGGACTTCGTGCGCTCTATGTTGCGTTGACCCGCAGCACGAGGCGTCTCACCGTGGTGCACGCCAAGGCGCTGCCGGCGCCCATGCACCCGCTGCCGGAACCTATCCGACGGTCAGGTACGCCTGCACCAGCGCCGTGAGATTGCGGTAGACCTTGTCGGCGGCGCCAGGCCGGTTGAACGTGGCGGCTGAACGCCCCTTCGCTATCTCGGCTGCGATCTCGGTTGCGATATCGCGATCCTTCCTGGCGACCTCGACCTGCACAACAGCCCACAACGCCTCGATGCGTTCGACGGCCGCGATCTTGTCGCCGTGATCGACGATGAGCGCCGAGAGTCCCGACGCCTCGGTGACCAACTGCGGCAGCAACTCGGACGCCGTTCCCGTCGGCAGAACAGTGGTGGTCGGTGCCCCACTCTCGCTGCTGATGGACGTGTCGTACGTCGTCGCAGCGCACGACGCGCTGGAGGCCATGAGGAAGATGAGCGCAAGTGCTGGGCGGGGCCTCACGCAATGACCAGGATGCGGGTGCTGGCAAACGAGCCGAGCCCCACGTGATGTCCTTCGATCTCGATAGTCATGGTGCCGTCGGGCGACGCCGAGGTCAACAGGCCGCTGCAGCCGGGTAGGACGCTGGACTCCTCGAGGAAGTCGAGCAGGCCAGGCGTGAACTCCAGCTCCTCCGGAATGCGATTGATGGTGAACGACTGGCCGACCTCGATGTCGGCGAGCGGCACGAGCACCGGTTCGAGGTACAGCGACCCGGGGATGGGGTTACCGTGCGGGCACGTCGTCGGGCTGCCGAGCACGCGGTCTATCGCCTGTTCCACCGCGTCGCTGATGACGTGCTCCCACTTTCCGGCTTCGTGGTGCGCATCTGCCCACGAGAGGCCGAGGACGTCGGTGAGGAATCGCTCGGCAAGCCGGTGGCGGCGCACGACCAGTTGTGCCAAGGCCTGACCGGCGGAAGTGAGCCGAATTGCTCCGTCAGAAGTGATGAGGCCTTCGGCCTCGAGCCGCCGAATCATTTCGCTGACCGCGGGCCGGCTGACCTGCAGTCGTTCGGCGATCCGGGCCTGGATGACCGCGACATCGTCTTCGTCGAGCTCGAAGATGCACTCGCAGTACTCCTCGAATGCCGGATGATGTTCTCCGGATGCGGGCATGGTCACAGGGTAGCGGAGGCCGGGTAGCGTGCGACCCGCATGTCGAACGCACCATTCCTCCTGGCCGCCGCTGGCATACGTGGCACGCACACACCCGTCTGGTTCATGCGCCAGGCGGGCCGCAGCCTGCCCGAATACCGGGCTCGCCGCGGCGATGGCAGCATCCTCGATGCGATCAAGCAGCCCGATCTTGCCGCCGAACTGACCCTGCAGCCGGTGCAACGGTACGGCGTCGACGCCGCCGTGCTCTACAGCGACATCGTCGTGCCGGCCCATGCCGTGGGATTCGGGATCGACGTGGCTCCCGGTACAGGGCCGGTCTGCGAGGCACCGTTGCGGACCGCAGCTGATCTCGATCGACTGCGGTCGTTCGATCCCGAGATCGACACTCCGTATGTGCTGCAGACGGTGAAGCTCCTCGTTGAGGAGCTCCCGGATTCGGTGCCGCTGCTCGCGTTCGCCGGCGGACCGTTCACAGTCGCGAGCTATCTCATCGAGGGTCGGCCAAGCCGAACCTACGAGCACACCAAACGACTGATGCACACTGACGTCGCCCTGTGGAATCAGGTGATGGAACGGTTGACGCAATACGCCATCGCTTCGATCGCCAGCCAACTCGACAATGGTGCGCGGGCGTTCCAGTTGTTCGATTCGTGGGCCGGTGCATTGAGCCGAGCCGACTACGACGCGTTCGTGCTGCCGCATTCCTCTGCGGTCTTCGCGGCGCTCTCCCGGAGTCATCCCGATGTCCCAGGTATCCATTTCGGTATCGGCTGCGATCACCTCCTCGAGTCGATGCATGCCGCGGGCCCCCGAGTCCTCGGGCTCGATTGGCGCACGTCGATCACCGATGCACGACGTCGCATGGGTGCCGATCTCGTGGTTCAGGGCAACCTTGACCCGGCGATGGTGCTTGCGGGCGTCGACACGGCACTCGTCGGCACCGATGCCGTGTTGGTCGACAACCACGATGCAGATGGCCGAGCACATCCCGGCCACATCTTCAACCTCGGCCACGGTGTACAACCCAACACCGATCCCGCTGTGCTGCGAGCCGTGGTGGATCACGTCAAGGATCGCACTGCGGCATGACGGAGTCGCGTGTCGCTGTGATGCTGATGAGCTACGGCACCCCGCGTACGCCCGACGACATCCTGCCCTACTACACCGACATCCGACGCGGCCGGCCGCCGACCGATCTACAGCTCGCTGAACTGACAGCACGGTACGACGCCATCGGCGGGATCTCGCCGTTGGCGGAGCGCAGCGAAGCGCAACGAACTGCGATGCAGGCGGCGCTCGACAAAATCGCGCCCGCTCGATACCACGTCACGCTCGGCATGAAGCACGCCGAGCCGTTCATCGAGCAGTCCGTCGACGACTTGGCAGCGCAAGGCTTTCGACGCGTTGTCGGGTTGGTCCTGGCACCGCACTACTCGGCGTTCTCGGTCGGCCAGTACCTCGATCGATTGAATAAAGCAGCTTCGCGGCACGACATTGCCGCAATCGGAATCGAGAGCTGGGCGACCGAACCCGCATTCGTGGAGTTCGTCGCAGCTGAGTTGCGCAGCAAGCTCGCTGGGCTGCCCGGCGCGACCAAGGTGTTGTTCACCGCTCACTCGTTGCCCGAGCGAATACTGGAGACCGGCGACCCGTACCCTGCGCAGCTGGCAGCCACGGCAGCAGGCGTCGCGTCAGCTGTCGGTCTCGACAACTGGGGACTGGCCTGGCAGAGCGCTGGCCGCACCCCCGAGCCGTGGCTCGGGCCAGACATCTTGCAGGTCATCGACGAGCTCGCGGCCGACGGCACGACCAAAGCCGTGCTCGTCAGCGCTGTCGGGTTCGTCGCCGATCACCTCGAGGTGCTGTACGACCTCGACATCGAAGCCTGCAGGCGAGCCGCCGACAACGGTCTCGAATTCGCGCGCACGGCGTGCGTCAACGACGACCCCTCAGTGATGGCCGCGCTGGCCGGCCGCATCGCCGGCGCGACGTGAGCGATGATCGGCACGTTGCCGTGGTCGGAGGCGGCATCGCAGGCATCGCTGCCGCGTACGCGATCATCGAAGGTGGGGCGCACGTCACGCTGTTCGAAGCCGACACGCGCCTCGGCGGGATGATCCTCACCACACCGTTCGCAGGTCATCCGAACATCGACGAAGGAGCCGACGCGTTCCTGGCCCGCGTGCCGTGGGCGGCCGACCTCGCCCGCAAGGTATCGCTGGGCGACTCGCTGACGTCGCCTTCGATCGGCAAAGCAGCGGTGTGGTGGAACGGCCTTCACGACATCCCGGAAGGCTTGCTGTTGGGAATGCCGACCGCCGTCTTGGGTCTCGCTCGATCACGCTTGCTGTCACGGCGGGGCAAGGTGCGTGCTGCGATGGAGATCCTTGTGCCGCGCACCGACACGACTCCGGACACGATTGGAAAGTATGTGCGATCCCGGTTCGGCAACGAGGTACACGAACGTCTCGTGGATCCACTCATCGGCAGCATCTACGCAGCCGACACCGATGACTTCAGTCTCGTCGCCGTGCCGCAGCTCGCCGAGCTCGCGCTGCGTTCGCGCAGCGTGCTGATGGCGAGCCGCCGCCGAGCACCGGCACCGTCGGGACCCGTCTTCTATGCGCCGAGTGCCGGCGTCGGTGCGCTCGTCGACGCCGTGTCGAACATAGTCAGCGCTCGTGGTGGCGAACTGCGAAGCAGCACAGCGATCAGCGAATTGGCACTGGACGGACAGCGATGGCGCGTCAACGGCAAGTCGTTCGATCACGTCGTCCTTGCCTGTCCCGCACGCGCCGCGTCGAGGTTGTTGGCGACGATCGCACCTTCGGTCGCCACGACTTTGGCGGCCGTTCCGACGGCAGGCGTTGCCCTGTTGACGCTGGCGATACCAGCCGACTCGTGGCCTCAGCGTCTGCATGGCCTCTCGGGGTATCTCGTGCCCAAGCCGCAGCAGCGACTGGTCACAGCTGTTTCGTTCGGATCGCAGAAGTGGGCACACTGGGCCGGCGACGACCACGTCGTGGTGCGGGTCTCGCTGGGCCGCGATGGGCTGCCCGCATTGCACCTCTCCGACGACGAGCTCGTTGCAAATGCAATCGACGAATTGAACCTCCATCTCGCGCTCGACACGCAGCCCACCGCGGTGCGAGTCAGTCGCTGGCCTCATGCCTTTCCGCAGTACCGGCCTCACCATGGCGCGTCGATCGCGGCTGCTGAACGATCGCTTCCGGCAGGTATTGCCCTCGCCGGCGCCAGTTATCACGGAATCGGCATTCCTGCCTGCATCCGCTCCGGCCAGCTCGCAGCCGCGAAGGCGTTGCATCGCTGATACTCAGTGGCAGACTGTGGCATGCGGCGTAGATGGGTAGCGGTGGCATCTGTGGCGCTGCTCGCCCTCACGGCCTGCGGCGACAACAGCGCGAGCGAGGCTGCGTTCGCTGCCACGACGAACACCACGTCCGCGCCGAAGGCGACGACCACCACTACGACCCCCGCGACCACGTCGACTTCCAGCTCGACGTCGACCACGACCTCGACGACGACATCCTCGACGTCGACGACGACAACCGTGGCAGCCACGTTGCCGAACCCCGAGGCGGTTCCGTCTGATCCTCGTGCGCCCGGGGCCCTCGTCGAACTTGGCTCCATCGAGATCCCCAAGATCGGGGTGGCCAAGTCGTTGTTCGACGGCATCACCTTGACAACACTCGACCACGGTCCCGGACACTGGCCGGGCACGGCGATGCCAGGGCAACTCGGAAACGTCGTCATCGCCGGGCACCGCGTCAGTCACGACAAGCCGTTCCGCCATCTCGAGCAACTGGCGATCGGCGACGACGTGATCCTCACCACCGTGGACGGGCGCTTCGTCTACAAGGTGACCGGCACGGAGATCGTCTATCCCGACGCCTTGTGGATCGCGGATCAGACACCCGACTACACGGCGACGCTGTTCGCATGCCACCCGGCAGGTTCGACGAAACAACGAATTGTCGTTCACCTCGCCTACGCGCCAGCGGGCTAACTGACTTCAGCGCATCCTGGCGACTATCGTCGCCCGCTGATGTCGATTCGACTTCCGCGCTTCTCGACTTCGGCCGCAGTGTCGATCATCGCCGGCCTCAGCGTTGCCCTGTCGTTGCCTCCGTGGGGAATCTGGCCATTGGCCTTCGTCGGTATCGCGATGTTCGAGATCGTTCTCGGCGAGAACATCTCGTGCGGCGCGCGTGCCGCACGAGGTTGGCTGTTCGGCGCGGCATGGATGTATCCCGGCATGGCCTGGATGTGGTCGCTGACGGTGCCCGGGTATCTGCTGGCGGCCGCGATCTTCGCCGGCTTTCATGCACTCGCCGCGACTGTTGCGCCGCTGGGGCCGTGGCGCGTGATCGGTCGGCCGGCTGCGCACACGGTGGCCGAAGCTCTGCGCCTCGTGTTTCCATTCGGTGGAGTACCGCTGGCGACGCTGCCGATCGGTCAGGCAGACGGCCCCTTCGTCGGCGTCGTGCGATTCGGTGGCGTGATCCTGCTGACGTGGGTGGTGTTCCAGATCGGTTTCGCGCTCTCGGGTCCTTCGCCTTTCGTGCCGCAGCTGGCCCGCAATCGCGGCCGACGCACCCGCGGTGCATGGCATGGAGCAATCGGTCTGCTCGCGGCCGTCGCATGTGTGGTGATCGCCGCGACGGTTGCTCCCACCGGCACCGACGATGCACAACTGTCGACGCTGCGCGTCGCAATCGTGCAAGGTGGCGGGCCACAGGGCACGCGGGCATTGAACTCAGATTCGCGGGTGGTCGTCGAACGACATCTTGCGGCAACACGCACGATCGAGCAGAGAACGACGGACCTCGTTGTCTGGCCTGAGAACGTTATCGACGTCGCGCAGCTCGAAGGAAGCCGAGAGCTCAGCGAAGTGGCCGCCGAGGCCGCCCGTATCGGTGCGCCATTCGCGGTCGGGATCACCGAGGATGCTCCGAACGACCATTTCGTCAACGCACAGGCCGTGATCACATCCGACGGTCAGATCGTGTCGCGTTTCTCCAAGGTGCACAGGGTTCCCTTCGGCGAATACATGCCGCTGCGCAGCTTGCTGCACGCGCTCGGCGCACCTACCGATCTTGTCCCGCGCGATGCCGTTGCCGGCACCGGGCCTGCGTATCTCGACATCCCAACGACGATGGGCAACATCCGCGCCGCGATCGTGATCTCATGGGAGGTGTTCTTCGGCAACCGCGCCGCCGACGGGATCGAGCACGGTGGCGCGTTCATCCTCAACCCCACCAACGGGTCGAGCTACACCGGCACCATCCTGCAGTCGCAACAGATCGCCTCGTCGAGGTTGCGGGCCATCGAGAACGGACGCTGGGTCGTGCAGGTATCGCCGACAGGTTTCAGCGCGTTCGTGTCGCCGGGTGGCGACGTCCTCGACCGCACCTCGGTCAGCGAACAGAAGGTCGTCATCCACACCATCGGGTTGCAGTCCGGTCGAACATGGTACTCGCATCTCGGCGACACGCCGTTCGTGGTGTTGGTGCTGCTGGTGTTGTTCGCCTCGTGGATTGTGCCGGGTCGGGCTTGGCTGCAGCAGCGCGGGGTCATACCTCCAGCAAAACGGTGACCGGGCCGTCGTTGACGAGCGACACGTGCATCTCTGTGCGGAACCTTCCGGTCGCAACCGTGGCACCGGATGCACGCAGCTGATCGACCACCGCTTGTACCAACGGCTCGGCATGCTCCGGTCGCGCCGCGCTGATCCAGCTCGGCCGGCGTCCACCGCTGGTGTCGCCGTACAGCGTGAACTGACTGACGATCATCACTTCTCCGCCGGTGTCGGCGAGCGAACGATTCATCACTCCGTTCTCGTCGTCGATGACCCGCAGTCCCCAGATCTTGTCGGCCAGCTTTCGAGCCGACGCCGCGGTGTCGTCGTGTGTCACGCCTACCAGCACGCACAGCCCGGCGCCGATCGTGCCAACCGTCTTCCGCGCACCCTCCGAGTCGGGAGGGTCACCCGCAACCGACACCGACGCTTTCAACACTCGTTGCACCAAACCACGCATCACCCGAGTCTGCCGTACAGAATGGGTCGGTGATCGAACTCCGAGCTGGTCCAGCCGCATGCACCGTCAGCGCCGAAGACGGCGGGCGCGTCGCGTCGCTTCGCGTCGGCTCCGTCGATCTCATCGTCGGTCCCGATCCGTTGCTGCCGGTTGCCGGCTGGGGCAGTTACCCGATGGTGCCGTGGGCCGGACGCGTGCGCCATGGACGATTTACGTTCGATGGCGTTGATCGTCAACTGCCGATCAACTTCGAGACCCACGCAATCCATGGCACCGGGTTCGAGCAACCGTGGGCAGCGGTCGACCGCGACGCCAGCAGTTGCGTCCTCGCATGCAATCTCGACTGGGTCTTGGGCGGTGAATCCGAGCAGTTGATCGAGCTGGCAGACGACTCGCTGACTTGCACGCTGACGGCACGTGCAACCGATCGACCAATGCCCGCCTCGATCGGTTGGCACCCTTGGTTCGTGAAGCCCGACAACACCGACCTGCGGTTCGAACGGATGTACCTCCGGGATGACGATTACATCACCGACGGGCGCACGGTCCCCCAGCCGCCGGGGCCATGGGACGACTGCTTCGAGGGGCCCATCGCCACGCCGCGGTTGTGGATCGGTGGAATGGAGGTGTCGATCACGAGCGACTGTGAGTTCTGGGTGGTCTACGACATGCCTGCCCACGCCACGTGCGTGGAACCGCAGAGTGCGACGCCGGATGCGTTCAACCTCGGTGGTGCTGCCTGCCTCGAACCCGGCGACGAGCTTCGGCGCACCATGACCATCAGCTGGGACGACGGCGCGTGACCAGCGGCACCCCACGTTGCAACCCTGTGACGCTTACCAGTCGGTAACAACGCGCCGATAGCCTGACGGACCTATGTCTGCCGTCACGTCGGCCGGCGCTGACGCACTCTCGCCTGACGCCCCCCTTTCGATCGCCTATCTGACCTACCGCGGCAAGCCGCACGTCGGCGGTCAAGGCGTCTACACGCGCCATCTCACGAAGGCTCTTGTCGATCTCGGCCACACCGTCGAGGTCTTCGGTGGTCAGCCGTACCCAGTGCTCGACGAGCGGATCGAGATGCACCAGCTGCCAAGTCTCGATCTGTGGAACGACCATTTTCCGGGTCGCTTCCCCGGCTACTGGGAGCTCAAGACGAAAGCAGATTGGGCCGAGGCCTTCTCCCACCTGCGTGGCACGTTCGGCGAGCCGCTGGCCTTCAGCATGCGCGCCCTGAAGGCTCTGAAGTCGCGACAGGGTGACTTCGATCTCGTTCACGACAACCAGTGCCTCGGCTACAGCATCCTCGGCATCGAGAAGCTGATTCCCACGATCGTCACGCTGCACCATCCCATCACGCGTGACCGCGCGCTCGAGATGGCGCACACCACGACCTGGCGCAAGCGCTACTCGATCGGCCGCTGGTACAACTTCGTCAAGATGCAGGGACGCGTCGCCAGTCGCATGCCGCGCATCGTCGTTGTGAGCGAGAACTCGATCAAGGACATTCATTCCGACATGGGCGTCAGCCTCGATCGCATGCGATTGGTTCCGGTGGGCGTCGATCCCGACTTGTTCACGCCGCTCCCGCTGATCGCTCGCAAGCCGGGTCGCCTCATCACCACAGCGTCTGCAGACGTCGCGCTGAAGGGTCTTTCGTACCTCCTCGAAGCGATGGCCAAGCTGCGCACTGAACGCGACGTGACCTTGACCATCATCGGCACGCCTCGAGAAGGCGCCAGCAACAATCTCATCGATCAACTCGGACTGCGCCCGCACATCGAGTTCGTCAGCGGCGTGACCGACGAACGCATCGTCGAACTGTACGCCGAAGCCGAAATGGCCGTCGTACCAAGTTTGTACGAGGGGTTCAGCCTGCCGGCCATCGAGGCGATGTCGACTGGTACCTGTCTGGTCGCCACCGACGGCGGCGCGCTGCCGGAGGTGACCGGTCGCGACGGCGACACGGTGCTGCAGTGCAGGGCCGGCGACGTCGACGCACTCGCGTCGGTCATCCGCCGCGGGCTCGACGATGCGGCGCTTCGTGCTCGGGTCGGCGAGGCCGGTCGGCGCAGGGTGGTCGAGCGTTGGAGCTGGAGGCACTGCGCACAACTGACCGTCGAGCAATATCGTGAGGTGCTGGCAATGCCGCAGAACGTCGAGAAGCTGCGCAGGAACGGTCGGTTGTAGTTGCTCACGATCCGCTTTGACCAACTCGGCGTGCAGCCTGGTGATCTGGTTCTCGATGCCGGTGCCGGGTTCGGTCGGCACGCGTTTGCACTCGCGCGTCACGGCGCGAACGTGGTGGCGCTCGATTACGCGTCGAGCGAAGTAGCGGCCACGCGAGCAACGTTCGCGGCAATGGCCGAAGCAGGCGAGATCGCCGAGGAGCGGTTCGCTGGTGGTTTGCGTGGCGACGCCACGAACCTGCCGTTCGCCGACCATAGCTTCGATCGAGTGATCACCAGCGAGGTGCTCGAACACATCGAAGCCGACACGGCGGCCATCAGAGAATTCGTGCGCGTGCTGAAGCCGGGCGGCACATTTGCTGCAACGGTTCCCACGTGGTTGCCGGAGAAGATCAACTGGATGCTCAGCGACGAGTATCACGCTCCGAAGGCCGTCGGCGGGCACGTTCGGATCTACACCGCGAACGAACTCAAGGCCAAGCTGCGCAGCGCTGGTCTGGCCGTCATTGGCAGCCATCATGCGCATGCCCTGCACTCGCCGTACTGGTGGCTGAAGTGCGCGGTTGGCGTGCGGCGTGACGATCACCGACTCGTGAAGGCGTACAAGAAGTTGCTGGAGTGGGAGATCACCAAGCAACCGCGCGGCATGAAGGTCGTCGAGCGCGCGGTTTCACCCGTGCTCGGCAAGAGCTACGTCGTGTACGCCACGAAGACCTCCGAGAGGGCCAACGGTCATGCCACAGCTGCCTGACCTCGAAGGCGTGCTATCCGCCGAAGAGATCGTCGAGACCGCCCAGTGGATCGCGTCGTTGCAGGTCGACACGGGAATGATTCCCTGGTATCCGGGTGGGCATTGCGATCCGTGGAACCACGTCGAGACCACGATGGCGCTCGACATCGCCGGCTTCCACCGAGCGGCGGAGCGCGGCTACGAATGGCTCGTCGACATCCAGCGTGACGACGGTAGTTGGTGGAACTATTACCTGCCCGACGGCACCGTCGAAGAAGCCAAGCTCGACACCAACGTGTGTGCGTACATCGCGACTGGCGTGTGGCATCACTGGCTGTGCACGTGGGATCGCGCATTCGTCGATCACCTGTGGCCGACCGTACAGCGCGCGCTCGACTGGGTGCTGTCGATGCGTCGTGAGGATGGCACCGTGCTGTGGGCATGCACCGACAACGATCGGCCATGGAACTACGCGCTGCTCACCGGCTCCTCGTCGATCGCTCACGCCTTGCGCTGCGGCGCCAACCTCGCTGCGGTGATCAACGAACCGCGGCCGGACTGGCTTGCTGCGGCCGACCGCCTGTGCCTGCTGATCAACGATCATCCTCGTGTCTTCGAACCGAAGGACCGCTGGGCGATGGATTGGTACTACCCGGTGCTCTCGGGTTGCATCACAGGTGAACGCGCCAAGGTGCGGCTCGCCGACGGATGGTCCGAATTCGCGATGGAGAAGCGCGGCATCCGCTGCGTCAGCGACGAACCGTGGGTGACGGCGTCTGAGACGGCCGAATGCGCCATCGCCCACGCGGCGATTGGCGACATGGCAACGGCGATGGACCTCGTGCGATGGACGCGTCGGCACCGCCGCCGCGACGGTGCGTACTTCACCGGCCTCGTCTATCCGGGAGAAGTCAGGTTCCCGTTTGAAGAAGTGTCGGCGTACACCGGTGCCGCCGTCATCCTCGCTGCCGACGCGATCGACTGCGCCTCACCGGGCAGCGGTGTGTTCGTGCCGCGCTGCTACATCTAGTCCGGCTCGCCGACGGTCCACCCACGACGTCGCAACTCGTCAGCCAGCACATCGGCGGGGAAGCCGCGTATCAGCAGCGCCTGCGCTGAGTCGAGCGTGTCGGGCTCTTCGGTGACCGAAACCGTGGGGTTCTCGTTGTCGGTCGAGGTCAAGCGATCGATCAACGCCGATGCCTCCGACTTGGTGAACTTGCCTCGCGCCTGGCGTTGAGTGAGGCGGTACTCGGTGCGTGCCGAGCGGAAGTCTTCGTAACCCGCCTTGCGCATCAGCGCTTCGATGTAGGCCACTTGCTTGGCCGATGCGGGAGGTCCCTGTTGCGAAAAGCTCACGGGGCCCACCGTATCCAGTCGTCCCACGTGTCATCGCCCGCTCCACATGGCAGCATGGTTGGCGTGAATTTGCCAGCCCAATCCTCCCTCGCCGAACTTTCCGATAAAGCACTCCGCGCCTGCGGTGCACCTGGCTTGGACGACTCCGGCGCACAGAGCGCGCGGAGCCCGATCACCGGCGTGACGCTCGGTGGAGTCGCCGACACGGCCTCGGTCGACCAGACGGTCGATCGGGCCAACGCAGCGTTCCAGGCTTGGCGCACGACACCGGCCCCTCTGCGTGGCGAGTTGGTCCGTCAGTTCGCAGCGCTGCTGCGCGCCCACAAGGCCGACCTCGCCCGCCTCGTGCAACTCGAGGTCGGAAAGATCGAGAGTGAGGCACTCGGCGAGGTGCAGGAGATGATCGACATCTGCGACTTCGCCGTTGGTCTCAGTCGCCAGCTGCATGGCCTCACGATCGCGAGCGAGCGACCTGGCCATCGCTTGATGGAACAGTGGCATCCGTACGGACCGACCGCGGTCATCACGGCGTTCAACTTCCCGGTAGCGGTCTGGAGTTGGAACGCAGCGCTGGCCGTCGTCTGTGGCAACTCGGTGATCTGGAAGCCGAGCGACCTCACACCACTCACCGCGATTGCGACGAGCGCATTGTTCGATCAGGCCGCCGCCGCGGTCGGCGCGCCTGCAAACCTCAGCCAGGTCGTCCTTGGCGGAGCAGATGTCGGCGCAGCGCTCGTCGCGCACCCCGATGTTCCACTCGTCAGCGCGACTGGCTCGACGCGCATGGGCCAGCAGGTCGCAGGCGTCGTTGCCGGTCGATTCGGCCGCAGCATTCTCGAGCTCGGCGGCAACAACGCGGCCATCGTTGCTCCTTCTGCCGACATCGATCTCGTAGTTCGCGGAATGACGTTCGCCGCGGCGGGCACTGCCGGACAACGTTGCACCTCGCTACGCCGCGCCATCGTCCACAACTCCCGAATCGACGAAGTCGTCGAGAAGATGTCGGCCGCGTACGAGACGCTGCCCATCGGAAGCCCGCTCGATGCCGGAACCCTGGTCGGTCCGCTGATCACGCCGACGGCATTCGATCGTATGCAGGCGGCGATCGATACGGCACGATCCGATGGTGGAAAGGTCACGGTCGGAGGCGAGCGATTGCTGGCCGACGAAGCCCCCGACGCCGCCTATGTTCGCCCGACCATCGTGACCATGCCGGCGCAAACCGAGATCGTCGCGACCGAGACGTTCGCGCCTCTGCTCTACGTCATGAGCTACGACGACTTCGACGAGGCGTTAACGCTGCAGAACGGCGTTCCACAAGGTCTGGCCAGCAGCATCTTCACCACTGACATGCGCGAGGCCGAGCGGTTTTGCGCGGCCGACGGCAGCGACTGCGGCATCGCCAACGTCAACATCGGTCCCAGTGGTGCGGAGATCGGCGGGGCCTTCGGTGGCGAGAAGGCCACCGGCGGAGGCCGCGAGAGCGGCAGTGACGCGTGGAGGGCATACATGCGCCGTGCGACCAACACCATCAACTACTCCAACGAACTGCCACTTGCCCAAGGTGTCGAGTTCGGCTGAGTGCGGCAGCACGGCAAGGGTTTGGTTCGCCGAATCGGGTGTCACCGTCGAGCCGTCGAGCCGTCGATGCGCTCACGCCGGGCACCAGGGCTGGCGCGATCTGTGCCAACGGCGGTCTTGCGCTGGTGCGCGAGTCCGGGCATTCGGGGCGACTCCTTCTTCTGTGTCAGCAAACTGAACGACTGTCATTCAATGTGCTGACACAGACGTTCGAATGAGCGCAGAAGATGCGCTAGACGCGCCGACGACGCAGCAGGCGCAGGCTGCCGATGGCCCCGATCTCGGTGAACAATCCACTGCGCAGGGCCGGTAGGTAGATCTGCTCGTAGGGCGGGCGGCCGCCGCCAGCGGGATCCGGGAACACGTCGTGTATCGCCATCGTGCCGCCAGCCGCGACGTGTTGTGCCCAGCCCTCGTAGTCGAGGCGGGCGGGTTCTTCGCCGTGCCCGCCGTCGATGAACAGGAACGACAGCGGGGTCGACCAGTACCGGGCGACAGTCGGAGAGTGACCGACGACTGCCACGACGACGTCTTCAAGACCGGCGTCGTCCATCGTTGCCCTGAACGTGGGCAACGTGTCCATGCGGCCGGTGTGAGCATCGACCAGCGATGGATCGTGGTCGTGCCACCCTGCTTGATTCTCCTCGCTGCCGCGGTGATGGTCCACGGCGAACAGCACGGAGCCGGTTGCCTGAGCGGCCGCGCCGAGCCAGACGGTCGAACGGCCGCAGTACGATCCGATTTCGACCAGCGGACGTCCAACCTCCGACACGGCCGAGACCGCGGCGTCGTACAGCGCGTCGCCTTCGTCGCCGGGCATGAACCCATTCGCTGCCAACGCACGGTTGCGCATGGCAGCGCTGAGGGGTGCCGCAGGCATGCCGGGCACCATAATCGGCAGGTGCCAGAATCCGCGACCGGACTCTCAGACGGAGCGGCCGCCGATTGCACGGCCACCGATTCGCAGCACATCCCTGCGTGGGCGCTGCTGATCCCGGCGGTACTGGCGGCCGGCTTGGTGTTGATCGCTACGCGAGCCGACCCGTTGCTGTCGCCCGACTCGATCACCTACCTGTCGGTTGCCGATCACGTGCGGTCCGGTCACGGACTGAGCGACTTCACAGGCCATCCGCTCGCTGTCTTCGGCCCGGTCTTCCCGTTGCTGCTCGCGCCCGGAGGACGCAGCCTGGTGTGGGCGACGATCATCGGCGCGTTGTCGCTGGCAGTCGGCAGCCTGCTGATGGGTGTGTTGATGCAACGCCGTGTTCGCCCGGCGATAGCAGTGGCCGCCGCATTCGCATTCGCAGCAAGCGAGGGCTTTGTGCGGATGGCTTCGGTCGTATGGAGCGAGGCACCCTACGCCGCTCTTGCGATCGGCACGTTGGTCGTGTTGTCGCGCCGACCGGTCACCGACCGCACCGCGTTGATCGGCGGGCTGCTCGCCGGCTTTGGCTTCCTGACCCGCTATGCCGGCATCGGGTTGATCGCGACCGGAGCGGTGATGGTCGCTGCTTCGGTGTGGCCAGACGACCGACGCACCCTGTACCGGCGTATCGCTGTGTACGGTGTAGCAGCGGTTGGCATCAGTTCTTTGTGGATCATCCGCAACCTCATCGAGAGCGGCCAACCGTTGGGCCCACGATTCGAGGGTGGCGCGAGCGAGCCCCTCTCTCAAACGATCCGCTTGGCGTTGATCGGGACGGGCCACATCGTCGCAGGCGACGGTTGGTCAGAGTCCGCCATGGTACGAATCGGTACCGCCGTCATCGTGGCCGTCGCCGTCCTGCTGCTGGTTGCGCTGCGGAGTCGCAATGCGGTCGCGCTGGACCTCGGCATGGCCGCGTTCGCTCTCACGTCATTCCTCGTGCCGATAGTCGCCCGCCGCGCGACGGCCAACGACATCGAACTGCGGGTGATGTCGCCGATGCTGATCCCCCTGGTTTACGTGGCCATGGTGACATTCGACAGGCTCTGCACGCGTCGCGTCGTCGCTCTGGCCGGCACGGCGTTGCTGGGCTGGTGGATGTATCAGGGGGTTGCGTTGGCAACGCGCTTCCCCGATCTCGCGCCGGGCGGTGCCGGCTACAAGCCGCAGTTCGCACCGCAGTTGTACGACGCGATCGATGCGCTTCCCGACGACGCCCGGGTCCTGACCAACAACCCGCAACGCGTGTGGTGGTTCACCGATCGGGACCCGACCTTGATGGGTTTCACCCGTCCGCGACCGGGCAACAGTCACTACCCGCTCGATGCCGCCGACACCGTGCAAGAGGCCTGCTCAGGACATGCATATCTGGCATGGTTCGACAGCCTGCAGAACGCGGGGGCAAGCCCGGCAGAGCGACGGCCAGACCTGGGTGCGCTCGTCGATCTGCAGCTCGAACTCTCCGTACCTCACGGCGCGCTGTATCGCCTCACACCACTGGACCCCGCCCAATGCCGACGCTCCTCGGGGGATGCGGCTCGACAAGGATGACGGTATGACCGCCCTCGACGATCTCGTCAAGCTGCTCGATCTCGAAGCCATCGAGGTCAACATCTTCCGCGGTCGCTCTCCCGGCGAAAGCCGTCAGCGCGTGTTCGGAGGGCAGGTTGCCGGTCAGGCATTGGTGGCCGCGACTCGTACCATCGACGACCCCGGCCGGCAGGTGCACTCGCTGCACGCGTACTTCCTGCGCCCCGGCGATCCCCTGGTGCCCATCCTGTACGAGGTCGACCGGATCCGCGACGGCCGCAGCTTCACCACGCGGCGCGTCGTGGCCATCCAGCACGGCAAGGCCATCTTCAATCTGCAGGCCAGCTTTCACGTTCACGAAGCCGGCGCAGATCATCAACTCAAGATGCCGACGGATGTGCCGCCCCCCGAATCACTTCCCGATTTCAAGACGCGCATGGAGCCGTACAAGGAACGGATGGGTGTCTGGTTCGATCGGCCCCGACCAATCGACGTTCGCTACATCGACCG
Source organism: Ilumatobacteraceae bacterium (assembly GCA_040006755.1). Classification (GTDB taxonomy): domain Bacteria; phylum Actinomycetota; class Acidimicrobiia; order Acidimicrobiales; family Ilumatobacteraceae; genus JAENVT01. Next base: position 22,323 of record JBDTWJ010000011.1, on the reverse strand, counting down.
CGATCCGTTCAACCGTCATGACAACCCGGCGGACGGTCAGCGGGTGTGGATGCGCGCCGACGGCAAGCTCGCCGACGATCCCATCCTGCACGCGTGCATCGTGACGTATGCAAGCGACATGACACTGCTCGACACGACCGTGCTGCCGTTCGGTCTGTCGTGGGACAGCCCAGGTATGCAGATGGCCAGCCTCGATCATGCGATGTGGTTCCATCGCCCGTTCAGCGCCGACGAGTGGCTGCTGTACGACCAGAAGGCGTTGTCGACCAGTGCCGGGCGCGGTTTGGCGGGTGGGGCGATCTTCACCAGCGACGGAAGGCTCGCTGTGACGGTCGTTCAAGAGGGATCAGCAAGGACGGGTCTGCGATGAGACCCCGGCAGGCGACTTCAATCGTGCTCGGCGCGCTGGTGCTCCTCGCAGCTGCGTGTTCCAGCGAATCATCGCCCGCCGACGTCGGCACCGTCGGACCGTCATCATCCGGCTCTCGCGCATCCACTACGGCAGCGCAGCCGGCGGGCACGACGGGAACTGCGACCGTGACGTCCACACCCGCTGTGCCCGCCGATACAGCGACAGGCGCGGCGTCAACACCCGCCACTCCGCTCGGTGATCCAGTCACATCACTCGTGCAGACCGACGACTTCGAGCAGCCGGTCGGAATGTCGTGGCGGCCGACAGACGGCACGATCTACATCGTCGAACAAACCGGCCGAATCGTCATCATGGACAATGGCCAGCGCGGTCCTGTCGCGCTCGACATGACGGATCTCACCTCGGCGGGCGGCGAGCGCGGGCTACTGGGTCTGGCGATCGGCCCCGATAGCTCGAAGGCATACGTCAACTACACCAACAACGACGGCGACACCACGATCGACGAATACGCGATCAACGCCGACGGCACCTTCGACTCGAACAGCCAACGCGAAGTCCTCCGCTTCGATCAGCCATACTCCAATCACAACGGAGGGGATCTCCAGTTCGGTCCCGACAAGATGCTCTACATCGGCACCGGCGACGGTGGGTCCGGCGGTGACCCCGACCGTCGAGCGTTGGACCTCTCCGAATGGCTCGGCAAGATGCTGCGCATCGACCCTCGACCGACTGCCGACGGGGGCTACACGGTTCCGCCCGACAATCCCTACGTTGGTCTCGACGGCGCCCGACCGGAGATCTGGTCGATCGGCTTGCGCAACCCCTGGCGATACAGCTTCGACCGCCTGACGGGTGATCTGTGGATCGCCGACGTCGGCCAGGGCGATTGGGAGGAGGTCGATGTTGGCTGGGCCGCGGATGGTGCAGGGCGCGGCCTCAACTTCGGATGGAGCGCGTGGGAGGGAAGCCATCGCTTCAACGAAGACCAGTCGCCCGACGGTGCGACACATCCGATCTTCGAGTATCAGCACGGATCGGCCGGTTGCGCCATCAGCGGCGGAGTGCGGTATCGCGGCGCCGCAATTCCGGCGCTGGTCGGATGGTACGTGTACGGCGACTACTGCGCGAATCAAGTGCGAGCGCTGAAGATCGAGGGAACTGTCGTCACCAACGAGGTGTTGCTCGGCGAGGTCCCGACTGTCACCGCCGTCTCCGAGGGTCCAGACGGCGAGCTGTTCGTGGCCTCGCTTCACGGCCCCGTCTACGCGATCACACCCGGCTGATTGGGATGCTGACGGAGTGTTTGATGCCCACCCGGGGTGTCGGCAAACACTCCGATGGACCCGACTCAGGCCACCCGTTCGAGCTTGGCTGTGCGACCCGGGATGTCGGTGGAGGCGACCCGAACCCGCACGTCGTCGCCAGGCGCAAGGTGACCGGCGGGGATGCGCGACACCACCGGCAGATCGCACAGCTGGATACGTCCACCGCGATCGTCGACATCGGTGACGACGGCGGTGAAGGTGCGTTGCGTTTGTGAGCTGAGCAAGGCCACCTCGGCCAGTTCGATGACTGCCCGCTCGATCTGATTCGCCTTCTCTGCGGCGCGTTGCATGACCTCGGGAAGCTTCGGGAACGCGGCCGCGACCCACTCGGGGACCGGCTCGTCGTTGGCGACAGCCAGCGCGGACATCACCACATACCGATCGGCGAGACGCCGAAGCGGCGCTGTGGCGTGGACATACGTGGCGGCTACCGCGGAGTGCCACGGTTGCTCCCCTGATTTCAACGGCACGTACGAGGCACCACCGCCTGCGCGCCTGATCGCCATCAGCAATGCTGCCGGCTTCGGCTCCTTGCTGTTGAGCGAACGCTCGAAGTCCTTGAGATCGGTATCGGCGGCCCACTCGATGCCGAGGGCGCGGGCCGAGTGTCGAAGCCGTCGCTCGGCGCGCTCGTCGGGGTCCGACATGACCCTGAACAGTCCGGTATGTGCAGCGAGGAGCGCTTCGGCGATCGCAAGGTTGGTGGACAGCGACATCGCCGCGTTGTCGTCCTCCGATTTCAATCTCGGCCGGAAGGAGATCTCGTAGCCACCATTCCCGGTCGCATGCACCTCCTGTTCGAGGGGATCGATGCGCACGGCTCCGCGAACGTTCTCGGCATGTGCGATGCGTCGCGCCAGTTCTCGAAAGGGCTCGGGGAGTTGGTCGGGCTTGACCGTCTCGTAAGCGAGCTTCGCCTGGCTCTGGATCAACGATCGTTCTGCGCCATCGAGCGTCGCCAAGCCATCGTTGTCGACGCGCACGTGAAAGACGACCGCCGGCCGAGGCACGTCGGGCAACAGGCTCGCCGCTCCCTCGGCCAGTACCGGCGGGTAGAGGCCGACCTTGCCGTCGGGCAAATACAGCGTCATACCTCGCTGCCACGCTTCCCTGTCGAGCGGATCGCCGGGGTCGACGAACCAGGCCACGTCGGCGATGGCGTAATGCAGCATCACATCACCATCGACCATCTCGATGTGGAATGCCTGGTCGAGGTCCGCCGCCGTCGCCGGATCGAGCGTGACGAACGGCCAGTCAGTTCGATCGACGTGCGCTGTCGGCTCACGTCTGGCAGCGCGCTCGGCCGCTTCGAGAACCTCGGCTGGAAAGTCGGGCGGAACCTTGAACTCCTGCCGAACTCGGCGAAGACCTTCGACAATTTCGTCGGTGAGATCGGCTCGGATTCGCACTTAGCGGCGGGCGCCCATGAACATCGTCTTCAACGCGTCGTAATGCTCGATGCAGTGGCCGGCGCCCATGACGACTGCCTCGAGCGGCATCGTCGACATCTTCACGGGCACCTGTGTCTCGCGTTCGATGCGCTGCGCCAACCCGCGCAGCAGGCCACCGCCACCCACGAGGTACATGCCGCGAACGAGGAAGTCCTGCGCAAGCTCCGGCGGCGCCTTCGACAGGCAGCGCACCACGGAAGCTGTGATGCTGCTGATGACATCGTCGATGGCCAGTCGGATCTCCTCCGGCGTCAACACGACAGTTTTCGGCAAGCCGCTCATCAGGTCGCGACCGCGTACTTCAGCTTGATTCTCGTCGTCGGTCGGATCGGCGGACCCGATGGCGACCTTCACCTCTTCTGCGGTTCGCTCCCCGATCGCGATCCCGTGCTCGCGACGCACGTACGCTTGGATTGCGGCGTCGATGTCGAAGCTGCCGACCCGCACTGCCTCGAGCGCGACGATGCCGCCAAGGCTGATGACTGCCGTCTCACTGGTTCCACCGCCGATGTCGATGACCATGTTGCCGACCGGCTCGTCGATCGGCAGATCGGCTCCGATCGCTGCAGCCATCGGCTGCTCGATCAGTTGAGCATCGGCTGCACCAGCGCGACGCGCCGCATCGGTGACCGCGCGGCGCTCGACCTCGGTGATGGCTGACGGCACGCAGATGACGACCTTCGGCCGCGTGAAGCGACTGACTCCGACGCGCTGCAACAACAGGCGGATCATTCGCTCGGTGATCTCGAAGTCGGTGATCGCGCCACCGCGCAGCGGACGCACCGCCACGATGTACCCAGGCGTGCGCCCGATCATCTGCCATGCCTCGCGGCCGGTTGCCAACACCTCGCCGGTTTGGCGGTTGAGGGCGATGACCGACGGCTCGTTGAGCACGATGCCGCGGCCCTTCATGTAGACGAGCGTGTTCGCCGTCCCGAGATCGATTGCTAGGTCGCGCGCCATCAGCTAGTCGTCGGCTCCTGTTTGTCTTCGTCGGAAGCGTCGTCGTCGTGTTGGGAAGGACGAACGCGGTCCATCACTTCCCGACGGGATTCGGGCGACAGCGCGTCGATGTGTCGGCGGAAACTGGTGAGTCCCGCGTCCTGACGAGGACGGCGCGTGTACGCAATCAGACCAATCACGAGCAGCAGGACAAGGGCGGCGACGCCGATGATGACTGTCACGATGCGTTCCGCCGACCCGACGAGGTCGGTACAGAGGCTGGGTCGACCGGTGCGCCGGCAGCGAGACCCCAGTCGGCACCATCGCTCCACACCTCGTGCTTCCAGATCGGTGCACTGATCTTCAACGCATCGATCGCAAAACGGGCAGCCTCGAAGGCATGCGCACGGTGCGGAGCGCTGACAACGGCGATGACAGAGCTCTCCCCGACTGCCAATTTGCCCGTGCGGTGGAGGAGCACCACCCTGCCGGTATCCGGCCACCGCTGACGCACTTCGGCGTCGATGGTCTCGAAGCGCGGCACCACCTGAGACTCGTATGCCTCATACGTCAGTGACTCGACCTGATCGCGTCGCACACCCTGCGCGTCGGTTGCGTGATCGCGGACTGTGCCGCTGAACAACACGACAGCACCGCATTGCGGAAGCACCGCCCACTCGTACGCAGCGGCAACCGGCAACGGATCACTGGTCAGGCCGAGCCACGAGTTGCTGCTAGCCGGAGGTTGCACGACTAGCAATCGTAGCTTGCCGTCCACCAACAGACACCGGAGTGGGCAGGGCGATGCCCACAGGCTTCTGGAGATGGTTAACCTCTCCGGCTCGTGGAGCGGAGTGAGCCTGACGACGACGCGTTTGGCGAGGGGGCGTACCCACCTGCACCATTGCCGGCACACGAGCGAACATGGCGTCATCCATCCGAGATGGGAAACGCTGTCTGGGTCCATTCCGAGCCGCCACTGGCCATCGGTCGGGGACTGCTCGTGACCACGGGCGCGATCGGTGGGCTGTTGTCGCTCGCGGTGTTGTGGGCAATGCTGCCATCGACCGGCAGCGGCGGTCAGGCAGGTCCCACCGTTCTCGACAGCACGGCCGTCGAGGTGCACAATCCGGTTGTTACCGTTCGCCCCAGCACACTCGTTGCCACGTCGATCGATGCGCGCCTGCCCACCACCACGCTCAGAGCAGGATCCGGCACCGCTCCGAAACCAGCCGGGGAAGCAACCACGACCACGCCTGCTCCGTCGGATGAGCCGCCGGCGACCGAGGTCACGCAAATGGCGCAGTCCGTCGAGGCCGGTCCTGTTGCGGTCGGCATCGGTGACTCTCTGATCATCACAACGGCCCGGGCGGTCCAAGGTCGGTCCGTCATCACGCTGCACGATGCCGACGGCCAGCCGCACGACGCCACTGTCTTGATGGTCGATCGCGACCTGGGCCTGGCCTTCCTCTCAGCAGATGCGGCGACAATGACCAAGTCGTACGGCGTCGGTCCGGCCCCCACTCCCGGCGACGTGGTAACAGTCGTCAGCGCAACGCCGAAGAAGGCCAACGTCGGTCTCGATGCCGACGGCCATCTCACGCTCGATGCTTGGGGCGAATCCACACCCGAAGGTGCCCCGGTTGTCAACGCCGATGGGCTCCTCGTGGGGATTTGCACCCACGGTTCGTCCGGCCTCGAATTCGTCAGCGTCGCCAACCTCGGCTCCATATTGCCGACCACCAAGCCAGCACAGGCGACTGCATGGTTGGGCGTGAAGGTGATGCTCGACGGCCAGGGTGCGCTCGTCGTCTATCAGGTCGATCCTGAAGGCGCCGCGGCCGCCGGGGTCTTGGTCGGCGATGTCATCACCGCCGTCGATGGAATGGCAGTAGCCAACCGCGACCAGTTGAAGTCCGCGATCACCGCGCACGCCCCCGACGACGTAGTCGCGTTGACCGTCACCCACGCCGGAGAACAGACGTCGGCCGACATCGACGTCACCTTGGGCATCGCACCGTCAATGTGACTACGCAGAAAGTCGCGCAGCGCGATTGCGCTGCGCTCGCCGTATCGCTCTCCACGTCACAATGCCAACACCGACGAGCAGCGCGGCGAGGGCGCCGAGCGCGATCTCCTGGCGCCGCTTCGGCGTGACCATCGTCCACCATTTCCCCTCGGTTCCTTCGACGTACGCCTGCTCGTTGGTGACCGTCGGCGCCCAGCCCTCCGACTTCAGGCGGTCGTTGGCGACGAGCCACGGCCAACGCGTGTAGCTGCGGAGCCCCGGCGGAATCGGTCCACGTTGGAACCTCCAGCGCAGGTTGCCGATGACCTCGGTCAGGCGATCCGGCAACTTGAGACGCGGCACCGCACCCGCCAACGCGCGAACCCGTTCACCGGCAACCCAGCCATCTGGCGCGACGTTGTACACACCGTCGAGACGTTGCTCGGCGGCCAGCACCACGGCCGAGGAGAGGTCGTCGAGGTGCAGGAACTGCGCGGGCGGATCGTCCTCACCGAATCGTTGCCCCATGCCGGCGGCCAGGGCAGCCGCCAGGCCAACGGTGCTATCGGCGGCCATGCCGACAACCGGCCGCAGGACCGTGACGGTGCGGCCGGGCTGGGCGAGGCGCCACTCGTCGGCGAGTTGCTCGACCGAACCCAATTGCCGCGCATAGACGAATTCCACGTCTGGCCGCAGCACCGCTTCCTCGGTGATCGGCACCGGGTTGTTGGCCCATGCTCCATACACCATCGCCGACGAGACCAGGACGAAGTGCCGGGCATGTGCGGCCTCGGCCAGAGCAGCGGTGACTCCCTCGGTGGCACTCTGACGCCGGCGTGCTCGGGCATCTGCGTCGGCTGACGCCAGCCAGACCACGACGTCGCTGTCGCCGATGAGGCCCTCGATCAGCTGACTACTGCGATTGAGCCGCTCGAGAACCCGACGGCCCAGGCCATCCGAGCCGTCGCTGACCCACACGGTGATTGTCGTCGTGGCGACGGTCATAGCGACGGACGCTAGCGCCGACATAGGCCGTAGGCTCGCGTTATGGCAGACGGACCAGGTTCTGAGAACCCGTTCGAAAATCTCCCGATGTTCGGCGATCTGGCACGTGCGCTCTCAGGTCAGGGCCCGCTCAACTGGGACGCGGCCAGGCAGTTCGCCGGCCTCGCCGCAACGGGCGGCACCACCGAGGTCAACATCGATCCCGCTGTGCGCATCAAGTTCGGCGAGTTGGCCAAGATCGCCGAACTGCACGTCCGCGACCTGACCGGGTTCGACGGCCCGTCGCCCGACGTCGTTCCGGTCACTGCCGGTGCGTGGGCGCAGCGAACCCTCGAGGCCTACCGTCCGTTGTTCACCGAGTTGGCGACTTCGCTGGGTCAGCCGGCGGCGCCATCCGACGACGACGAGTTCGATGCCGACCCGATGATGGCGATGATGGCCGGTCTCAGCAAGATGATGGCTCCGTCGATGATGGGCATGGCGGTGGGCTCAATGGTCGGTCGAATGGCGACTCACGCCTTCGGTCAGTACGACCTCCCCATTCCCAGGCACGACACCCCGCTCACAGTGGCCCCTGGTCTCACGGTGCTCCCCGGCAACATCGATCGCTTCGCCGCAGAGTGGAGCATCACCGAGGATGAGATGCGCATGTGGGTGCTCGCCCAAGAGCTCACCGGTCATGCCTTGTTTTCCATCGCATCGTTGCGCGAGGATTTCGCCTCGCTCGTTCGACGCTACGTCGGCGCGTTCCGAGCCGACCCCGAAGCGATCGCCGAGAAACTGAGCTCGCTCGACACCGACGATGCGGATCCCATGCAGGCGATGCAACAGGTGCTCAGTGATCCAGCAGTGCTGCTCGGCGCGGTGCAGTCAGCGGAGCAGCGCCGGCTCGAGCCTTCGCTCGACGCGGCTGCGGCCGCCATCATCGGTTACGTCGACTACATGGTCGACGGAGTGTCGGTGCGCGTGATCGGCGGCGATGCCCTGCGCATCGCCGAAGCTGTCAGGCGGCGTCGCGTCGACCACAGCGCGGAGGATCTGTACACGGAGCGTCTGCTGGGCTTGCGGCTCACGCACAACCAGGTGCAGCGTGGCAAGAACTTCGTCGCCGGTGTCGTCGATCGCGTCGGCGAACCTCGCCTCAGCGTGCTTCTCGCCCGTCCGAATGCCTTGCCGACCCCGGCGGAGATCGACGCACCGGGGTTGTGGGTCGCCCGCCTCGACCTCGACGCCGACTAGGAATCGCTGCGGTTGATCTGCCTCGCGATCGTGATCGCGATCGCGACGCCTGAATGTAGAGGACGACGGCCAGGACCCCGACGAGCCCAACCATCAAGAACGCCGCACGGCCGGGCAACGTGAACAGCACAGGGAGCACGCCGGCCATCGCCCACGACAGTTGGAAGCGCGTCTCGAACTTGGCGAACGCCCGGCCTTGGTTGGCATCGGGAGCGTCACGTTGAACGATCGAGTCGAATGCCATGCGACCGATGCCAGAGGCCATGTTGGCGACCGCCGCCAGTGTGATCGCTGCGCCGACCCCGCCGAACAACGCCGCGCCGATGCCCGTCACTGCGATCAGGACGATCGCGCTGGTCAACATCAACTCCTCGCGCAACCGACTGCGCAACGGCGACGCAAGGCCATTGCCAATCATCAGACCAACCGTCGACGCTCCGATCACCGCGCCGATCCATACGTTGCTGTAGTGGTTCTCGCGCAGCCAGAAGAGCAACTCGAAGAACAAGAAGCCGATAACCGCACGGATCATGCTCATCGCAACCGCTGCCGAGCGCAGCGACGCATTGCGCAGTTCCATCCGTTCGGCGGGCCGCGGCGACGACGCGACCGCACCCTTCGGCAGTTTCGATGCCGCGATCGCCGCGATTGCGAACATCACGATCCCGAACATCAGCGACAACTTCGGCGAGATCGCCGCCAGGGCACCTGCGGGTGCGGCGGCGAGTGCGCCGACGGCGCCCGAGATGAGGCCGAGCTTCGAGTTGGCTTCGACGAGCTCGGTCTTGCTATTGACGACGGTCGGGATCAGCGACGACCGCGACACTCCGTACGTCTTCTGCAGGATCATCACGCCGAACGACAGCGGGAACAGCAACAGGTCGTCGAGGTGAAAGATCATCACGGCGAACAACAACGCCCTGCCGACGGCGGTGAGCTGGATGATCAATCGCCGACCGCCCGGCGCCTTGTCGATCAACGGACCGATCATTGGGGCGACGGCCGCGAAGGGCGCGAAGCTGACGAGGAGGTAGAGCAGCACCTTGCTGCGAGCCGCGTCGGGACTGATCGAGAAGAACAGTGATCCGGCCAGGGACACCACCATTGCGACGTCGCCCGCTGTCATCATCGCGTGTGTTCTGGCCAGCCGTCTGAACGGCGACAACGTCATGCCACCGCGCGGGGTTGACGAGACTGGGCGCCGGCCGGTTGACACGGTCGCATGGTAGAGCCGGCCCGGTCCTCCCGAGTGCTTGCTAGTCCTTGGCGAACTTGTAGCCGAGGCCGCGGTAGGTGATGATCCGCTGCGGATTGGTTGGATTCGGTTCAACCTTGGCGCGCAGTCGCTTGATGTGAACGTCGAGCGTCTTGGTGTCGCCGACGTAGTCGCTCCCCCACACGCGGTCGATCAGGGTCTCCCTCGGAAGCACGCGTCCGGCATTTGCCAGCAACAGATGCAACAATTCGAACTCCTTCAGCGGGAGCGAGACGTCGCCACCATCAATCGTCACGCGATGCTCGTCGGGATCCAGGATGACGTCGCCCACCGACAGCGAGCCGGGCGACAGGTTCGCCGCAGAAGCGGCCTCGGACGGCGAGCGACGCAGCACGGCGCGCATTCGGGCGACGACCTCACGCATGCGGTACGGCTTGGTGATGTAATCGTCGGCGCCGACCTCGAGGCCGACGACGGTGTCGATCTCGGCACCCTTCGCTGTGACCATGATGATCGGCACTGCGCTGCGCTTGCGCAACTGACGACACACGTCGATGCCACTGATCCGTGGCAACATCACATCGAGCAGAACGATGTCGGGCTGCACGTCATCGAACCGTTGCACCGCCTCGAGTCCGTCGGTGACGGACACGACCCGAAACCCCTCGCGGGTCAAGCCAATGGTCAGGGCCTCGACAAAACTCGGCTCATCTTCGACGACGAGCACAACGGGTTGCGTCGTCATGAGTCCCCCGTAGGAATTCGGATCGTGAACACTGATCCCTCGCCCTCTCTGGAATGAACAGTGACCTCGCCCGAGTGGTTCGTGGCGACGTGACGAACGATCGACAGACCGAGGCCCGTGCCTCCGGTGTCGCGACTGCGAGCTCTATCGACTCGATAGAAGCGTTCGAAGATCCGATCGATGTCGCGCGGCGGGATCCCGACGCCCGTGTCGCTGACGACAAGCTCGACCCAATCGTTCTCGCGTCGTGACTCGACGGTCACCTGCGAACCCGCATCGCTGTACTTGACCGCGTTCTCGAGCAGATTGGCCACCGCCGACACAAGTTGCCAATGATTTCCGACCACATGGAGGTCGGCGGGATCCTTGTTGGTGTTGACGTTGACTGAGTGCTGCTCGGCTGCGGCGAGCGCCCTGAGGATGGCGTCGTCGATCACACGGGCAACCGAAACGAGATCCTTCGCCGCCGCGCCACCGAGCTCGGTCCGCGACAACTCCAGCAGATCGTCGATCGTGCGCGCCGCTCGGTGGGCTTCGCCGACCATCTTGTCGGCGAGTCGGCGCGCAGCTGCCGGATCCTCGATGTCGGCCAAGGCCTCCGCGAGCACCGCGAGTGCACCGACCGGAGTCTTCAACTCGTGGCTGATGTTGGCCACGAAGTCCGTGCGAACAGCATCGAGTCGCGCACGTTCGCTCACATCGTCGATGGTGACCAGCGCCCCACCGTCTTCAAGCGGGATCGCCTGCACTGTCAGCACCGTCAACGGTGGTCCGATGAACTCGACGTTCTGCGCACTCGAATCCCCGCGAATCGCGCGGCGCACTTGGCGCTCGGTCGCCTCCTCCACCAGCACCGCGGCATGACCGTGGTAGCTGCGCGCCGCGACGTTCTCGACCGTGGTACGCCCACTCGGATCAGCGAGCACGACCCCTATCGGCAGTGCATCGAGCGCCCGACGGAGCTGGAGAACCTCGGCCTCGGATTGAGCGAGCTGGTCGGGTGTGCCATCAACCTCAGGTACGACCGTCGGCGATCGGCGACGACGAAACGTCATCACGGCGCGGTTTCACCGTCCGCGATATCGGGCACCCGGGGTAACTCGCCGGTGTCATTGCGGACCCGAAATCGCTGAGCGCCTGAGTGCTCGGGCATCCAACCGGTGACCACGAAGCGCACACGCTCGCCGACGTTGACCGCATGATCACCGATCCGCTCGTAGAAGCGGGCGACGACCGCCAGTTGCACCGCCACCTGCAGATCGATGCGGCCTGCCGCGTGGCTTTCGAAGATCGCCTGCACGAACTGCTTCTGCAGCCCATCGAGATACGAATCCATGTCGTCGATAGCCGCTGCCTTGGCGGCGTCGTTCTCGACGAACGATTCGATCGCCGCGGTGTACAGCTGCTGCGCCTGCTCGCCCATCCGCGAAATGATGCCGCGCAGTTTCGGATCGAGATCGTGACCGTAGATCCGACGCGCCGCCTTGCAGATGTTTACCACCAGGTCATGCGATCGTTCGACGTCGGCGATCATCTTCAGGAGGGCAACGACCTGGCGAAGGTCGCTGGCGACGGGAGCCTGCAGCGCAAGAATTCGGTAGCAGTGCTCCTCGAGATCGAGCGAACGAGCGTCGATCTCGTCGTCGCTCTGAATGAGGTAGTCGGCGCCCTCGAGGTCGCCGTCGAGCAGCACTGCAGTCGCACGCGGGATGGCCTCGGTCACGGATGCGGCCAGCCGCACCAGTTCGGCGCGGGCGTGATCGAGGTCATTGTGGAATCCCTTGCGGAGCTCGTCCATCAGCCGAACCGCCCGGTCACATAGCGCTCGGTGCGCCGGTCGCTGGGGGTGGAGAAGATCTTCGCGGTTCGCCCGAATTCCACCATCACGCCAGTGCGCTGATCGCCTGTCTCGCTGACCTCGGTCGTGAAGAACGCAACTCGATCGCTGACGCGCGCGGCTTGTTGCATGTTGTGGGTCACGATGACGATCGTGTACTGCTCCTTCATCTCCTGCATCAGTTCTTCGATGCGGGCAGTAGCGATGGGGTCGAGTGCAGAGCACGGCTCGTCCATCAGGATCACATCGGGCTCGACGGCGATTGCCCTGGCGATGCACAGGCGCTGCTGCTGGCCACCTGACAGCCCGAGTCCGGAAGTCTTCAGCCGATCCTTCACCTCGTCCCACAGCGCCGCACCACGCAGCGAACGCTCGACGATGGTGTCGAGCTCGGCCCTGTTCTTGTTGCCTTGCAGGCGTGGACCATACGCGACGTTGGCGTAGATGCTCTTCGGGAACGGATTGGCCTTTTGGAACACCATCCCGATACGCCGACGGACCTCGACGGCGTTGACAGCGGGGTCGTAGAGATCGACTCCGTGGTAGCTGACGGTGCCTTCGACCCGAGCCCCGTCGATGAGGTCGTTCATGCGGTTGAAACAGCGCAGGACGGTGGTCTTGCCGCAGCCCGATGGCCCGATGAACGCCGTGATCTCGTGCTGCTTGATCCGCAGGTCGACGTCGCGAACTGCGCAGAAGTCGCCGTAGAACACGCTCAGCTGGCGAGTTTCGAAGAGCTCTGCAGTAGCGGCGGCAACACCCGTCGACTGGTGGAAGCTTTGATTCTGCAACGCAGTCACCGTGTGCTCCGCGATGTCGCTGAACTCATCGCCAGAAACGGTACTTGGAAAGGGACTGAGCGACATCTATCAACAACCGTAGAGATTCCAGGTGTCGCCAGGCCGGAGGCAGGATGAACGGCGTGTGAACAGGGGGCAAACGGGCGACGAATCACCGCTTCTGACGATCGGAGACCCAGTGGTAGAAGCGTTCCTGCGCGTCGCCCTGCGAGAACAACTCAGGACCGCGGCGCTGCCATGAACCATTGCCGTCCATCTCCCAGCGCACCATGTCGTCGGCGAGCTGAATAGCGAAGACGTGGTCCAGCCAGGCCTGGTGCTTCGGGTGGGTCACCGGCACCAGCACCTCGATGCGCCGATCGAGGTTGCGAGGCATCCAGTCGGCCGAACCGATGAGGAACAGGGGCTCGCCCTCGTCGCCATGGGCGAAGCGGATGATGCGCGAATGCTCGAGGTATCGACCGAGGATCGAGCGCACGCGGATGTTCTCACTGAGGCCCGGCACGCCCGGACGCAGACAGCAGATGCCGCGGATGGCGAGATCGATCTGCACGCCAGCGTTGCTGGCCGCGTACAACGCCTCGACCAGTTCGGGATCACCCAACGAGTTGAGCTTGGCCGAGATGCGACCTTCGCTTCCGAGGGCGGCCTCGTGCTCGATGAGATCGAGGAGCTGATCACGAAGATCGCGAGGGGCAACCAGCAGCGAGTAGTAGTCGTGGGCCCGGCTGTAACCGGTGAGGTGGTTGAACAGTTGAGCCACGTCGTCGCCGACCGGCGGATCACACGTGAGGATCCCGACGTCTTCGTAGAGGCGGGCCGTACGAGAGTTGTAGTTGCCCGTACCGATGTGGCAGTAGCGGCGCAACCCGTCGTCGTCGGCGCGCACCACCAGCACACACTTGGCATGGGTCTTCAATCCGACAAATCCGTAGACGACATGCACGCCGGCGCGTTCGAGCGCTTTTGCCCAAGTGACATTGGTTGCCTCGTCGAACCGCGCCTTGAGCTCAACCAACACGGCAACCTGCACCCCGCGTTCGGCCGCGCGAATCAAGCTGCGGGCGATCGGGCTGTCGCCGCCTGCGCGATACATCGTCATCTTGATGCTCTGCACCCGCGGGTCGTCTGCTGCCTGGGAGATGAACGACTCGATGCTGCTGGCGAAGCTCTCGTAGGGGTGGTGAGCCATCAGGGGTCGCTCGCGGATGACCGAGAAGATGCTGCGATCGGATTCCTCGGCGGCTGCGATTCGCCCCGCTGTAACCGGCGGCCACGGCCAGTCCTTCAGGTCGGGCCGATCGAACGCATGCAACTGCCACAGACAGGTGAGGTCGAGCGGGGCGCGATGCGCTGTGACATCTTCGGCAGTGAGGTCCAACTCACGGAGCAACAGCTCGAGCATCTCCGAGCTGATGCCCGCCTGCACCTCCACACGCACAGCCCGGCCGAAGCGCCGGCGGCGCAGCTCCATCTCGACGGCGGCCAGCAGGTCGTCGGCGTCTTCGTCTTCCAACGTCAGGTCGACGTTGCGAGTGACCCGGAACACTGCGTGCTCCTCCACGACCATTCCCGTGAACAGGCTGTGCAGTTGGGCCGCGATGAGCTGTTCAGCGGGGAGGAACCGAATGCCATCAGGAAGTGCGACGAGGCGCGGGAAGACCGTGGGGACCTTCACCCTCGCGAATCGTCGTTCGCCGGTGTCGGGATCGCTGACCATCGCCGCCAAGCTGAGCGCGAGGTTGGAGATGTACGGGAACGGATGGGCAGGGTCGACAGCGAGCGGCGTCAGAACCGGAAAGATTCGTTGCTGGAAGACGTCGATCAGAAACGTTCGGTCCGCGTCACCGAGGTCGTCCCAGCTGACGATCTTGATGCCGATGTTGGCAAGTTCGGGAACGAGTACGTCGAGGAGAACCTTCTCTTGATCGATGACGAATGCTTCGACGTTCGGGCCGATCGCGGCGAGCTGCTGACTAGGAGTCAGCCCTCCCGTCGAAGTGCCGGCGACGCCGGCGGCGACCTGATCTTTCAAAGCCGAGATACGAACCTGGAAGAACTCGTCGAGGTTCGACGAGCAGATCGCAACGAACTTCAGGCGTTCGAGTAGCGGGATGCCGGGTTCGTGGGCCAGGGCCAGCACGCGCCGATTGAAGTCGAGCCAGCTCAGCTCCCTGTTGAGTAGCCGGTCCGACATCTGCGACCGACCCGGTCAGTCGCCTTCTGGAATGCCGAGGTCCCACTCCAGCGAGATCCGTTCACGCTCGGCATCGCGGACGATCCGCTCGCGGTTGCGGCGGAACTGCGGGTCGTCGCGGGGCAACAACACCAGCCGTGCCATGACGCGCGTGCGGAACTCCTCGAGCACCGTGCGGTCGCCGTAGTCGCTGTACAACTCCCAATGCGGCGACACCGGGCCGAGATACACGATGCGCACATGAGCTCGTGGCGGCTCGTTGACGATGTCGGTCATGGGGTTTGTCTCCTGCACCAATTCTCAGGGCCAAGGCAGCGGCCCACAGGGCGACGAGTGTATCGCCGGGGGCGCCTGGCTATCACCGGGTAAGGGTGGTATAAAGTTCCACTTCAACGGGAACCAAACCACTTCGCGAGACGTCTACACCTACCAAGCGAAGTGTTGCGGCGACCGGAGTCACTCTGGGCTTGGTCGGGCGCACCACTAGACTGCGATGTGTCGCGGTCGAGAAGGAGACACGATGCACCGTACCGAAATCACCGCCGAGGTGGACACTGTTACGGCCTGGATGGCCGATGGAAACTGCCGCAACTACCCGCCGGCAGTGTTCTTTCCCAGTGACGGCGTCGGTGTCGACCGTGCTCGCAAGATCTGCACCGACTGTCCGGTTGCCAGCATGTGCCTGGAGTACGCCTTGCAAGAGCGGATCGAACACGGCGTCTGGGGTGGCTGCAGCGAGCGTGAGCGTCGTCGCATTCTCAAGCGTCGCCGAGTAGCCGCCAACTAGCAGACGAAAAACGACGCCGGAGCTGCGAAGCTACCGGCGCCGATCTCGAGAAAAAAGTTGTCGGAATTCAGGAAGTCGAGTCGTCAACGGGCTTGTCGGCGGGCTTGACATCGCTGGTCTTTTGACCCTCGGAGAGCCCCTCTTTGAATTCCTTCTGTGCCTTGCCGAGGTTCTTGGCGAGCTTCGGCAGTTGAGCGCCGCCGAACAACACCAAGACGACGACGAGAATGAGAATTATCTCTGGCGGATCCAGGAAAGCGAACATGGGATCACGCTACCACCGCTGTGCTGCGAGCGGCATGCGGCCGTCTCAGGCCGATGTGCGGCGCCCGGCCTGGGCGCGCTGGCGGCGCAGGCGACGGCGCTCGCGCTCCGACAGCCCTCCCCAGATGCCGAACTTCTCGCCATTGACCAACGCGTACTCGAGGCAGTCGAGGCGAACGACGCACCCTCTGCAAACTTCCTTTGCTTCGCGAGTTGACGCGCCGCGCTCGGGGAAGAACAGGTCGGGATCAACTCCCAAGCAGTTGGCCTCGTCCTGCCAACTGCGCCCGTCTGTATCTGTGTGGTCCCGGTCCATGTGATCCTGCATTGCTCTGGCCTCCTGCCGTGTGGCCCCTACTTCTCGGAGCGTGATCACGCTCCTGTAATTACACAGACGTCATTCTCCACTATCACAAGTGGTTTGCGCAAGGGGGGATTTCGAAATGACGTCTTGCAGGCACGACGCGGGTTATCTGCGATGGGTCTCAAAATCACCCGAACGGGTGTGGCCACACCCGCGCGGAGCGCGGCGACGAGTCGGCTCCGGTTCTGCTATCGCAGTGTTCGAGGCTGAAGCAGGGCTTCATCGGTGTCGCGCACAGCGAGATCTGCTCCCAACCTCGCGAGCCACGAGTCGAGCGCCTTCGTCAGCCGGCGTATGTCGCCGGTCGCGAAGAGGTCCATCACCAAGCCCGTAAATGTTGCCTTGATCAGGGACGCCTGCAGCGCAGCGCGCTCCGGCTTCAGGCCCTCCGACACCAGTCGCTGCTCGACGTCGTGACGCCACACGCCGATCTGGTCGGCGCGCACATCGCCGGCAAGACCAGTGACAGACGGCTCGAGGGTCGCTGCTTCGTAGTTGAGCCGTACCAGCGCGAGGTTCTGTGGCGAAGCACACAGCCACTTCCACCAGCGTCGATACAACTCCACTTGCGTCAACTTCGGAGAGCGCTGCACCCATTTGCGTTGGACCTCGATCTGTTGGTCAATGGCCCGGGCCAAGGCAGCTGTGATGAGCTCGTCCTTCGACCCGAAGTGGTGCATCAGGCGATTGATGCTGACACCGAGGTCCGCCGCCATCGGTCGCAGTGTCGTTTGGGCGAGCCCCCGATTAGCGAGGTACGCGACTACACGGTCGAGCAGCTCCCGTTTGAGTTGCGGATCCGCAGTGCGCGCCACGACGGCTCACCATAGTTGCAGTGACTCCGAAAGTCCCTCGTAGTTGGCCAGATCTCGCTCGACGAATGCACGAATCTTCAAGGTGTCGCAGACGTCGGCCAACGCAGGATCACCGACGGCCGCAGACAACCCAGCGCGCAGCTGGCCCAGTAAGGCGTCGGATGACGACGCCGCCGTCACGAGCGGCAGGCATGGAGTGCGCGGGCCACTACCGACGACCGTCAATCCATGCCCACCCAGATGTACCCATGAGACCGCGTCGATCGAGGCGAGCCGACAACGACCGTTGCGAACCGCCTCGATGCTGGCAGCGTGCGATCCCGTCCACAGGACATCTTTCAGTTCGACGCCGTGCGCCGCGGCAACCGTCTGCATGCTGATCCAGCCGCTGAGGCTGTCGACGCTGTTGGCTGCCACACGCAGATCGGAGTGTTGCAGAATGTTTGGCAGCGAGTCGTCGACGCTGCTGACGAGCACCGAGCGGTATGTGCCATCGACCGCGTCGGGCACGTGGCAATCGAACGTGCCGACCACCCGGACCGTCTCGACCAAATACTTCACCAGCGGCCAACCACAGGTCTGGCCGAGCAGGAGATCGTCTCGGCGGCACGCCAGGTCGGGGTCGAGACCCCAATCCAACGACGGCGCCTCCAACGGCAACCGAGCACGCACGTGGTCCCACAGCTCGTCGTATGCGGGTTGAAGTTGGGGAAACGGATACATCGCCAGTGAGGCGATGGTCATCGAAGACCTCGCGCGCCGAACGGGCGTGCACCCGGCGACAGCGGATGGTCGGGTTGGCAGAAGGGCCGCGCGAAGTTTCGCTTGGCCACCTCGAGGTAGCCACGGCGATAGAGGCCGGCGCCCTCGGCGGCGAGCTGGTCGGCTTCCATCCGGCGATGCAGTTCGGGCAACGCGTACCAAGGTGTCGATGGCTCAGCGTGATGCGTGTGATGAAGGTTGTTGTTGAGGTACATCAGCGACATCACCGGGCCTGCTTTGACGACCGCGGACCTGGTCCCTTCAGCGACCGCACAGTGCTCGACGAACGACCGCAACAGCGTGAACGACTGGCCCAAGACCACGAATCCCAGGAGGTACTCCCAGACAGGGATCTCGACGATGGCGAACAGCCACCAGCCCAGCAATGCGGAGGCGACGAGGTGCGCCGCCCACCGACGGGCCGTCGCACGACTGGAGGTGATGGTACGTAACTCGCGCCACAGGTACCGGCAGATGCTGTGAACCGATCCAAGGGTGAGCCGGCCGATCATGGTGCGGGTGACGAGGATGTAGGCCCGCTTGGCGACACCGGCCGATGACCAATCAACAGGCCTGAGGTAGAAGGATTCAGGATCGAACTGGGGATCGGTGATATCGGTGTGGTGATGAACCATGTGGCTCGACCGGTAACCGAGGTACGGCAACCACAGCGAGAGCGGCGCGAACGCCAATGTGGTGTTGAGGCCGCGCCACCCGGTGGGGTGACCGTGCAGGGCCTCGTGCTGCAGCGACATGTAGAAGCCGCCCAGCAGCGCAAGGATTGCCACCGTTACGGGCCACGGCAGAGAGCGATTTGCGAGGACCACAACGAGCCACGCGGCATAGAAACCGGCGAACAGGCCGAGTGTCAACCACTCGATCCGATGGCTCTGTTGTGCCCGCACGCTCACCGCAACTCCGTTCTTGAGCCCTGTCTGTCAGGGGCAGATACTAATTCGACTTTCGTCCCTGCACTCTGTATCGGCAAAAGTCGTTCGACCTCAATGGACGAATAATTCCTGCGTATGCTACGCTGTTCCACGATACGGGTTGATTCTGCATCGTGGAACAATTGGTAGCGAAGACGGAGCCGATCTCAATGAGTGAACAAGACGATCTCGATCTCGCCACGCTGAGCAACGAGGACCTCGTTGCTCAGATGCACGACGATCTGTACGACGGTCTCGCCGACGAAATTCTCGAGGGCACGACCATCCTGCTCGACCGCGGCTGGGGCCCCGACAAGGTCCTCAGTGACGCCCTCGTCGAGGGCATGCGCATCGTCGGGATCGACTTCCGCGACGGCATCTTGTTCGTGCCGGAGGTGCTACTGGCCGCTAACGCCATGAAGGCAGGCATGGCCGTGCTGCGTCCGTTGCTCGCCGAGACCGGTGCGGAGTCCGTCGGCAAGGTCGTCGTCGGCACCGTGAAGGGCGACATTCACGACATCGGTAAGAACCTCACCGCGATGATGCTCGAGGGCGCTGGGTTCGAAGTGATCGACCTTGGCATCAACACCGACGTCGACAAGTTCCTGGCCGCACTCGAACTGCATCAGCCCGACATCTTGGGCATGTCGGCCCTCCTGACCACGACCATGCCGTACATGAAGGTCGTCGTCGACACGTTGATCGAAAAGGGCTTGCGCGACAAGTACTTGGTGCTGGTCGGCGGGGCTCCACTGAACGAAGAATTCGGTCAGGCCGTCGGCGCCGACGCCTACTGCCGCGACGCGGCGGTGGCCGCCGAGACCGCAAAGTCGTTGGTCCAAGCCCGCCGTAACCGATTGAAGGCCGAGCCTCCCGGCCCGTCGGTGGCCTGAACCTTCGGATCATGGCATGACCGTCGCGCCGCTCGTCATCGCCTGTGGAGCACTTGCATCAGAGCTGCGCGCGGTCTTGACGGCCCAGGGCCTCGCCGACGCGGTCGACATCAACTATCTGCCGGCCAACCTCCACAATCGGCCGGAACGCATCGTTCCAGAGCTCGAGCCATTGCTCGATCAGGCTGTTGCGCAGGGCCGCAACGTGTTCATCGCCTACGCCGACTGCGGCACCGGCGGCGCGCTCGACGCGTTGCTGGAACGACATCCCGAGGCGACACGTCTGCCCGGGTCGCACTGCTACGAGTTCTTCAGCGGCGCCGAGCAGTTCGCGGCGATGCACGAAGAAGAACTCGGCACATTCTTCCTGACCGACTTCCTCGCCAAGCACTTCGACGCGTTGTTGTGGCAAGGCCTCGGTCTCGATCGGCACCCGCAGTTGCGCGACATGTACTTCGGCAACTACCGCCGAGTCGTGCTGATCTCCCAAACCAACAGCGAGGCGCTCATCGCCATGGGCCGAGTCGCCGCCGAACGCCTCGGTCTGGAGTTCGAACACCGACATGTCGGCATGGAGCCGTTCACCCGGGCGGTCTCCGAGGGCGTCGCCATCTCTCTATCGCGGCGCGTGGCATGATGGCCCGCCCTGGTCGTGGCAATCGCGAACTGATCGTCATCTACTGGCGCGACATCCCCGCGCAGGTCAACGCGCAGGAGGGCCGCGATCGTCACCAGGTCGTGCTCGGCGGAAAGTTTCAGCGGGCCATCGATCGCGCCAAGCGCAAGGCCAAGATCTACACGGCCGACGAAGAAGTTGCCCAGTGGCGCCGCGAAAGCCGGCCAATCGCTGGTGACCTTGCCGCAGAGGCGCAGTCAGCAGCCGATGCCATCGACCGCGAATACCGCCGCGATCGACTCGGCCTGCTCGCCTATTACGGCGGCTGGGAGGCCGACGTGGTGAACACCGAAGTCATCGATCGCGACATCCTCGCCGCGCTCGAAGAGCTCGACGAAGAAGAAGACGCGCAAGACGCCCAAAACCAACTGGATGAACAGAACAAATTGGACCAACAGGAGAACCCGTGACCGACACCGTTGTCAGCTCAGCCACACGTGAAGTGGTGATCGGCTTTGAACGCCCCTTCGTGATGATCGGCGAGAAGATCAACCCGACGGGCCGCAAGCTGCTGGCCGAGGAGATGAAGAACGGCGACTTCAGCCGTGTCGAAGTCGATGCGCTCGCCCAAGTCGCTGCCGGTGCGCACATGCTCGACGTCAACGCCGGCATCCCGCTCGCCGACGAGCCGGCGATGTTGGCACGAGCCGTCACGCTCGTGCAGTCGATCACCGACGTACCGCTGTCGATCGACTCGTCGATCATCGCCGCGCTCGAGGCAGGCCTCGCGGTCTACCAGGGCAAGCCGCTGGTCAACTCCGTCACGGGTGAGGAGGAAGTGCTCGAGCGAGTGATGCCGTTGGTCGCCAAGTACGGCGCCGCGGTCGTGGCGATCTCCAATGACGAGACCGGCATCTCGATGGATCCCGACGTGCGCTTCGAGGTCGCCAAGCGGATCGTCCAACGCGCCGCCGACTTCGGGATTCCAGCCTCCGACGTGATCGTCGATCCGCTGGTGATGCCGATTGGCGCCCTCGGGCAAGCGGGGCAGCATGCATTCCAACTGATCGGGCGTCTGCGCGGCGAACTGAAGGTCAACACCATCTGCGGCGCCTCGAACGTCAGCTTCGGCCTGCCGAACCGTCATCAAGTCACCGGCACGTTCCTCGCTATGGCCATCGGCGCCGGCATGACGTCGGCCATCATGAATCCGATGCACCCCGAGGTGAAGGCGGCCGTCATGGCTGCCGACGTGCTGGCAGGACAAGACAAGGATTGCGCGGCATGGATCCGTGCCAACCGCGATCCAACCGCGGCATCCGACGAGCGCGACAGCCGCCGTCGCCGACGTAGCGCGTAGGCCCGTGCCGCGGATCGTCTTCACTCCTTCCGGCTTGACCGGCCAAGTCGACACCGGTACGACGGTGTTGACCGCGGCGCGCCAGCTCGGGGTCGATCTCGATTCGGTATGCGGCGGCCGTGGCATCTGCGGTCGCTGCCAGATCGAGCCGTCGACAGGATCATTCGCCAAATGGGCGATAGACAGCAAGGCCACAGCATTGTCGGATTGGTCGTCGGTCGAGGTCGACTACGAGACGAAGGGCAACGCACGTCGGCCACTGCGCGAAGGTCGCCGCCTCGGTTGTGCGGCCACGATTCTGGCCGACGCCGTCGTCGCCGTGCCGTCGGAGAGCCAGGTGCACAAGCAGGTCGTGCGCAAGTCGGTCGACCTCACGGGTCTGGTGATCGATCCGC
>JBDTWJ010000010.1:0-43477 GCA_040006755.1 Ilumatobacteraceae bacterium | reverse complement strand
AGCGAGGTGTACGGCGACCCGTTGGTTCATCCGCAGCCGGAGACCTACTGGGGCAACGTCAGCTCGATCGGTCCACGCAGTTGCTACGACGAGGCCAAGCGATTCAGCGAAGCCATCACCATGGCCTACCACCGCGTTCACGGGCTCGACGTACGCATCGCCCGGATCTTCAACACCTACGGCGAACGAATGCGCCCTGAGGACGGTCGGGTGGTCAACACGCTCGTCGTGCAGGCGTTGCGCGGCGATCCCATCACCTTGCACGGCGACGGATCGCAGACGCGCAGCTTCTGTCACGTCTCCGACGAGATCATCGGATTGGTGGCCGTGCTCGACGGCCACCTCACGGGCCCGATCAACGTCGGCAATCCGAACGAGTTCACGATCCACCAGCTCGCCGACCTGATCGTGGGATTGACCGACTCCAAGAGCGAGATCATCAGCGTTCCGCTGCCGCCCGAACGCGAAGGCGACCCGGCGCAACGCCGGCCCGACATCGGCCTGATCAGCAACGCCTACGGATGGAAGCCTGTGATCGAGTTGGAAGAGGGATTGAAACGAATGATCGACTGGTTCCGCACCGCGGAGAACATTCGATGAGCGTGTTGGTCACCGGTGGTGCGGGATACATCGGTTCGCACACCGTGCGCAGGCTCACTGCCCTCGGCCACGAAGTGGTCGTGCTCGATTCGATGGAGTACGGCAATCGCAACGCAGTGATCGAGGCGGAACTGGTCGAAGGCAACATTGCCGACCTCGACCTGGTCGTCGAGCTCTGTACTCGCCGCGGCATCACCCAGGTCGTGCACTTCGCAGCGTACAAGAGCGTGGGCGAATCGATGGAACAGCCGGCGCGCTATTGGCTCAACAACGTGACCGGCACGGTGAAGCTCGCCGAGGCGATGCTGACGGCAGGCGTCAACGACATCGTCTTCTCGTCGTCGTGCTCGGTGTACGGCACGCCGTTGGTCGTCCCGGTCACCGAGGATGCGCCGATCCAACCCCAGAGCATCTACGCCGAATCGAAAGCGATGACCGAGCGGATCCTTCACTGGTACGGCATCACCCACGGGCTGCGTTCGGTCAGCCTGCGATACTTCAACGCCGCGGGTGCAAGCGCCGACAGCCGCATCGGCGAGGACTGGCGTCAGTCGTTGAACCTCATCCCGCTCGTGATGAAAGCGACGCTCGGCAAGCACCCAGCCGTTCAAGTGTTCGGCAATGACTACAACACTCCGGATGGCACGTGCATCCGCGACTACATCCACGTCGACGACCTGGCCGACGCGCATGTGAAAGCGCTCGACTACCTCGCGGCCGGCGGCCGGTCGACGGCGCTCAACGTCGGTACAGGCAGCGGAAGCAGCGTCATGGAAGTGATTGCCACGACCGAGCGCCTGACCGGTCGATCGGTGCCGTGGCAAGCGGCGCCGCGCCGCGCCGGCGACCCGGTGGCCATCTTCGCCGATCCCACACTGGCGGCGCGGGTGCTCGACTGGCACCCCCAGCACGGCCTCGACGACATCGTGGTTTCGGCGTGGAACTGGCACAGCACGCACCTCGACGGCTACGACGAGTCGCCGTCTCCCTGACGTTGACGGTCGAGCCACCCGAGCAACACGGCGATTGCGCGCGGATCGAGCCGCAGACGGTGGCCGGCACCGGGGATCAATCGCAGTTCGGCGGCACCGTGGGCTTCGGCCAACTGGCGGGCGTCAACGGTCGGCACGCTGTCGTCGTCATCACCATGCATCACCAGCAGAGGACGAGGAGCCAGCCGACGCGCCGCGTCGACCGGCCGGAACCTACGGAGCTCGCGAGCCCATTCGTCGAACGATGGTGGAAAGCTCGGCGTGCGAACCGCGCCGATGTCGCGAGCATGCTCGAGGAACCGCCGCGGCTGGGCCGCCCAGTCGTCGAAGTCGGCGCGCGGGCTCAGGAGCGCGGCGCCGCGCACGCGCGGATCGTCCGCGGCAACGCAGGTCACGACGGAGCCGCCCGTGTTCGTGCCCACCAGCCAGATTCCCGTTGGCGCGGTCTCGTCGATGAGGTTGTCGATCGCAGCGCGCAGATCATCGACCCAGCCCTGCAGTGAGAAATCGCCCGCACTATTACCGCACCCGCGAAAGTTGAACGTCATCGCCGCCCAGCCCAGCTCGTTCGCCATTCGATCGATCAGCTCGGGGAACGTGCCGCCGCTCTGACGCGCGTCAAGCGGCCCGATGGGGAATCCGTGACACAGGATCACGCCCGGGAGTGGACCATGACGACCGGCGGGACGCGCCAGGTAGCGCGCCAAGGTGAGGTTGCCGGATTTGAATTCGCCGTTCACACCCGAACTTAAGCTCTCGGTTTACGGTGGCGACGGCTGACGCCGGGCCTTGCGAGCGCGTAGCCGCGGTTGCGTGCCTCGACCAACGTGTCGGGTCCGAAGCACAGGCCCGTCTCGGCTGCGACGATCTCGTCGATGACGGCCGGGTCGTCCCACGCATCGACGTCGTAGACCAGTTGGGTGCGCTTGTCGCCCAGGTACCGGGTGTGTTCGAAGCGGGACGGTCGCTGCATCACGTTCGACGCTAGCGCGGAGATGCGGCGATGCGATGATGACCTGGTGTCCACACAGATCGAGTTCTACTTCGACCCGATTTGTCCGTGGGCGTACCAGACCTCGGTGTGGATCCGCGAAGTCAGGTCGCAGATCGATCTCGACATCCGATGGCGCTTCTTCTCGTTGGAGGAGATCAACCGACCCGAAGGCAAGCGACACCCGTGGGAGCGACCACTGGCGTATGGATGGACACCGATGCGCGTGGCTGCGTTGCTACGCCGCACCGACATGGAGCTCTGCGACCGGTGGTACGAAGCATGCGGACACGCACTTCATGTCGAGGGACGCCGGTTCTACGAACGTGGCATCGCGCTCGACCTGCTCGAATCGATCGGTGCAGCGACCAGTTCATGGGACGAGGCCCTCGCCGATGAGACCACCCACGACGACGTTCGCAACGACCACGATCGCGCCGTGACCGAGTTCGGCGGTTTCGGTGTTCCCATCATCATCATGCCCAACGGACGGCCGCTCTTCGGCCCCGTGGTCGTACCCGCTCCAACCGGTGCCTCAGCGCTGAAACTGTGGGATCTGTGCACGGCGTACACCGACATCTCCGGGCTCTTCGAGATGAAGACACCGAAGACCAACAGCGACCTGCGGATGATCGCCAAGCAGTTCGCGCCGTACCTGACATCTCGCGAGTGGGCGACCATCGAGAAACCTGCACCCTGAGGAAGAACATGACCCCTAGCGACACCATCGACAAACTTGAAGCCATCTGGCAGTCCGTCTCGGCTCTCGGTGACGAGCTCGACGAGACGCAATGGAAGCTACCCACCGACCTGCCTGGTTGGACGGTGCAAGACAACCTGTCGCACCTGATCGGCACCGAACGGATGCTGCAGGGCCTGCCTGCTGCCGAAGCCGCGGCAGTGGTCGGCGAGCACGTGAAGAACCCGATCGGGCACTTCAACGAGGCGGAGGTCGACGCCCGCCGCGTACGTTCCGGCGCCGACGTTCTTGCCGAATGGAAGGCGCTGGCCGATCTGCGCAGTGCAACGCTGCACGGTGCCGACGACGAGTACTTCGCCAAGGAGATGCCGACGCCGACCGGACTCGGCACCATGGCCGACTTCCTGCACATCCGCGTGCTCGACTGTTGGATCCACGAGCAAGACATGCGCCGAGCACTCGACAAGCCCGGCCACGGTGGCGGCCCCGCGGCGGCGCACACCATCGATCGGCTGGTGCGCACCATTCCCATCGTTGTCGGCAAGCGCGCTGCCACACCCGAAGGTGGTGCTGTCGTCATCGACATCACCGGCGGGGTCAGCCGGCACGTCGCGTGCGAGGTCTCCGGTGGCAGGGCGGCGATCGTCGAATCCGCGACGAACGAACCGTTGGCTACTGTCGTCCTCGACTCCGACACGTTCTTGGTTCTGGCAACGGGAAGGCGGACCGCTGCGGCGATCGCCGATCGTATCGACATCTCTGGAGATCAGGCGTTGGGTCAACGCGTCGTCGACAACCTCAACATGATGATCTAGCCGACCTCGGGATCGATCGCTCGCGGCCCTACCGCCCCAATCGCTTCGAAGTACGCGTGATGGGCATCGACGACGTTGACCACATCGACGTCGTCGAGTATCACGATGCCGTTGCGGTCGGCTTCACCGAGCAGGTACCCGGTCAGCGTGTCCTCGCTGACAACGACGGGCGTCGAGATGTCCTGGCGCCGATCGACCACGTTCGAAGGTTGCAAGCCTTTGGCATGCAACCAACGCATGTGAAACGTGAGCAGTTGCTCGAGTTCGTCGGGCGTCAGTCGCGACTGGGTGCTGGACGGGAGGAACTCGGCGACGAACTCAACGGCTTCGTCGACGATGTACACCGAGCGAGGCGCCACCGAATCGAGGCGACGCGCTTCGCGTCCGACGACGACCGCAGCGATCACGAACGTGCACAACGCGGCGAGCACGATGAAGACGAACGTCACGGCTGGCATCTGCTGCCAACCCTAGCGAGGTCGCCGCGGCTCAGAGTCGGCGCCGAGATCCCGATACCCGACGCCAACTCTGCTCGCACTCAACCAATGTTGATCAGAACAAGTACCCGATGACGTCGACCACGAAGTGTGTGGAGTTGGCGCCGCCTGTGACCTTCACCGAGCCCGCACCATCGACCGCCACCTGCGTGGTGGTGGCCAGGTTCTGATTGGTACCGGCCCAGTTGACCGTGCTGGTCGCTGGCGGATCAGTGAGTGCCGCGCTGTAGAGCTTCAAGAAGCCACCAGGTCCGACCGTCTCGGTGACGGTCAACGTGACGATTGCTGCAGTCGCTCCTGGCGGCAATGCGATGAAGCTGACTCCGGCGCCATCGACGCCGCTGGACAGGCTGATGGTCCGCGTTTCCAACGCCGCGATCTTGGGGCCATTGCTGGTACGCGAGTCGTAGACGCGCAACGGCACCGGCAACAGGTGTGCCTCGCCCGCCGGCGCCGCGCCCTTGCTCAGCTGACCGCGAATGACTCCTCCCGGAAACGCGACGTTGTGGACATTGACGTAGAAGTTCGCGGGAGTTGTCATGATCTCCGTCGCCAATGCTGGCGCCATTGCCGCACAACCTGTCGCCGATGTTGGGCCGATGTTGCTGAACGTGACCACGATCGGCCCGTTGCCGACGCCTGCAGCACCACGGTGAATGTGAGCGGCATTCGGGGCGTCGATCGCGCTGTAGCTCAGGTCCCAACAGACTTCGGCGCCAGTAACGGCGTCTCCCGGAGTGATGATGTCGAAGGTGACCGCGGCCGCACCCCGCCCATCGACATCGGTGGAGGGAGGAACCTCGTTTGCGCCACTGAGCGCAGACGTGAACGGCGTGTTGGCGACCTGCTGGAAGTGCAGACTGCCCAAGTTGTTCCGGGCGTTGCCGAAGGCAATGGTCGGTACGGCGATCGCTGCCGCGAGCCCGACTGCGGTCATCGCGGCCAATGTTCTCTTGTGCATGTGCGTCTCCCTGTTTGAGCTCGTCATCGAACTGTAATGATTTCGAAGACCCTAGATCAGGATCACGCAAGCGAGCAGGCAGACCCGGACGCGCCAGTTGACGCCGGGCCTAGAGGAGGCCCGGCGTCAACTCGTGCTGTGTCAGATGGTCAGATCAGCGACTGATCAGAACGTCTCGATCAGAACGTGTACCCGATGACGTCGATCACGAAGTGAGTCTGGTTTGCACCAGCAGCGACCTTCACACTGCCGGCCGCGCTGACCGCAACCTGCGCCGTGACGGCCACGTTCTCGTTCGGACCCGACCAGTTGATGCTGCTCGTCGAAGGCTGGGTCGCGACGTCGGCGCTCCACATGGTCAAGAAGCCACCCGCACCGCCGATCCCGGTACCGGTTTCGGTGATGGTCAAGGTGACGATCGCTCCGGTGGCGCCTGGCGGCACTGCAAGGGCGATGACACCTGCGCCGTCCTTACCGGCTGCGAGGCTGATCGTGCGAGTCTCGAGCGGGTTGATCTTTGCGCCAGCGTTGTCGCGGGAGTCATACGCACGCAGCGGCACCGGCAGCAGGTGAGTGTCGCCAGCCGGGGCTGGTCCAGCGGCCAACTGACCACGAATTGCGCCACCGGGGAAGTCACTGGTGTGCACATTGACGTAGTAGTTCGCCGGGTTCAGCACAATGTCGTTCGCGACCACGGCCTCGGGGACCGTCAGCGCCCGACAACCGGTCGCAGACGTCGCACCAAGGTTGCCAAGGGCGATTGCCGGCGGGTTCGCAACTCCCGCTGCACCGGGGTGGATGTGGGCGGCGGTGGGGGTGCCGGTGAGGTTGCCGTACGAGAAGTCCCAGCACACGTCCTCGACTCCTGGCGTCGTGAGGTCGAAGGTCACCGCGGCGCCGCCGAATCCGTCGGGGTCGCCTGTGGTCGGCACTTCGTTGGCGCCGAGCATCCGCGTGACGAACGGCGTACGACCGGTCGCCGCAAAGTCAGCGTTGTTGTTGCGAGCGTTACCAAACGCAATGGTTGGCACGGCGATCGCCGCAGCGAGTCCGATCGCGCCAATAGCAAACATCTTGGTTCTTTGCATGTTGTTCCCTCTCGTTGGCTGCTGATCAGCAGTCCGTCGGTCCAGCCGTTGTCCAGGCAGCCAGATGGTCCCAAACGTGTTACCCGGGAGAGCGATGTGTCAAACCTGCGGCGAGCAGTTGGACTCAGATACCGATGCGCTGAGCGAGCAGTTCGCGATGGTAGGTCGGGTCACCGAACAGCAGCTCAGACGACTTCGCCCGCTTGAAGTAGAGGTGCGCAGGGTGCTCCCATGTGAACCCGATTCCGCCATGAATCTGAATGTTTTCTGCGGTCGCGTGGAAGTAGGCCTCGCTGCAATACGCCTTGGCGAGTGAGGCGACGGACGGCAGTTCGTCGTTCATCTCTGCGGCACACCACATGCCGTAATAGGCCGCACTCTTCGCCGACTCGACTTCCAGGAGCATGTCGGCACACTTGTGCTTGATCGCCTGGAACGAGCCGATCGGACGACCGAACTGCACACGGACCTTGGCGTACTCGACAGCCATCTCCAGCACCTTCTGCGCTCCGCCCACCTGTTCGGCGGCCAATCCGACTGCCGCCAGATCGAGCACGGTCGACAGCACGTTCCAGCCGTCACCTTCCGTTCCGATCAACGTCGCCGGGGTGCCGGAGAACTCGAGCTTGGCCTGCTTACGGGTCTGATCCATCGTCGACAACGGGGTGCGGGTGAGGCCGTTGGCGTCCTTGTCGACGGCGAACAGGCTGACGCCCTTTGCGGTGCGTGCGGCGACCATCACCAGGTCGGCCGTGTGCCCGTCGAGCACGAACATCTTCGTGCCGTCGAGCGTGAACCCATCGCCGGAGGTCGATGCTTCCATCGTGATTCCCGCTTCGTCCCACTTGCCGGACGGCTCGGTGAAAGCCAGTGTGGCGGTCGTTTCGCCGCTTGCGATCCCAGGCAGGTACGTCTTCTTCGCCGAGTCGTCGCCGCTCTGCAGCAAGGTGTTGGCGGCCAACACGATCGACGAGAAGAACGGAGCACACAGCAGCGCGCGGCCCATCTCCTCCAACACGATTCCGAGTTCGACGTAGCTGTAACCGGATCCGCCGTACTCCTCGGGGATGTGCAATCCCTGCAAGCCCATCTGCTCACCCATCTGGCTCCACACCGCGGGATCGAAGCCGTTCTCGGTCTCCATCTGCTCGCGCACGGCGGTCTCGGGGCTCTTGGCCTCGAGGAACGCTCGAACGGTCTTGCGCAGTTCCTCTTGTTCGTCGGTGAAGGCAAAGTTCATCGCGTCAGTCTCGACGAACCGCTCGGTTGCCTGCCATCCGAAGTGTGTACACTGCTGTACACATGATTGGTATCCGGGAGTTGCGCGCCGACCTCGCCGCCCACGTTCGACGGGCGGCAGGCGGCGAGACGACGCTGATCTCCATCGCCGGCACCCCCGCCGCCGCGCTGACCCCCCTGGCGATGAGCGATGAGCCGCCCGGCGACGCACATCTCTCATCGCTCGTCGCCTCGGGTGGGGTGATCGCGCCCCGACGGTCCGACCGCAGGGTCGCCGAAGGGACCGTGACGACGTGGGCCAACGTACGGCTCGATCGTCTGCTGCGAGAGATACGCGGGTGACGGTCTACCTCGACACCAGCGCGCTCGTCGCACTGCACCTCGACGGAGCCGCGCGAGCGGTGGTGCTCGAGGCACTTCACGGCGACCCCGATTGGTGCAGCAGTGGGTTGACGCTGATGGAGTCATTGGCGCTGGTCGACCGAGTCACCGAAGAACCCATGTTGCGGTCCGATCTGGAGGACCTCGTACGTCTGTCGTGGGATCGCGTCGCGGTCGTGCCCGTCGACCAGCGCTGCCTCGACCGCGCCGGCGCGCTGATGCGCGAACAGCCATTGCGGTTGGCCGATGCCATCCACCTCGCCGCGGCCGATCGCCTCCCTTCGCCAGTGCGCTTCGTGACGTTCGACCCTGCCCAGATTCCGGTGGCCATGTCGTTGGGGTTTGACATTGCGTCGACCTAGGTCACTACGGTGACCGGCGTGCAATTCGGCCTGTTCAGTTTGACCACGCTCGCAGAGCCACGCGGCAACACTGCCCACCTTTTGGCCGAGACCCGGGCTGAGGTGCAACTGGCCGACCAATTGGGATTCGACATCGCGTGGTTCGCCGAGCATCACTTCTCCAACTACTCCATCACCACCTCTCCCCTGCTGCTTGTCGCGCACATGGCTCAGGCGACGTCCCGCATCCGACTCGGTCCCGCGGTGATCGTGCTGCCGTTCTACGAGCCCTTGCGACTTGCCGAAGACGCCTGCTTGACCGACGCACTGACCGACGGTCGATTGGTACTCGGGCTCGGCTTCGGATATCAGCCTCGCGAGTTCGCAAGGTTCGGTATCCCGTTCGCCGAGCGATACGAACGCGGGTTGGAAGCTTGGGACCTCATCGAGCAGGCGATTGATGGACGCCTCGATCATCACGGCACCCATGTGGTGGCCGAGGTCGACGTTGCGGTGACCGCCGCACAGCGAGAAATCCCAACATTCGTCGTCGGCTCCGATCCCATGGTGATGAAGACCGTCGCCAAGCGTCGGGCAACGCCATTCGTCACACCGGGGTTGCAGCCGCTCTCGGCGGCGCTGCGCATGCGCGACGCGTACGCCGAGGTCTACGGCGATCCGATGCCGTTCGCGGCGCAACGCTACGTGTTCGTCAGCGACGATCGCAGCGAGCGTCGCGCTGCCGCCGAACAGGTGCGAAACGTCGGTCGCATGGCAGGCAACCTTCGCCGAGATCAGCCGTTGATGACCGGCGCGCATCTCCAACGGCCTGCTCTCGACGACGAGCCATCACTCGACGAGATCGAAGCGGCCGCGCTGATCGGAACGACGTCGGAGGTAGCCGACCGGATCGTCGGCGAGGCCGAGATGTTGTCGCTGTCGCATCTGTCGTGCTTCATGCGACTGGCCGACATGCCGCACGACGTGGCGATGCGATCGATCGCGGCGTTCGGCAGCGAGGTGATCCCCGCCGTTCAGGCTGCGATGGGTGGCACGGTGTAGCCACCGACCAGGTCGGTGAGAAGCCTGGCCACCGTGATCGAGCGGTAATCCTGGAGGAACGGCGACACGACCTGCACACCCACCGGCAGCCCTGTCGACGTGCGACCAACCGGGGCAGATGTCGAGGGGAGGTAGACGGACCCGATAATTGCGGGCCACTCGTCCAGCACGAGGTACGGCACCGTGACACCGTTGACGACGAAGTCACGCGTGTCCCACGTTCCTTCCTGCTGATGCGCGAACGCGGGGGTGGCTGTGATCGGACACAGCAGCACATCGATGTGCTCGAAGAACTCGGCCCACCGCACGCGACGACGCGCCCGCTCGCGATCGACGAACAGCCAGTCGGTATGGCTGGCTGATCGGTCGCCGTCGCTGACGCCGATCGCGGAACCGATGAGCCATCCACCCTGCTTCCCCGCCTCGGTGAAGTCGATGCCGGGTCTGGCTGCGCGATCAACGGCGACTCCTGCCGCGACGAGTTGGTCGGCCACGCCATCCAGCACAGCGATCATCTCTGCGTCCATCGCCGTCGCCGGCTCGTCGAACCAGGTTGCGACGCGAAGCGAACGCAGGTCGCTGACGTCGGGGCGTGGCAAGTCGAGTCGCCAGCCGACGGCTCGATCCGCCGTTGGGCCAGCAAGCAGACTCACGAGCAACGCAAGATCGTCGGCGCTGCGTGTGATTGGCCCGAACACGTTGACGTCGCTCTCGGTCACCCCGCCGTTGGGCTCATCGATGTAACCAAGTGTCGGGATGACACCGAACGACGGCTTGTGGCCGTACACGCCGCAGAAGGCAGCAGGAACGCGCACCGAGCCACCGATGTCGGTTCCGATCTCGAAGCTCGTCATGCCGCATGCAACGGCAGCCGCGGCACCGCCAGACGAACCGCCGGGGACGCGGCTGAGATCCCACGGATTGTTGGTCGTGCCGAACATCTCGTTGAAGGTCTGGAAGTCGCCAGACCACAGCGGCACATTGGTCTTCCCGAAGACGATCGCCCCGGCCTCCTTCAGCGTCGCTACCACCGGGGCATCGACCGAGGGAATGTTGTCGAGCAGTTGCCGCGAGCCACCTGTCGAACGGATCCCTGCAGTGGCGATCGCGTCTTTGATGGTGATCGGCACACCATGCAGCGGACCCCACGAGGTGCCACGTGCAGTCGCTTCATCGGCTGCGATCGCTCGGGCCCGAGCGGCCTCGATCGACAACGTGCAGACGGCATTCACATCACCATCAATCCGTTCGATGCGTGCAAGCTGCGCGTCGAGCAACTCGACGCTGCCCAGGTCACCCTGACAGATGGCCGCGACCTGTTCCGTCGTCGACCACAACGATGGATCGGTCGCCGGCACCAGCGAAGCGTAGCCACACTCGTTGTAGCTATCGTCGGTGCATGACCACACTGCACTGGGCCGACAGCCGGCTCGAGATCCATCGCGTCGTCGTCGGTCCGTACGAGAACAACGTCTTCGTGCTGCGCTGCCGCGAAACGGGGGACGCGGTGTTGATCGACGCCGCCAACGAGCACGAGCAACTGCTCGAGCTGTGCCAGCGATTGGGTGTGCGCAGGGTGTTGGAGACCCACGGCCACTGGGATCACATTCAGGCCGTGCCGGCGATGCGCGAGGCCGGGTACGAAGTTGCCGTCACCGCTGCCGACGCCCCGCGGTTGAGGGACGTCGGGTACGACGTGTTCATCGATGACGCCGAGATCATCGAAGTCGGCAAGCTGCGCGTCGAGGCCATCCACAACCCTGGCCACACGGCGGGGTCAGTCAGCTTCAAAGTGCAGGGCGCGCCTCTGCTGTTCAGTGGAGACACGCTGTTCCCGGGCGGTCCTGGCAACACCAAGCTCGACGGAGGCGACTTCGACACGATCATCCACTCGATCGACACATCGCTGTTCACCCTGCCGCAGGAGACCATCGTCATGCCCGGCCACGGTGTCAGCACGACGATCGCCCGCGAGCGTCCGCAGCTCGCCTCCTGGGTCGCACGTGGCTGGTGACACCGCGACCATCGCCGCACCGACGTCACGCCGCTCACTGACGTTCGACGACTTCCTCAAATCCCGTTCGGCAGGGTTCGACGTCGTTCGACTCGTGCTCGCATTCCTCGTGCTCGTCAGCCACACGTGGCCGCTTGGCGGGTTCGGGGAGGAGCCATTGTCGCCACTCGCGCCGAAAGTGCTCACACTCGGCGGATTCTCCGTAGGGGCGTTCTTCGCCCTGAGCGGATTGCTCGTGGGCCGAAGTGCGATCAACCGTCAAACGGGCGCGTTCGCAAAGGCGCGTGTGGCCCGCATCGTGCCGGCGTTGTGGATCGCCATACTCGTCAGCGGGTTCGTTGTCGCTCTGATCGGTTGGGCCCACCGTCATCACGACGTCAGCGGATTCTTCACGCTTCGACCTGACGGCCCGTTCGGGTACGTGGGACGCGCCGCGACGCTACCGATGTCGTTCTCGCACGGCGTTCTCGACGTCTTCGTGACTGACACTCCCTACGGCCTCGCGACGAACGGCAGCTTCATCAACGGCTCGCTGTGGACATTGCCGTACGAGGTTCGTTGCTATGTCGTCATCGGCCTCGTCGCGCTCGCCGCCCGCAAGTTCGGTACTCGCCACACGATCACGGTCGCGTGGTGCCTCTCGTTGCTCATTGCGATCGGATATTGGAAGCGGTTCGATTTCACGAGCTTTGTCACCGGCCCGTACGCAGACCGACAGCTGGTTGCGTTCCTGTTCGTGTTCCTCAGCGGCACGCTCGTTGCAGCGTGGGCAGACAAGATCATGCTCTTCGGATGGATACCTGGCGCGGCGTTCGTGGTCGCGGTCGTCGTCGGACGAGGGCCTACATTCTGGAGCGAACACGTCACGCAGGCCTCGATGGCGTTGGTCCTGCCCCCCGTCGCCGCGCTTGTCGCACCGGTGGCCCGATTTCTTCGAGGCGTCGACCTCTCCTACGGCTTGTATCTCTACGCATGGCCGATGCAGCAACTCGTCGCGCTCTACCACTGGAGCTCTCGACCGGCGTCATTCATCGCAATCTCGACGCTCATGGCGCTCGGGTGCGCGGCCGGCAGTTGGTTCCTTGTCGAACGGCCCGCGTTGGCCTGGGTCCGTCGACGATGAGTGGCACCGACGATCAGCCGCCGGCACTTCGCTATGACCAACGGCCGGCAGACCACACACCGATCCACACCCATTCACTACCGGCGACGCCAACTCGCGATCGAAACATCGTCGCCTCAGCGTGGGTCGAGGCACCCGCCGAACTGCTCGGGTTGGGTGCGGACCTGCCGAATCAGCCGGAGGCCGAATACAAGCGCAGAATCGGTGACTGGTTGTTGTGGCGGGCAGGGCCGGCTGCGGGTGGCGATGCCAGATATTGGGCCTGCCGAGCCGACGACGTCGCCACCCAGCACACGTTCCGTCTGTACCCCGACAACACCGGCGATGGCCACGGCCCGAGCGGCACGAGGCACGTCAAGTTCCGGCCCTGGAAGGTAGATCTACTGGGCAGGTGAGCGAGGCGGTCGTAGCATGAGGACCATGGCGTCGATGGTTCCCACCGCTCTGCCTGAGGCCAGCGATACGACCGACGTGCGCGTCGACGGTCGGCCCAGCCCTGCGCTCAGGGAACATCTGCGACGCATCGCCTCGTGGCGCAACGCCGGTTCGGTGCTCAGCATCTATGTGCAGACGGCGGCGCTGATCTTCGTCACAGCACGATGGATATGGACCCTTCCCCTGACGTTCTTGCTCATGGGCAGAGCATTCGCGCAGTTCGCGTCCCTGATGCACGAGGCTGCGCACCGCCTCCTGCTTGCGAACAAGCGCATCAACGACTGGGTGGGCAGGTGGCTGCTCGGCTATCCGGCATTCACCTCGACCGACGCATACCGCCGTGTGCACATGGCACACCACCGCGACGAGTTCGGGCCCGACGAGCCTGACATGGCTCTATATGCCGGGTATCCGATCCGTCACGCCAGTTTCCGGCGCAAGATGTTGCGTGACGCCACCGGCCGAACGGGTCTGAAGCTGATGCGCCAACTCCTCGGCAACGTGCGTTCGACCGACTCGCGCTCGCGGCGAACCGTGTGGAAGATCATCGGCGTCCAGGCGCTGCTGCTCGCCGGTGCAATCGCATCGGGTCATTGGTGGCTGTACCCCGTGCTGTGGCTGGCGCCGTACCTCACGGTATGGCGGGTGATCAACCGGCTTCGGTCGATCGCCGAGCACGGTGGTATGCAGCGCTCGAAGGACCGGCGTCAGACGACGCATTCTGTGCACCAGCACCCGCTGGCGCGGTTCATCCTGGTGCCGTTCAACATCGGCTGGCACCTCGCCCATCACGTGGATTCGGGCGTCCCGTTCCGCAACCTCCCGCGGCTGCACCAAGCCCTGGGCGAGGCCGGATACGTCGATCCCTCGTTCGAGTATCCGTCGTACCCGGCCATCTGGCGGGCTCTGCAATCCTGACCGAGTGT
Organism: Ilumatobacteraceae bacterium; assembly: GCA_040006755.1. Taxonomy (GTDB): domain Bacteria; phylum Actinomycetota; class Acidimicrobiia; order Acidimicrobiales; family Ilumatobacteraceae; genus JAENVT01. The sequence goes on along the minus strand of JBDTWJ010000010.1, from coordinate 29,312 downwards.
TTGCGGCCCACCCGAACTTGACCGAGTCTTTGCGGCCCACCCGAGGTAGCCGGAAACACTCGCACGGGGCTCACGGCACACGAAACACTCGATCTGGGGGTGGCGGGGGTTTCCACTACGGCCATAGGGGAAATACACTGGCGCCATGACTTCGGCCGTCAGGGAGCTGTTTCGAATCGAAGATTTGCACGCCAAGCCTGCGATCACCGAGTCTGCGGCCAACGAATCCGCAGCTCACGATGCCTTTGCCAGCACGTTGGCCCCCGGCACCGACATTCTCCGGGGGTTGTCACTCACGGTCAACGCCGGCGAAGCGCATGCGATCATGGGCCCCAACGGGTCGGGCAAGAGCACCCTGGCCAGCACGTTGCTGGCGTCACCCGAATACGAGGTGACGTCTGGCCGGATCTTCTTCCAGGGCGACGACATCACCGATTGGCCACCCGACGTGCGAGCCAAGGCCGGCATGTTCCTGGCGTTTCAATATCCACAGGAGATTCCGGGCGTTTCCGTGATCAATTTCCTGCGGCAAGCCCTGTCGGCACGCAAGGGGATCGATCTCAGCGTGCTCGAGTTGCGCCTGGCAACCATGGAGTGGATGAAGCGGCTCGGCATGGATTCATCGTTCGTCGACCGGTACCTCAACGAGGGCTTCAGCGGCGGTGAGAAAAAGCGCAACGAGATCATGCAGATGGCGATCCTCGAGCCCGAGCTCGCCATTCTCGACGAGACCGATTCGGGCCTCGACATCGATGCCTTGCGCACAGTTGCCAAAGGAATCCGCGAGATTCGCAGCGATCGCCCGCAGATGGGCATCGTGTTGATCACGCACTACCAACGGCTGCTCGACGAAGTTCAGCCGGATCACGTGCACATACTCGTGGGTGGGCGGATCGTGGCCAGCGGTGGCATGGAGTTGGCAGCCCAACTCGAACGCGACGGATACGAGGCATTCAGATGAGTAGCCCAATTGTTACGGCGTACGAGGCATTCAGATGAGCAGCACGCTCGACACCACATCGATTCGTGCGCAGTTCCCGTTGCTGCAACGTCAGATCAACGGTCAGCCGCTGGTCTACCTCGACTCGGCCAACACATCGCAGAAGCCGCAAGTGGTCATCGACGCCATGTCGAAGTTCATGGAGACGTCCTACGCGCCCATCAACCGCAGCGCCTATCTACTGGCCGCGGAGGCGACCGATGCCTACGAAGGCGCCCGCAAGGCCGTACAGCGGTTCATCAACGCTCCTCGCCCGGAAGAAGTGATCTTCACCAAGAACGCCACCGAGTCGTTGAACCTGGTCGCCTACAGCTGGGGTCGCGCGAACCTCCAGCGTGGCGACGTCGTCGTGCTGACGCAGATGGAGCACCACGCCAACATCGTGCCGTGGCACATGCTGGCTGCGGAACGCGGCATCGAGTTGCGTTGGGTTCCACTCACGATCGACGGCCTGCTCGATCTCACCAACCTCGACACCCTCCTCGACGGAGCCAAGGCGTTTTGCTTCACCGCCATGAGCAACGTGCTGGGCACCATCACGCCCGTTCGCCAGCTCAGCGACGCCGCCCACGCTGCCGGCGCGCTCGCCATCGTCGATGGTTGTCAGTACGTGCCGCACAACGTCACCGATGTGCAGGCCTGGGATGTCGACTTCGTCGCCTTCAGCAGTCACAAGATGTGTGGACCGTCAGGCATCGGCGTGCTGTGGGGCCGCGAGGCACTGCTCGATGCGATGCCGCCGTTCCTCGGCGGAGGCAACATGATCCTCGACGTGCGTCTCGACGGTTTCACACCCGCAGAGCTCCCCGCGAAGTTCGAGGCCGGCACACCGCCGATCAGCGAGGCAATCGGGCTACATGCCGCCATCGCCTTCCTCGACGACCTCGGCATGGCCAACGTTCGCCGGCACGAGATGGAGATCGCCTCGTACGCGATGAGGACGCTCGTCGAGCGCTATGGCGACGACATCTGCCTGCACGGTCCCACGAACGTCGAGGTTCGCGGCGCGACGTTCAGCTTCGGATTCCGCAACATCCACCCACACGACCTGTCGCAGGTTCTCGACCAGCGCAACATCTGCCTGCGCGCCGGTCATCACTGTGCCAAGCCGTTGATGCGCCTGCTGGGCGTCAACGCCACGGCCCGGGCGAGCTTCTATCTGTACAACGACCACGACGACGTCGACGCTCTGGCAGACGCGCTCGACGGCGCCAGCGATATCTTCGGGCTCTGAGCCGGAGAACAGGAGTCAGAATCATGCCAGGCCTCGAAGACCTGTACCGCGAGATCATCCTCGACCACTACCGCACGCCGCGCAACCGCGGCGAGCTGCCTCCCCCCGCATCGCATGCTGTCGGGCACAACCCATTGTGCGGCGACGAGATCGACGTCTACCTCCAGGTCGAAGGCGACACAGTGACCGACGTGAAAGTCGGCGGCCAGGGTTGTTCGATATCGCAAAGTTCTGCATCGATGATGAGCCAAGCCGTCAAGGGGCGCTCGGTCGCCGAAGTACGCGCTCTCGTGCGACGCTTCAAAGGAATGATGTCGATCGACGAAGACGTGCCGGAGGGCCGACAGGTCGCCGAAGCCGAGATCAAGCTCGGTGACCTCGAAGCACTGCAGGGCGTCGTGAAGTTTCCGGTGCGCATCAAGTGTGCGACCTTGGCGTGGAACACCCTGACCGAGGCTCTAGCCGAAGCCACCTCGGCATGAATCCGGCCTTCGATCGCATGGCGCGACGGTAACGGAGTGCTTGCTGCTCACCCGTTGTGTCGGGAAACACTCGGATTCGAGCGATTCAGGCTCGCCGCAGGTCGGTCACGACTCCACCACTGACTCTCTCGAGGTCGGCAGGAGAGAGGGCGAAGACGTCGTGCCACGTACCGGCGGCGGCCCAGACCTCGTCGTATTGCAACAGGTCGGGGTCGATGAACACACGGAGTTGGTTGGCGTGTCCGAAGGGCGGCACGCCACCGATCGGGAAGCCCGTGGTTGCGTACACCGTGTCGGCGTCGACACGGCCACAATTCGAGCCACCCGCGGCTTGGGCAAGCTTCTTCTCGTCGAGCTGGTTGGCTCCGCTGACATAGGCCAGGACAACTTCGCCGTCCACTGCGAAGATCAGGCTCTTCACGATCTGCCCCACCTGCACACCGATGGCTGCGGCCGCATCTGCAGCCGTCTTGCAGCCCTCCGGGAACCGACGCGGCGCGATGTGCAATCCGAACTCCGCCGCTGCCGATGCCACACGGGTGACGTTGGGGTGAGTATCGGTCATGCCGCAAAGGTAGCCAACAGCTCGCTCCGATAGTCAGTCCGATTTCCGCTGAGCGGTCGTCAGTCGGCGGTAGCCAGCACGACGGGTGTGTCCGGTTCGTCGATCATCACCGCGGTGGAGGTCCGGCACCACCTGTGCGCGAGGTATCCGACAGCGAACACGATCACGATGTCGCCGAGGCTGAACACGTTGGAGAAAGGCCAACCCTTTGGCACGGCCAAGACGTCACCGAGCCATGGCAATCGCGCTCCATGAATGACGTTCGAGTTCTCGAATTCGTTGACGAGCACGGGGAATCCCGCAGTGCGCCAAGCCCACGCCGATGCCGGCATCGTGCCGCCGTTGGCTGCGATCGCTGCGAGATTCATCCCAGCCCCGAGTCCGACGAGGAGTGCCCCAGGAATAAGGCGATTGTTCCACAGGAACGCCCCTGAAAGGGCAAACGTGAACAGGTGCAGTGGTTGACCGATCCAGTTCGGGAAGCCTGGCAGCAGCGTGATCACCAGTTGCAATCCGATGCTGAGCCACACCAGCCACACCCGCCGCAACGCGAGTTTGGCCAAAGGAGACAGCGAGCGACCGGTGAGTGGGACCGTCAGGACGGCGGCGATCGAGGCGACGACGATGATCATGACGACGACACGCGCTCCAACGCGGACATCGACTGACGGATGTCGAGCCATTCGACCAACTCGATCAACGGCACTGGCCGGCAGATGAGATAACCCTGGGCAACGTCGCACCCGAGGTTGGCGAGCATGATCCACGCCTCCTCGGTCTCGACCCCCTCGGCGACGGTCTCGATGCCGAGGCCGTTCGCGAGCGAAACGATGGCCTTGACGAGGTGCTGCTGGCGCTCACTTTGGGCAATTCCCTCGACGAAGCTCGCATCGATCTTCAAGCGGTCGACGGTGAAGTCGCGCAGCATGCTGAACGACGAGTATCCAGTGCCGAAGTCGTCGATCGACACCCGTACCCCTGCTTCGCGCAGAGCGCTGATGGCGAAGAGACTACGTTCCGGCTCTCGCGCGATGGCGCTCTCGGTGATCTCCAGCTCGAGGCGCGTCGGATTGACGTCAGCCTCGACCAACGCCTTCAGCACATTCGACGGGAAGCGACGATCTTGCAGGTTGCGTGCCGAGACGTTGATCGCGAGTCGCATGTCGAAACGATCGACCGCACGTGCATCGATGGTCGCCTGCGTCAGCACGAACTGCGTCAACGGACCGATCAGGTCGGTGTGCTCGGCGAGCGTGATGAAGTCGCCGGGAGGAACCGGTCCGAGGGTCGGGTGCTGCCACCGCAAGAGCGCTTCCATGGAGTTCGGTGAACCGTCGCTGAAACGAGTCAGCGGCTGGTAGTGGATCTTCAGCTGATCCGCGCCGATCGCGTGCGACAGCTCGCCGAGCAGACCGAGGCGGCCGCGTTCCGGTCGTGACCCGAGGGCCCGGTAGCTCTCGACTCCTGTGCGGTATCGCTTGGCCCGGTACATGGCGATGTCGGCGGCACCCAGCAGGTCCTCTGGCGTGCGGCCGTGCGTGGGCGCGAACGCCAAGCCGATGCTGACTCCGACCGACAGAGGGAACCCATCGACCACGATCGGCCGCGTGAGCTCCGTGCGGAGCTGCTCGACAATCGCCATCGTCGACGCATCGGAACCGACATCGGGAATCAGAACTGCAAATTCGTCGCCACCGAGGCGAGCAACGACTGCTGCCTCCGGCGCCGAGCGAGTGAGTTGATCGGCGATTCCGCGCAGCACCATGTCGCCCGTCTGGTGACCAAGCCGGTCGTTGATCTCCTTGAAGCCGTCGAGATCGAGCAACAGGATCGCTCCGCGGACATCGTCGTCGTTCGACGCCAGGAAACCCGAGAGGTGGTTGTCGAACGTACGCCGGTTGAGCAGGTGGGTCAGGCCGTCGTGACTGGCTTCATGGGCCCGTCTCAAGGCTTGCTGCGTGCTCTGATAGATCAACAAGGCGGTGACACCGAGCAGCGGGAGCATCATCAGGCTGAAGTGGATTGCAACCACGAAGATCGGCGACAAAGCAAGCAACGCGCCATCCGCTGAGATGCTGAGGAAGAAACTGCGCCCCATCATCGAGCGCAGGCTGGTCTTGTAATGCAGCGTCAGGACGATGCAGGTCAGCAGTCCATTCGCAATGAACACCAGCGCGCCGGCGAGGACGATTCCCAGCCCCCATCGCAGCGAGAGTCTGCCAGCGTCGGTGATCGGCGTACCGAGGCCGAGCACTTCGAGCACCAGCGCCCCGGCCGCGAGCGATGCGGTGATCTGTGAGGCGTTGAAAACGATCTTGGTCGTGTTCTTGTGATCACGGAAGTCGACGAACAGGGTGCACGCGGCCATCGCTGCAATCGCCACGATCGGAGCGCCTAGCAAGACGATGCTGAACGCGAACGCCCAACCCGGCGTAACTTGACCGCCGTCGCCGAACCGGAACCATCTGGTTCGTGTCTCGCCGATGAACAGCAAGCCACAGAAGATCGCGACGTACACGCCTTTCGAGGGTGGCACGACACTGTCCCCACCGTTGAGATACACCAGGATCGTCAGCGCGATAGCAACGAATGCAACCGCGGTGACGAAGGCATCGACGAGCCTGTGCTTCGAATCTTGATTAGACGAGCTATCGGGCACTGGCGGAGTTCCTTGATCGACGTTTGAATTCGGAGAGCGTTTCGCGGCGCGAGCAACGGGGTCGATGCCCGCGCCGCAATTCAGCTCAGTACCACTTCCAAGGTGCGCCAACCGATGTGACCAGGGCAACGAAGGTTGCGAAGGCCGCAGCGGCTCGAACCGATGTGTGAGTGAGGTTCTTCACTTGACGCTCCATTTCGATGGTGCCGCGACTGTGATGGCGAGCATCACGACCGGCGCCAACCGGTAGATGGTTGTCTTGGCTTGCTGACGCATGATGCGCCCTCCTATCGGCGTTCCGTCCATTGCACGGCGGCGTCCGCCGTTCACCTCCACCGTGCCCCGTTGTTATAGGCAGGAAAATCATCGGGCGCTAGGTGCCGATGCTTAAGTGATTTTCAGGAGTTCATCAAGAAGATTGTCCTGGCGAGGATCTTTGGCTCGGTCGTGGTTCCCCCTCTGGCTCGATGACGGGACCAGGCAAACGCTTGAAGTGATGCGTGCCCACCAACGGTCACAGCTCTGCGGGCTGCTCAGAGCCCATTTGAGTCGTACGGCCTATCCGAAAAGATCGGCGAGCGGATCGCTCGAAGGCGCTTCTTTGTCGGTGCCCGCGAAGGCTGCGTATCCCTCGATCTCCAACCGATCCGCGAGCTCGGCTCCACCGGACGAAACGATGCGTCCCTTCACCAGGATGTGCACGTGGTCGGGGCGCAACACTTCGAGCAGGCGGTTGTAATGGGTGATGGCCAGCACGCCGATGTTCTGCTCGTTGGTGAGCGCCTCGATGCGCAGGGCGCAGTCGCGCAGCGCGTCGATGTCGAGACCAGAATCGAGCTCGTCGAGAATCACGATCTTCGGCTCGAGCATCGCGACCTGCAGCGTCTCGTTGCGCTTCTTCTCTCCGCCCGACAGGTCGACGTTGAGCGCCCGCTGGAACAGCGACGCGTCGAACCCGATGCGCGCGGCCTCGGCGCGCAGCCGACCGTCGAGATCGTCAGTGCTCATCCGTCGCGCCGAAAAGGCGTGATGCATGACGTCGAGCAGCTGAACGCCAGGCACCTCGGTGGGGTACTGCATGACGAGGTGGAGGCCGGCCTGAGCACGCTGCCAGCTGGGCAGGGCCAACATGTCGACCCCATCGAGCAGCACCGAACCGGACAGCACCTCGTAGCCGGGCTTGCCCATGACGACCGCAGACAGGGTGCTCTTGCCGGCACCGTTAGGCCCCATGACCGCGTGCACCTCTCCGGAGCTGACGGTGAGGTTGATGCCGTTGAGGATGGTCTTGCCGGCGACCGACGCAACCAGATCCCGGATTTCGAGTGTGCTCATCGAACCTCCAGTTCGATCTCGACCATGCCATCGACAACTCGGGCGACGTAAACGGGTACCGGCTGGGTGGCGGGCAGCGTCTGCGGTTCGCCGGTCTCCAGGCTGAACGTGCTGCCGTGCTTCCAGCACTCGACTTCTTTGGTATCGCAGAACACTTCGCCTTCGCTCAACGACACGTCAGCATGGCTGCACGTGTCGCCGATGGCATAGACATCGTCACCACATCGCACGACCGCAACGGGACGGCCGTCGACTTCGAACCGGCGTGCGCTGTTGGGCGGCAGGTCGCTGAGTGGACACACAACGGTGCTCATCGTGTGCGCCGATCAAGCTTGGCTGCAACCTGGGACCGCAGCTCGGCAACCATCGGGCCAACCGGCAGTTGTGCGAGCACTTCGTCGAAGAAGCCCAAAACGACCAGACGTTCGGCGGTCTCCGGAGGGATGCCCCGGCTCTCGAGATAGAACCGTTGATCCTCGTCGATCGGGCCGATCGTGCTGGCGTGACTGCACTTCACGTCGTTGGTCTCGATTTCCAGGTTGGGCACGCTCTCGGCCCAGGCGCCTGCGCTGAGGGTGAGGTTGCGGTTGGTCTGGTAGGCAACAGAACCCTTGGCCTCGTGACCGATGCGGATGAGACCCGTGTAGACACTGCGAGCCGTGTCTTGCACGGCACCTTTGAACAGCAGATCGCTCGTCGTGCGCGGTGCCACATGATCCTGCAAGGTGCGGAAGTCGTGCATCTGGTTCTCGTCGGCGTAGTACAGAGCGACTTGGCGAGTGCTGGCTCCCGGGCCGACGACCTTGACGTCGGTGCGAACTCGCGCGTACTCGCCGCCCAACGCGACGGTCGCCAGCAGTGTGGTCGAGTCGCGATCGCCGATCGCCTGCTGATGGCCGAGCTGCCACACCGAGGTGCTGAGCTCGTTGATCGCCACATACGTGACCCGTGCAGCCTGCTGGGCTCGCACGAAGAGCCGAGGCACGACCAGCGCGGCGCCGGCGCCATCGGAAACGAAACGCTCGACGACGGTGACCTCGCTGTTTTCTCCCGCATCGATGACCAGCCGCGGGAACGTCGCCTCGTCGTTGCCATGGATCGTGTGAGTGACCATGATCGGCGCTGCGACCACCTCACCCCGAGGGATCGATAACACGGTTTCGCCGTAGAACGACGCACTGAGCTCGTCGAACACGTCGTGCACGACTGTGGTGTCAAGATCGTGACGAGCCGCGAGGTGCCCATTTGCGCCTTGCACGGTGGTGGCCGGAGGCGTGGGGTGAAAGCGATCGAGCTGCAGCTCACCGATGCGGCTGTAGCGCCACACCTCTTCCTGCGGCGTCGGGAGATCCAACGCCTGGGCACGCTCGGCGGCAGCCCTGCGCTGCAGGTCAGAGGGGTCGACCAGGTCGGGAGAGAACGCAAGCACGGCTGAAATTCTACTACGGACGTAGGACTAATCCCCGACCTGATCAGGCATCCGAGTCTGCCGTTACGTGTCGCGGAAGCGGCGCATGATGCCGCGGAATCGCTTCTTTCGGGGTAGCTGGCGGCGGCCGCCTGACTCCGACATCACCTGCGGCCCGATCGAGTTCAGGAAGTTCTCGGCTTCGTCGAGGATCGCTGCGGCACTGCCGTCGTCGAGGCCGGGAGGCTCCGTCGGTGTCGGCGGGGCAACCATCGATCCATACGTCCACCCGGCGTCCATTCGCGGCTCGAAACCCTGACATTGTTCTGGGCAGCGCCACGGTGCATCGGGGGCCAGATCGAGATTGCACTTGCGCACGGTCTCGCCATTGGCATAGGTGCGGCTCTCGAAGTTCTTGCACTCCTGACGCATTGGCATACGCGAAAGCGTAGAACCGCTGCGGCGATGCGCAACCTTCATACCAAGTTCTCACCATTGTTTCACGCGGCGCGGGCGCCGACGCGGCCTACCATCTCGACCACGACAAAGGGGATTCCAACATGCCACGAGCCAGAGCAATTGCATCCAGTGCCGTCGGCGGCGCGATCGCAGCGCTGCTGATCGCCGACCTCGCATTCGCACAGGATCACGGCATGGGCGACGGCTTCAACCACCGACACGGCGATGGTGGGATGATGCTCCTCTTCCCACTCCTGTTGCTGGCAGCGGTAGGTGTGCTGGTGTACGTCTTGTGGCGTGGGCGGCACCCCGCCACAGCGGTCGGCGTGCCTGCTGCTCCCCCGTCGCCGACCCTCAACGCACAGTCAATCCTGGCCGATCGTCTTGCGCGCGGCGAGATCAGCCCCGACGACTATCGAGCCGCGATCAGCGTGCTGGTCGAAACACCGACAGCACAGCCCGCAGGCTGACCTACATCTGCGTCAGCCGACGCTGCCTTCCATCTGCAGTTCGATGAGGCGGCTCCACTCGACCGCGTACTCCATCGGCAACGTGCGAGTGATGGGCTCGATGAAGCCGTTGACCACCATGCTCATTGCCTGCTCCTGCGACAGGCCACGACTCATGAGGTAGAACAGCTGCTCGTCGGCGATCTTGCTGACCGTCGCCTCGTGACCGATCTCGGCGTCGCGCTCGCCCACCTCCATGTACGGCATCGTGCGGCTCTCACTCTGCTCGTCGAGGATCAATGCGTCGCACTGCACGTGGCTCTTGCAGCCGTAAGCGCCTTCCTCGACCCGCACCAGGCCGCGGTAGGTGGTGATGCCGCCGTCCTTGCTGATCGACTTCGACACGATCTTCGACGTCGTCTCGGGTGCGGCATGCACCATCTTGGCGCCGGCATCCTGGTGCTGGCCGGGACCGGCATACGCCACCGACAACACCTCGCCCGTGGCCTTGGGACCGACCAGGTAGACGCTGGGGTACTTCATCGTGAGCTTCGAACCGATGTTGCCGTCGATCCACTCCATGTGGCCCTCTGCCTCGACGCGGGCCCGCTTGGTGACGAGGTTGTACACGTTCGGCGACCAGTTCTGGATGGTGGTGTAGGTCACACGGGCGGACGGCTTGACCACGATCTCGACGACCGCCGAGTGCAGCGAGTCGTTGGTGTAGACCGGGGCCGAGCAGCCCTCGATGTAGTGCACCTGCGAACCCTCGTCGGCGATGATCAACGTGCGCTCGAACTGTCCGGCATTCTCGCTGTTGATGCGGAAGTAGGCCTGCAGCGGCATCTCGACCTCGACACCCGGGGGGACGTAGATGAAGCTGCCACCGCTCCACACCGCGGTGTTGAGTGCCGCGAACTTGTTGTCGCCGGGTGGGATGACGGTGCCGAAGTACTTGCGGACCAGATCGGGATACTCGCGCAGTGCTGTGTCCATGTCGCAGAACAAGATGCCCTGCTCCTCGAGGTCTTCGCGGTTGCGGTGGAAGACGACCTCGGATTCGTATTGGGCGGTCACCCCAGCCAGGTACTTGCGCTCCGCCTCGGGGATGCCGAGCTTCTCGTACGTCGCCTTCATCTGCTCGGGCAGATCGTCCCACTCGCTGACCTGGTCGGTGGCGGGCTTCAGGTAGTAGTAGATGTCCTGGAAATCGATATCGGGCATGTTGACCGCGAACCATTCGGCCATCGGCTTCTTCTCGAACAACCGCAGGCTGCGCTGGCGCTGCTTGGTCATCCAGGTGGGCTCGCCCTTCCACCACGAGATCTGGTCGACCACCGCCTCGTCGAGCCCCTTATGAGGCTTGAACGCGTACTCGACGTTGTCGTCGCTCCATCCGAGGCTGTATTTGCTGAGGTCGAGATCGAAAGTCGTCATCGCTGACTCCATTTACGCGAAAAGGCTGATGGGGGGATTTCCCCTACGCACATAGTAACAATTCGGGGCACTCTTCCCACGATCAATACCAACACCGAGCCGGCAGAAAACCCTCAGGCCGCGACGACGTGGGTGACGTCGATGAAAATGCACTCACCGGGGCACGCCAGGGCCGCGTGGATGACTGCTTGCTCGTTGCGCGGAACGACTTTGGCCAGGCTCTGGCCGCCGCCGGGATCGTTGAGCACGTACTGCCCCTCGACCACGTAGGCGATCCCGTCCTCCAATTGGGCGAAGACGTCGGGGCAGTGGTCGACGCACAATCCGTCGCCCGTGCACAAGTCTTGGTCGATCCACACCCGCATGCATTTCTGACCCTACCGTCGCGAACGGACGCGGCGGCGAATTGTTGGTGACGGTTACTGTGTGCGCCGTGCAAGAACCTCGTGCCAAGCAAATCGACCATCAATGGGATCGCCCGACGGGGAGCGTCAACGATCCGTGGGCATGGTTGCGCGATCGCAGCGACCCCGACACGATCGAGTACCTCGAGGCGGAGAACGCGTACTCGTCGGCCTGGTTCGCAGACCACGAGGAACTCGTCGACGCGATCTTCGGCGAGATCAAGTCACGTATTCAGGAAACCGACGTCACCGCCCCTGTCAAGGACGGCGAATGGTGGTACACGTCGCGCACCGAGGAGGGGCTCAACTACCCGATTCACTGCCGCGGACGATCAGCGGCCGACGCTTCCTCCAACGTGTTGCTCGACGAGAACCGCGAGGGCGAGGGTCAGGACTTCTTCTCGGTCGACGCGTTCGACGTCAGTCCCAACCAGCAGCTGCTGGCGTGGAGCGTCGACGTCGAAGGGGGCGAGAAATACACGCTGCACGTCCGCAACCTCAGCACCGGTACCGACACCGCCGACGTCGTGCACGGCGTCGCGTGGTGCGGTACGGCGTGGTCCGACGACAACCGATCGGTGTTCTACGCCACGGCCAACGAGGCCATGCGTCCAGACAGGGTGTGGCGACACGACCTCGGCACCGACGAGGCCGACGACACCCTGATCTTCGAGGAGACCGACGAGCGGTTCTACGTCTACGTCACGCTGAGCCGAAGCGGCAAATGGGTCATCATCGACACTCGAAGCAAGACATCCTCCGAAGTCCTGCTGATCCCGGCCGACGACCCCAAGCAGGAACCAATCGTCGCCCGCGCCCGAATCGACGACGTCGAGTACTCCGTCGACCATTGGGGCGACCAGTTCGTGATCCTGACCAACCTCGACGCCGAGGACTTCCGCGTGATGACGGCGCCGCTCGACGCGCCGGGAATTTGGAAAGAACTCATCGGTCATCAGCACGGACGCCGGATCGTTACAATCGAACCGTTCGAACGACACCTCGTGCTGCACGAGTGGAGCGACGCCCAACAGCGTCTGCGCGTCCTGCTGGCTGAGGGTGGCGAGCGCGTCTTCGACCTCGGCGCCGAGCCACACGAAGTCGAGGTCGATGCCAACCCGGAGTGGAACAGCGGCACGTTTCGCTACCGCTACCAATCGCTGACAACGCCGCTGACGATCTACGAGGAAGACGTCCGCACCGGCGAACGCACGATGTTGAAGCAGACACCCGTGCCCGGTGTCGACCTCTCGCAGTACACGGCAACACGCCAATGGGCTACCTCGCACGATGGCACCCAAGTCCCCGTCGATCTCGTCCGACGCGTCGACACGCCAATGGACGGCACAGCGCCATGCGTGGTGTACGCGTACGGCAGCTACGAAGCGTCGGAGCCACCGTGGTTCAGTTCGGCACGGATTTCACTGCTCGACCGCGGCTTCGTGTGGGCACTCGCCCATCCTCGGGGCGGCGGAGAGCTTGGCCGTCGGTGGTACCTCGAAGGCAAGTTGCTCAACAAACGCAACACGTTCCTCGACACCATCGCTGTCGCCGAGCACATCGTCGCCACTCGTTGGGCTGCACCGCACCGGATCGCAATCCGTGGCGGTAGTGCCGGCGGCTTGTTGGTTGGTGCCTGCATGACGATGCGGCCAGAACTGTTCGCCGCCGTCGTGGCAGAGGTGCCGTTCGTCGATGTCGTCACGACGATGTACGACGAGACGCTTCCGCTGACCATCACGGAATGGGACGAGTGGGGCAACCCGGCAACCGAGCCGCTTGCCAGCTACATGCTCAGCTACTCGCCATACGATCAGACCGCGGCGGGCGACTATCCGCCGCTGTTCATCACGGCCGGGCTCAACGACGTACGGGTCAGCTACCACGAGCCGGCCAAGTGGATCGCCAAGCTCCGGGCCGTCCGAACCAACGACGCGCCTCTGATCATGCGCTGCGAGATGGGAGCAGGCCACGCCGGCCCCAGTGGTCGCTACGACCTCTGGCGCGAAGAAGCCCGCACCCTGACGTTCCTGGCCACTGTCGTCTAGATCCACGCGATGAGAGATGAGCCGCCCGGCGCCGCACATCTCTCATCCCGTTGCCGACCGCCTCGTAAGCGATGAGGGGTGTGCGGTCTACGGCGGCTCATCTCTCATCGCGGGATCATGAGCTGAGGGCGATTGCCAGAGCGAGGACGACGAAGGCGCCGTTGCGCGCGACGTTGCTCCAACCGATGGGAGTCGACGTCAACGCTCCGAAGCAGGCGCACGGAGGGCGTCGACCCTGGCGCAAGCGCACGATCAGAAGGATCGTGAAGGCAATGAGAAGGACGCCGGCGCCAGCGGCGACCAGCCGCCGAGCGACTTGGCTGACGAGCAGCGCCCCGACCATCAACTCCACATAGGGCACCACCGTCGACACGGGAACCGGCACACCGAGGTCTGCGGATTGCGCATGCCACTGCCTCGGCGATGCCAGCTTCGACACGCCGGCTATGAGGAACAACGCGCCCAAGAGCACGCTGCCGACGACGATCACCGAACCAACCTATGCGAGTTGGGTCTTATGCGACTTCGATGACGAGACCTTCTGAGGCAGCGATGACCTCGACGCCTCGCCGCGCCCCGGCGTCAGCGGCGCAGCGAAGCAGCGCGTCGAGGTCGTCGTCGCGGCGCGATGGGTCGTGATGGAAAAGCGCCAGTCGCTTCGCACCGGCCTGGGTGGCGAGCCACACCGCGTAGTCGATGGTGCAGTGACCCCACGTCGCCTTGGCCTTGAACTCTGGCTGTGTGTATTGCGCATCGTGGATGAGCAGGTCGACACCCTCGACCAGTTCGAGCGCACCCGGATCCGCCGCGTAGCTACCGTCGAACGGTTGCTGGTGGTCGGACAGGTACGCGACGGATCGTCCTTGAGATTCGATCCGGAAACCGAGCGTCGGCCCAAGATGAGGGATCAGTCGCGCCATCACGTCGAGACCGCCGATCGAGAAGTCCGTGTCGGCAGTGTCATGGAACCTGACGTCGCCGGGCAACTCGTCGACGCTGACCGGGAACAGCGGCGGCCGAATCGTGCACGAGACGACTTCGGCGAGTGAGCGACCGTCGTCTTGCGCTGGTCCGTAGACGTCGAGGCTTGATCCCTCCCGAAGGAGCGGCGTGAAAAATGGAAGACCTTGCACGTGATCCCAGTGAAGATGTGTCAGCAGGCAGTTCCCCTGAAACACCGTGTCGGCAGGGACCTGCTTGCCGTAGTAACGAAGACCTGTGCCCATGTCGAGCAACAGTGGCTGCTGACCCTCGACATCGATCGAGACACACGACGTGTTGCCGCCATAACGCCTGATGTCGTCGCTCTGGCACGGAGTCGAGCCGCGGACACCATGGAACGTGATGCGCATCACAGAGTCGTCTCCAAGACCGGCACGATACGCGCGACGACACAAAAGGGAAAGCTGGGGCAAGGTGACGTGCGTCGCACGTTGCTACGTTTCCGGTCATGGTCGAGCGTTCTGATGCCCCAGCGGCACGACTGTCGTCGCCAAATGCACTCCCCACCGGATCGCCAGATGGATTGCCAGACGGATTGCCAGACGGATTGCCAGAAGGATTGCTGGTGATCGTCAAGGAAGACTGCGAGACCTGCAAGATGGTTGCACCGTTGTTGACCGAGTTCGACGCGACGGTCTACACGCAGGACGATCCGACGTTCCCCGCCGGCGTTGAAGCGATACATGATGCCGACCTGTGGGTCAGCTGGCATCACGACATCGAGACGGTGCCCACGTTGATCCGCGTGGTCGACGGTCGAGAGGTCGAGCGAACCGTCGGCTGGCTGCGATCCGACTGGCAACGAATCACGGGCATCGAGACGCTCGGCAGCGATCTGCCGCCGAT
This sequence comes from Ilumatobacteraceae bacterium, assembly GCA_040006755.1. Lineage (GTDB taxonomy): Bacteria > Actinomycetota > Acidimicrobiia > Acidimicrobiales > Ilumatobacteraceae > JAENVT01. The sequence continues at coordinate 13,984 of JBDTWJ010000010.1, read as the reverse complement.
GCGGCCAGGTTGTGGGTCGATGAGCGTGGATCCCAACCTCGTCGATTCGCTTCGCGCCAAGTTCGGCGGCGGAGTGTTGCGATCGCGGCGCCTGGAGTTGGCGGACCTGGACGACGAGATGGAGGTGTTGTTCGAACGGGGTGTCACCGATGGTTTGCCGGTGACACCGCCGACAGAGCAGCGGGTGTTGCGGATGTTGGAGGGGACGACGAGAGCCGCCGATGAGGTCGTTGCGGTAGTGGCCCCCGATCTCGTCGAGGTCACCGTCGAGAAGATTGCGGTCAACTCGGTGATGGCCGGCTGCCTGCCCGAGCACCTGCCCTGGGTAATTGCTGCGCTCGAGGCAGTGTGCACCGACGAGTTCAACATCCACGGAGTGCTGGCCACCACGATGCCCGTCGGACCCGTACTGATCTGCAACGGCCCGGGTACGCGGGCCATCGGGATGAACAGCGGGGTCAACGTGTTCGGGCAGGGGCACCGAGCCAATCTGACAATCGGCCGCGCAGTGCAGTTGGTCGTCCGCAACATCGGGGGCGGACGACCGGGAGAGGTCGACCGGGCAGCGCACGGCAATCCCGGCAAGGTCAGCTTCTGCTTCGCAGAGCACGAGGTCGGATCTCCGTTCACGTCGTTGGCCGTCAGCCGTGGCTTCGGCGCCGACGACGACACGGTGACGGTGTTCGCCGGCGAGGGGCCGCGCTGCATCGTCGACCAGTTGGCGCGTGATGCCGACCAACTGGCGAACACCTTCGCTGCCTGTTTGCGTACGGCGCATCATCCCAAGCTGGTGATCGGTTTCGACTGCATGCTGGTGGTCGGGCCAGAACATGGTCGAGTGTTCGCCGAGGCCGGGTGGGACCGCGACCGATTGCTCGGCGAGCTCCACGCCCGGTTGCAGATTCACGGCAGCGAACTGGTTCGTGGCGCTGACGACATGGCGGAGGGCGTGCCCGATTGGTTGGCGGGCGAAACCCTGGGCAAGTTCCGTGCCGACGGGTTACTGCTGGCGCACGCCGGTGGTGGTGCTGGATTGTTCTCTGCAATAATTGGCGGCTGGGCCAATGGCTCGACCGGTTCCAAGCCGGTGACTCGGAAGGTTGTCCGATGACGAGAGTTCTGCTCGATCCGACCAACGAGCGCACGGTGCTGCAACGCTCGTTGCTGCCGCGCCCCGTGTCGTTGCAGGGAAGGACTGTCGGGCTGCTTGACATCTCCAAGCCTCGCGGCGACGTGTTCCTCGACAGGATCGAGCAGCGATTGACCGATCTCGGGGTCAAGGTCCTGCGATACAAGAAGCCGACTTTCGCCAAGCCGGCGCCGGTCGATCTGCGACATGAGATCGCGACGCAATGCGAGTTGGTGATCGAGGCACTCGCCGATTGAGGCAGTTGCACGTCGTGCAGTGTGCACGACATCGTTGATCTCGAATCGCGAGGCGTTCCGGCCATGTTCGTCGCTTCCTCACAGTTCGTCGACGCTGCAATTGCGCAGTCACGATCGCTCGGCTTCCCGACCGTTGCCCGGGTCTTCACACCGCACCCGATCCAGGATCGCACCGACGAAGAAATGGTCGCGTACGCCGACACGGCACTCGATGAGATCATCGCAACGCTGACTGCGACGTGAGTCGGAAGTTGATAACGATTACGGCAGTTGAAGCGCGGACCGCACTCTGACGATCAATCCTTCTCGTTCGAGATCAGCGGCCAGGCGCTCAGCGCGAGCATCGTCACACGCCATCACGGCTGCGAGCCCGGCAACTGGAAGCGGCCCAGCTACCAGCGCCTTCATCAAGCGCCCGCGTGCTTGACGATCACTCCCGTCGAATCGCGTTTGGCGAGTACTGACTGCGGCTGATCCGACCGACGGATCCTCACCGATACCCCTCCACGCACATCGGTGCTGCAGCGGACAGACGTCGCACCCCGGCGATGACGGCCTGCACAACGCAGCCCCGAGATCCATCAGGCATTGATTCCACGCCCACGCCTCTCCCGATGGCATCAGCGCGTCCGCGAGGAGTTGGGCCTGCGCGGCGGTGAGCCGATGTCCCGCGACACGAGCCAGCACACGTGCGATGTTGGTGTCGACCACCGCCGCGTCTCGTTCGAATGCAAACACGAGCACAGCGCGCGCTGTGTAGCTCCCAACACCGGGCAGCGCAAGCAGTGCTTCCAACGTCGAAGGGAACTCGCCCGACACCGCAATCCGAGTGGCCGCGGCGTGGAGATTCCTCGCCCTTCGCGGATAGCCGAGCCCGTGCCAAAGTCGCAGCACATCACCCAACGAAGCCCCGGCACACAGAGTTGGGGCCGGAAACGTCGCCATGAACTCGTGCCACTTCGGGATCACTCGCTGCACTTGAGTCTGTTGCAACATCACCTCGCTCACGAGGATGGCCCATGGATCGCGCGTGCGTCGCCAAGGGAGATCACGAAGCCTTGGCAATCCCCACTGCAACAAGTCGCCGACGTGTTTGCCGCCGTTCAGCGATGGCGGGAAGCACTGCACGATGCTCAGGTTGGCCAGGCGTCGACGCCGTCGTGCGGACGCCGGCGCGGCGGCGCGCTGTCGCGCTTCCAGACCATCACCCGGCGACGGAAGTAGCACACCTCTTGGCCGTGTTGATTAAAACCCTTGCTCTCGACGGTGACGATCCCACGATCGGGCTTCGACTTCGACGGCTGCACATCGAGAACCCTCGTCTCGGCGTGAATGGTGTCGCCGTGGAAGGTGGGGAACTTGTGCTGCAGGGTCTCGACCTCGAGGTTGGCGATCGCGGATCCGCTGACGTCGGGGACGCTCATTCCGAGCACTAGCGAGTAGACGAGATTGCCCACGACCACATTGCGCCCCTGCACGCTGTCCGCACCAAACCAATCGTTGGTGTGCAGCGGGTGGTGGTTCATCGTGATCATGCAGAACAGATGGTCGTCGTATTCGGTGATGGTCTTGCCAGGCCAGTGCTTGTACACATCGCCGATCACGAAGTCTTCGAGGAAACGCCCGAACGGCCGCTCATGCGATGTCATGCGGAGACAGTAGCTATCCCTCGTCACCTGCGTCATGCTCGGTCGGCAATGGAGCGGTGTTGTCCTCCATCGCCTTTCGACGCTGCGCAAACCGAACGGAGAAGTCGAGCGCGCGTTCGTTGTTGGACGCATCCGCAGCGATGTCGCGCAGCCTCAGCAATCGCTCGCGACGACCGATGCTCCATGGCCCCAAGCGCAAGGTCGCATAGAGCACACCGCCCAACAGGATGGGGAAGAAGAACTGCGCGAGGCGATACGTGGCCGAGCCGAGCACGGCGGTCGACCGTGTCAGACCAAAACCGATGAGAGCAAGGGGCAGACCACCATCGATGATGCCGAGGCCGCCCGGAGTAATCGGCACCACAGCAAGCACGTTGACGAGACCGAACGCAACGATCAAAGCGTCGACATCGGTGGATGTACCGAATGCCCGCAAGAACACCCACAGCGCGGCAGCGTCGAGGATCCAGTTGGCAGCAGCCCACCCGAGCACTCGGGCCAGCAACCTGCGGTCGCTGGCCAGGTCTTCCAACCGCACGCCGATGTGGCGCACCCCCGCGGCAGCGCGGTCTTCGCTGAGGCGAAGCCGGCGTGCAACCCATCGCAGCGCGCGCTCCGCTCGACCTTGGCCCTCCATCAAGCCGAAGACGATCCCGCTGGCAATCAGCATCAACACGATGCCGGCAATCGCCGCCGTGGCATAGCCCGGGTTGACGCCACGAATCGGGATCGACACCATCAAGGAGATCCAGAAGAGGAGATTCAGCACCACCGCGGATCCGAGTCCAGCAGTAGCGAGAGCGAACCCCGCATCGGGTCCATTCACACCGGAGAGCGTCATCAGCCTGTAGCCGAGCGCGGAGCCGGCGGCGCTGCCTCCCGGAACGATGCTCGACAGCGCTTTCGTGCTCATCTGGATACGAAACAGCCGGAGACGCGAAATCTTCTTCGACTCCTCGCCGAGAGCAGCCCGCGTGAGCAAGGTGTAGGCGAACAGTGCCAAAATCTCGAGCAGGAGGCCGAGCAGGAGAAGTCCTGGATTGACGTCGCGCAGCTTGCTGGCCGCCTCTCGCACACCGGGAATGATGGTGACCGTTGCGAAGTAGACGACGGCGACGAACGCGAGGAGTTTGAGCGTGAATCGGAACGGCCGGAACCGACGAGGGCGCGGCGGCCCACCCGTGTCATCAAGTGACACAACCGGCAGTTCGCCGGTCGCTGGGTCATCAGATTCGATGGCCATCTCCTAGTGCTTAGCCCAAATCACGGCTCGCCACGGGCAATGAGACGCTTGGCACGCAAGTATCTACTGTGCTCGTGCCGATATCTTCGTGAGGGACACAAAGGGAGAATGTCATGAAGAAGTTGATGTTGATCGGCGCCTTTGCGCTGCTGGCTGCGTGTGGAAGCTCCGACAAGGACGTGTCGAAGGGCACCGACAACTCGGCCACCGATGCGGCAAACGACACCTCGATCGGGGGTTCCGACGACACGATCACGGTCAACGATTTCCGCGACATGCCACCGAAGTGCATCGAGCTGCTGGGTCAGTTCCTGAAGAAGATCGAGCCGACGGTCTCCGCGATCGACTGGGAGAAGGCGACGCTCGGAGACTTCGAAAAGATCGGGACGCAATTCGACGCCGATTCCAACTCATTCGATACAGACCTGGCCGCTACGGGTTGCGACAAGTACAACCTCGACAACTCCGACGCGAGCCAGTTCGAGCAGATGGAGGCCTTGGCTGCGGTCAAGGCACCGGGAACGGTCGGTTTCCTCAAGTTCCTCAACTCGCTGACTACGGCTGCATCCGGCGATGGCGAGGCTGTGCCGACTGACTGCGACGGAACAATCGCTGCGATCGAGCCCTTCTTGGCCAAAGGCACGATGCAAGATCTCACCATGGCCGAGGTCACGCGAGTAGGCCAGCTGATGACAGCGGTGAGCGCCAACTGCACCGCGGAGCAATCAACTGCGTTCTATGGACGCGACGACGTGACTGCTTTCATCGGCGGTTAACAGCCCTACGTCTCCCCGGCGTTGAGGATGGCGCGGAGCCGGTTCGTCAGTTCAGGCCGGCTGTCGGCGGGGCATTTGCCCAGATGCACAACGACAAGTTCTTTGTCGGGCACCACGATGCAGTACTGACCTTCGTAGCCATGGCACGCGAGGCTGCCTGGCTGATCGCGCCACAGCCACCAGTGGCTGCCGTAATCCAAGCCGTCCTCGTCGCTGGCGACACTCCTTCGCGCGTGATCGCGCCACCCGCGCGGCAATACGCGGCGATCGCCGACGACTCCGTCGTTTCGGTACAGCTCGCCGAACCTGGCGAAGTCGCGGGTCGTCGCATACACGTATGAAGAACCGACGAACGTGCCGCTGGTGTCGAACTTCGGCATCGCGCCGTGCATCCCGACAGGCCCGAACAAGCGATCGCGGAGGAAGGTCTCCATGCCCTCGCGACCTCCACCCACAACATCTCCGATAATCCTGCAGATGATGTTCGTCGTGCCGCTCGAGTAGTTCCAGACAGAGCCGGGCTGATGCACCATCGGCAACCCAGCCGCGTATGCAGCCATGTCATCCTGGCCGGCGCCGAACAGCATCTCGATGCAGTGACTGACGGAATCATCGACGTAATCTTCGACCCACTCGAGGCCCGCACGCATATCGAGCAGATCCTGCAGCGTAATGCTCTCCTTCGGTGTTCCTCGCCACGCGGCGACAGCTGCCGGCCGATCGAGTTCGAGCAAGCCATCGCCGACGAGAATGCCGACGGCCGCGTGGGTGATGCTCTTCGCCATGCTCCACGAGACAAGGGTCGTCTCGGCGGTCACAGCACCTCCGGGTCCGAAGACCGAGTCGGGCTGCAGGCCGTACCGTTCGAGAACAACGTCACCGCCATGCATCACGAGCAGCGCGAGGCTGGCTCCGTGCGGAGCGTCGGTAGCGAACAGCTCATTCGCAATTGCAGTCACCGTTGTCTTCAAGATGGCTCAGCTCCGTGACCCGATTGGATCTTCCGACCATTATGCGCATCGCATCAGTCGCCGCGGCCAGTCGGCAAGACTGAGATCATGGATGTCCAGTCGGCGCTGGGAACGTACCTCGACATCGTCGATTCGACGGCGCCGGGCTTGGTCGAGGGCCTGTACGTCGTCGGCTCATTTGCGCTCGACGATTGGCACCCTGGACGCAGCGACGTCGACATCATTTCCGTGCTGGCGGAGCCGGCGACCGACGAGGACTTCGGCTCGTTGATGGCAGTGCAGGCGCTTCTCGACGAGCGACAGCCACGTCCCTACATCGACGGGCCGTACCTTGCGTGGGCCGACCTCATCGTGTCGCCGGGTACGGCACTACATCGTCCATGGACACTCGAAGGGCACATCCATCACGACGCTGAGTGCTTCGAGATCAATCCGGTCACGTGGTACACGTTGGCCACATATGGCGTCACCGTGCGCGGCCCGTCCGTCGACAAGTTGAACATCTCGTTCCAGGTCGAAGAGCGTGTTCGATTCGTGATCGACAACCTGTTCACGTATTGGGCTCGGCTTGCCGAGTCGGTGGTCGCGGCGTGCGAACAGCCCGAGGCAGAATTCGATCTTGCGACATTCGAATGGTGCGCGCTGGGTGCGTTACGCATGCACTACACCGCATTCACCGGAGACGTCACCTCGAAGCGAGGAGCAGGCGAGTATGGGATCGTGGTCACTCCCGACTCGATGCACGAAACCATCCGAGCCGCATTGCATGTCCGCCTGACTGGTGAAGGAGAGGTGACGCCGCCGCTGATGCTCGGTGCGGCCGACGTGATCAGTTGGGCGGTAAACGAGGTACGCCGGTCGACGACGTGACGTCGCGGTCGATCCATTTGTGACCGACGTCGGGCACTGGCGCGGTGGCCAACGCGATCGCTTCGTCGATGGTGTGCGCTCGCTGCGCAAGCATGCGATGAGAGTCTCGAACAAATCCCGCCTCGACTGAGTTGCTCATCCATTCGAAGATCGGGCCCCAGTAGCCGTCGATGTCGAGCAGCACGACAGGCTTGGCGATGAGCCCCAGCTGGTTCCACGTCACCGCTTCGGCAAACTCGTCGACGGTGCCGAACCCTCCAGGCAGAACAACGAAACCGTCGGCCAGATCGGTGAGCCGAGCCTTGCGATCGTGCATCGTTGGAACAACTTCGAGGCGAGTCAGTCGATCGTGCGCCACCTCGGCACGCACAAGTTGCTCGGTGATCACTCCGATGACTTCGCCATCGGCGGCCAGTGCGGCATCGGCGACGATGCCCATCAAACCGACATGACCGCCCCCGTACACCAGCCCGATCCCGCGATGCGCAAGAGCTGAGCCAAGCTGTAAGGCCGCCTCACCAAACGACGGCGACGTGCCCGCATTCGACCCGCAATACACGCACACGCGTGAGGTTGGTTCTGAACACATACGCAAGCCTGTCACACCGCTTGGGCGATCGTCATCGATCGTTTTCGGTACCTCGCGCCGCGTCAGTAGCCTCCATTTGATGCTGGAACAGCGTGACGATCCCGTGGCCGACTTGCCCTCCCCCGATCTCATCTTGGCTGCAGACAGCATCGAGATCGCCGGCAACGTCGTCGGCAAGGCGATCCGGAAGCTGGCGGCAAGTGGTGGCCCGGACCGGCACCAGGTACTGGCATACGACATCGCCCACGCTGCGGCGCAGGTCGCGGCTGCCAGGGCGATGCTCGACTACGGGGCAAAGGGTGACCTCGAAGCCCGGCTGACGTGTGCGTTTGCAGCTGACATGATTCACGACTTGATCACCCGCCTGGCAGGGCGCGAGACGATGTGGGGACTCGAGACGGCGCCACTGCACGAGACCCACGCGTTCCTCGAGAAGTATCGATCGACCGAGTTCGTCGCGTCGCTGGCCGACCAGCCCGGACCGCGTCATCTCGACGCAGAGTTCGAGATGGTGCAAGACACGTTCCGATCGTTCACTGACAACGAGATCATTCCCCGCGCTGAGCACGTCCATCGCCATAACGGCGACGTACCGGAAGAAGTGATCGCCGGTCTCGCGGAGATGGGTGCATTCGGGCTCAGTGTGCCTGCGGAGTACGGCGGCTACAGCGAAGGGGGCGACGGCGAGTACATCGCCATGGTCGTCGCGACGGAAGAACTCAGCCGCGGGTCGTTGGGGATCGGCGGATCATTGATCACTCGTCCCGAAATCCTGACTCGGGCTCTGATCAAGGGCGGCACCGAGGCACAGAAGCACTACTGGCTACCGAAACTTGCGACTGCGGAGGCGATGGCAGCTGTCGCCGTGACGGAACCCGACTATGGCAGCGACGTGGCAGGCCTCAAGGCCACCGCGACCCCCGCAGTGGGCGCCGACGGCGAACCGGGATATGTGATCAATGGGGTCAAGACGTGGTGCACCTTCGGCGCCCGCGCCGACGTTTTGATGCTGCTGGCACGAACCGACACCGACCGCGCCAAGGCTCACCGCGGACTCAGCCTGTTCATCGTCCCCAAGCCGCGTGGTGATGGGCATGGATTCGCGTTCACCCAACAGGCGACCGAGAGCGGAACGATCGGCAAGATGGAGGGTCGCCCTATCGACACGATCGGTTACCGCGGCATGCACAGTTACGAGATAGCTCTCGACAACTGGTGGGTAGCGGCAGACAACCTGATCGGAGAAGAAGGGGGCCTGGGCAAGGGCTTCTACCTTCAAATGGAAGGCTTCGAGAACGGTCGCCTGCAGACCGCAGCGCGGGCCATCGGCGTGATGCAAGCTGCATATGAGGCCGCCTTGGAATACGCCCGTAACCGCAAGGTGTTCGGAGTCGCGATCGTCGACTATGAACTATCCAGGGTGAAACTCGGCAGGATGGCGGTGCTCATACAAGCTGCGCGACAGTTCAGTTATCACGTGGCAACGCTGATGGCCAAGGGTGAGGGATCGGTCGAAGCAAGCATGGTGAAGGCCTATGTATGCAAGGCGGCCGAATGGGTCACCCGAGAAGCGATGCAGATTCACGGCGGCTACGGATATGCCGAGGAGTACACCGTGAGTCGACTCTTTGTCGACGCACGCGTTTTGAGCATTTTCGAAGGCGCCGACGAGACCTTGTGTCTCAAAGTGATTGCCCGATCCTTGCGGAATCCTTGACACTTCGACCTACGACTCGTTGTGCCAGTGTCTTAGACTGTTGAACAATGACGCTCGACCCCAGGGACGGCTCGGCGGGGCTCAGGAGCCTTCGCGGCGCGGTTGGTGCAACCGTCTTCTTCACCGCGATCTCATTGATAGCGCTCGGCGTCGGCTGGGCCTGGCTCTTCCATCGCACCTCTCAACATTCTGCTGTGCAAGACGCAGGTCGGTATGGCGAACTCAGTGGCCGCGCCGCGCTCGCACCCTTTGTGACCGATGACCTGCTCACCGGTACGACGACGGCACTGCAGAAGATGGACATTGCCGGTCGGGCGTTGATGTCTGAAGGCGGCGCCTCCCACGTGAAGGTGTGGTCGGTCGAGGGACGTGTGCTGTGGTCCGACGAGAAAGAGTTGATCGGGCGCACGTTTGAATTCGAGGAGGACGAGAAGAAGTTGCTCGACGGCGAGGGCGTGCTCGCCTCAGTGAGCTCGCTCGACAAGGACGAGAATCAGTTCGAGATCGCCGCCGGTGAGACGAGTCTGCTGCAGGTCTACTTCGGTTCGAGGACGCCGTCCGGCACTCCCGTTGTCGTCGAGACGTATTATCCCACGAGCCTTGTCGACTCTCGAGCGTCAGACCAGCGGCGGAGCTTTCTGCCGCTGCTGCTCGGCGGTCTCGGCCTGTTGATGGTCGCCCAAATTCCGCTTGCCCGTGCCCTGACGCACCGACTGAAGCGGCTGCAACGGGAACGTGAGCATCTGCTCGAACGAGTCATCGACTCGAGCGATAGCGAGCGACGTCGAATCGCTGCCGAAGTTCACGACGGAGCGGTTCAGGAACTGATCGGGATCACTTTCAGTCTGTCTGCCGCCGCCGACGAAGCGTCGGCGCCGATGAACGAGCGACTTGGGGGGCTTGCTGTGGCGACGCGGCACACGGTGCGGAGCCTTCGGTCGTTGCTGAACAGCATCTATCCCGTCCAGGTCCCGGAGGAAGGTTGGGCAGCCGGACTCAACGACATCATCGCGGCACTTCGTCAGCGTGGCGTCGTTGTCTCTGTGGATGTGCCCGAGACGCGGTTGTCACCAGCCAATGAGCTGTTGATGCTGAGGGTCGCTCGCGAGGCGCTGCGCAACGCCGACGCCCACGCTCACGCCTCGGTTGTCAGCATCACCATGACGAAGCACAACAGATGCGTGAAGTTGCTCATCACCGACAACGGTGTGGGCTTCGACAAGGAAATGGCGGCGTCGCAGCGCAAGGTGGGACATCTTGGCCTGCAGCTCCTGAGGGACCTCTCCGAAGACATGGGGGCGTCACTGGTGATCGATTCTACCCCGGGACTAGGGACCACCGTAGAACTCGAGTTGGAGGAATAGCGATGATTCGCATCGTGTTGGCGGATGATCACTCGCTCGTCCGTACCGGCCTGTCACAGTTGCTCGACGCACAGGAGGACATCGAAGTTGTCGGACTCGCGTCGGATGGCCGGGAAGCGCTGCAGTTGGCGCGCGGCTTGACCCCTGATGTCGTGTTGATGGATCTGCAGATGCCTATCATCGACGGGATCACGGCGATCGGTCTCCTCTCTACGAGCAATCCCGAGATCGCTGTTATCGCCCTCACGACCTTCCAGGAGCCTCAGCAGGTCACCGCGGCGTTGGCGGCCGGCGCGCGTGGCTACCTCGTCAAAGACGTCGAGCCCGAGGTGCTCGTCGCCGGCATCCGGGCCGCTGTCAACGGCGGCACACCCCTCAGTCCTTCAGTCGCCGCGCAACTCCTCCGCACTGCGTCGAACCAACCGAACTCCGGGGCCTCGATGACCCAGCGCGAGCGTCAGATCCTGCGATTGATCGTCAGCGGCCAGAGCAACAAGCAGATCGGTCGCGAACTGGGGATCAGCGAAAAGACGGTGAAGTCCCACTGCGGACGGCTGTTCCAGCGGATCGGCGTCACCGATCGCACGCAGGCCGCGGTTTGGGCGACCAAGCACCTGCAGCCCGAAGCAGAGTGACGACCGAGATTCGCTCGAGTTACTGGAGGACGGGGTCCTACGCCCAAACTTCACTCATCGCGGTGTTTGGCTACACAGGGTCAGGTCATCACACGTCCCGGAAACCGACCGCCACTGCATTTGACTGAAGCCAACGGCACGACGGCAGGCATAGTTGTAGTTGACCAAAACGAAGCCGACGATATTTATCCGATATGTCGATGCACCGACACCGCGTAGTCGTTGCCGCGGTATGGGTCGCGATGCCACGTCGACCACCGCTCGGATAGTTCGAACCCGTTGTCGGCACACATCTCGTCGTAGCCGGCCAACGTTATGGAATCGTCTGCACTCTCGAGTTGAAATCCCGCAACCAACAAGCCCGCTGGCTCGAGGTGATCGGCCGAGTTGCGGATGATCGGCAATCGGTCGCTCGGTCGGCAGAACACCATCACGTTGCCCGGCATCGCAACCATGCCGAAGGTGCGGTCGAGTCGCATCGTCGCGATGTCGGCGTGCACCCATCGCAGCGACGGACCTGATCGTCGGGCGAAATCCAAGAGATCGTCATCCAGGTCGACGCCAACGACATCGAGGCCCCGTCGAGCGAGTTCGATCGCGACCCGACCCATGCCGCAGCCCGCATCGAGCACACTCGGCGGATCGAACGACTCGATGAAGTCGGCTTCTCCGTGCGACGGCCGACCCGTCGCTTCAAGACGGCGCCACCTCGAGTAGTACTCCTCGAGATCGGTTTCGAACCGCCACTGCGACCAGCGGCGACTCACACGATCGGAGTCGTCCGAACTCATGACCGAAGTCTGCTTCACACGACGAGGTGGTCGGATGTCAACTCGATCAGGCTGCGAATGCGCTCGAAGTCGGCATCGGGATGGTCGTCGTACGGATCGAGCAGAATTGGGTGCAGGCCGGCCGCCCGCGCCGCGCCGATGTCCATCGTCACCGAATCACCGATGTACGCGATGCGACTGCGTTCGATGTCGTCGAAGTGAACCAGCGCGTGGTCGAATATTCGCGGATCGGGCTTCGCGACGCCGACGACGTGGCTATCGATCACAACTCGCATTGCAACATGTCGTCCCTCGCCCACCTGGCACAGGCCACTCCTTGCCAACACCTCGGCGATCTGACCGCTCGCATTCGACACCACGCCCAACGGCAGGCCAGTGGCCGAGAGCATTGCCAGCGCGCGAAGACTCTCGGGTATCGGCCACCGCCACAGGTGCGCCGAGCGCGTACGGTGCAAGAGATCCGCAGCGGCGTCGATCTCGCCATCGGCGACGCCGATGCTGCGAACGTACGAGCGGTTGTACTCGTCCCAGAACGCCTCGCCACTGCCGGCGGCCGACTTCGCGGCCATACCGGCATAGTGAGCTCGACAGTTCGCGTCCACTGAGGGGTCGCCGCCGTGGTATGCGAGCAATGGCCCGAGCACCGTTGGATCTGGGAGCACCAGCACGCCGCCGGCGTCGAACAGGATTGCCTCGAAGCGCTCGCTCATCGGACCATCATGCCCGTTTCGTTCCCGGCAGCATCGGCACATACCCTTGCACGCGTGCGCAGCGCCCGAGATTTCTTCAAACCACTAGCTGTCGGCGCGCCGGCGCCGTTGCGCGAGATTCCGTTCCCTCCCAGTCGGGTCATACATTTCTTTCCGCCGCACGTCGCCAAGGTCGTCTCCAAGCTGCCCGAGGTCGTTCCGACGGTCGACATCCTGCTCGGCAACCTCGAGGACGCGATTCCCATGGCCGACAAGGAGGCAGCCCGGTCGGGACTCGTGAACGTGGCTCGCACGGTCGACATGGGCACGACCCAGCTGTGGTCACGGGTCAACAGTCTCGACTCCCCGTGGGGTCTCGACGACATCACCACGTTGGTCAGCGAGGTCGGCGACAAGCTCGATGTGCTCATGATTCCGAAGGTCGAAGGGCCGGAAGACATCCACTACGTCGATCGATTACTCGCGCAGTTGGAAGCTAAGGCCAAACTCGAACGGCCGATACTCGTGCACGCGATCCTGGAGACAGCGAGAGGTGTTGCGAACGTCGAAGCGATCTGTGCCGCGTCACCGCGCATGCAGGGCCTGTCACTGGGACCCGCCGACCTCGCAGCGAACCGGAGGATGAAGACGACGCGCGTCGGTGGCGGTCATCCCGACTACCTCGTTCGAGCCGATCCTGATCCTGCCCGACCCGACACCGAACGGCCTATTTCCCAACAAGACCTGTGGCACTACACGTTGGCCCGGATGGTCGACGCATGCGTGACGTTCGGGTTGTTGCCGTTCTATGGGCCCTTCGGCGACATCAACGACACGGTCGGCTGCGAAGACCAGTTCCGCAACGCCTATCTGCTCGGGTGCGTGGGAGGTTGGAGCCTGCATCCGGTCCAGATCGAAATCGCCAAGCGAGTGTTCAGCCCGCGGCCCGAGGAGGTCGAGCATGCCCAGCGCGTCATCCATGCGATGGGAGATGGGACCGGCGCGATCATGCTCGACGGCAAGATGGAAGACGACGCGTCGGTGAAGCAGTGCAAGGTCGTGGTCGAGCTCGCCAAGCAGTTGGCCGAGCGCGATCCGCACTTGGCCACCGAATACGGATTCCCGGTGTGAACGAGGTACGCCCCCGCCGGTCTGCGTTGTACATGCCAGCCGCAAACGAGCGGGCTTTGGAGAAGGCAAAGTCGCTGGCCGCCGATTCGATCATCTTCGATCTCGAAGATGCAGTGGCACCCGATGCAAAGGAATCCGCACGCCTGGCCGCTTGCACCGCCGGCGCGTCGGGA
>JBDTWJ010000009.1:0-46282 GCA_040006755.1 Ilumatobacteraceae bacterium | reverse complement strand
TCGCAGACCTTCATCCCCCCACTATGACAAAGGGGTGTTATACGGTTCCTCGGGAAGGTCACGTGGCCCAGCCGCGCCGGTTCAACCCGAGATCGTATGGGACCGAACGAGCTGGATGTGCGCGTGAGTAACATCGCGCCCATGACCTCGATCGCAGCCGCGATCACCCTCGCCGAGCTCGAGACCGACCCCTATCCCGCGCTCGCACGCCTGCGGGCCGACGAACCCGTTGCATACGTGCCCGACATGGACATGTGGCTCGTGACGCGCTGGGACGACGTCGAGATGGTGCACGAGCGGCCAGACCTGTTCACATCGGCCACCGAACCAAGCTGGTTGAACACCGTGCTCGGCGTCAACATGCTGGGCAGCGACGGCGATGAGCACCGACGGTTGAAAGACGCGCTGCAGCCGATGTTCGCGCCCAGCGCGACAGGTGCCTGGGTCACGGGCCGGCTGCCGACCATCTGCGACGAGCTGATCGACGCCTTCGATGTCAGCGGCGCCGATCTGATGACTGCGTACGCCGAGCCGATCGCGGTGCGTGCGTTGCAGGACTCATTGATGTGGGACAACGCCACCTGGCAGCAGATCGGCGAGTGGACGCGCGGCGTGTGCACCGGCCTCGGTAACTTTGCCAACGATCCCGAGCTGGCCAAGGTTGCGGCGACTGCCAACGCAGCATCAGGCGAATCGATCGGCGAGCGAATTGTGCCAAACCTCGCCGACCTCGGTCTCACTGCCGACGAGATCGTCAACAACGTCAGGCTGTGCATGTCGGGCGGCATCAACGAGCCACGCGACGGCATCGCACTCACCGTGTGGGCATTGCTGATGCATCGCGATTCGCTTCGGGAGTGCCAGCACGACGACACCCTGTGGCGCCTTGCGTGCGAAGAGCTGTTCAGGTGGATCTCACCCGTTGCGACGTCGACCCGTCAGACCACCACCGATGTACTGATCGGCGCCACCACCATCCCTGCCGGCGCACTAGTGGCGGGCGTCCTCAGCTCGGCCAATCGCGACGAGCGCCACTGGACCGAACCCGATCGGTACGACCTGCACCGCAAGGAGGGGCCACACCTCGCCTTCTCGACGGGTGCCCACGTGTGCCTGGGCGCGTGGCTGGGTCGCAGTACCGTCCGCGTCGCGGTTCAGCGTCTGTTCGAACGGCTCCCCGATCTGCGCCTCGCCGGCGAGGTCGACATCCGCGGCTTCGAGTTCCGCGGGCCTGTTCGCCTCGACGTCACGTGGTGAGGTCGGATCAATCGCCGACCAGGCGGCGGGCACGGCGGAGAACGGCTTCGTCGATCATCGTGCCGTCGGCGGCGCGGATTGCGCCTTCGCTGGATCGAGCGGATCGCTCGAGCGCGTCGACGGCCCAGGCGAGCTCAGCCACAGCCGGTGTGAACGCAGCATTGACAGGGGCGCAGTGCGATGGGTGCACGATCGCTCGCCCGCCGAAGCCAAGATCGGCCATGTCCACCGACGTGGTAGCCAACGTCTCGAGATCGTCGATCTGCAAGTGCACGCCGCCGACTGGTGCCTCGATCCCGGCGGCGGCCGATGCCACGACAAGGTCGATGCCAGCGCGCTCGATCAATGCCCGACCACCGGGCAGGCGACCGCCGAGATCGGCCAGCAAGTCGACGTCTCCGAGGTGACATCGCGTCACACGCTGATGAGCACACAAAGCATCCAGCGCACACAGGGCCACAGCAGTCTCGATCAGCGGCGACAACAGCACCGAGCCGTCCACGACCAGGGCGACTGCGTCGAGCCATTCGACCGAGTCGCATTTCGCCACGACGACACCATGTATAGGCGGAACGTCCGCGAGCAGTTCGAGGTCGACGAGACCGTCGTCGCCGGAGTTGATCCGAACCCACAACTGCTTCGAACCCCGATCGGGCAGGGACCGAATCGCCTCACGCGCGAGCGGCTTGGCGTCGGGCTTCACCGCGTCCTCGAGATCGATGATGACGGCATCGGCTTCGGAATGCAGTGCTTTCGCCACCCTGTCCGGCCGATCACCGGGCACGTACAGGAACGAGCGGGCGAGTCGAGCCATCAGCCGGCGGTGAAACGGCACGGCAGCGAGAGCACGCCATTGACGAAGTTGGAACGCACTCGCACCTCGGGCCCTGATTGCTCGATGTGGATGTTGCGACGGACCAGTTGCTCGAGGAGCAACCTGATCTCAAGCCGGGCCAGTGGGGCGCCGAGGCAGTGATGCGGTCCGAACGCGCCGAACGCAACGTGGTCCGGCTTCAGCGGTCGAGTCACGTCGAACATCAGCGGATCGTCGAACACGGCCTCGTCGAAGTTGGCCGACGCGTACCACAGGACGACCCTGTCGCCCGCGGCGATGGAGACTCCGTGCAGCTCAGTGTCCTTCGTGGCTGTGCGGCGCATGTGCAGCACAGGCGTGGCATACCGAATGACCTCCTCGACCGCCTGCGGGATGAGCGACGGCGTAGCGCGTAGCGCGTTGAGCTGCCCCGGTGTTTGCATGAAGGCGAGCAGGCCGTTGGTGATCGCAGTTCGCGTCGTCTCGTTACCGGCGAACACGAGCAGCTGGAAGAAGTTGCAGAACTCGGCATCGGTCAACTGGTCGCCGTCGATCTCGGCCGTGACGAGCTTCGATACCAAGTCGTCGCCAGGTGTCTCGCGGCGCTCGAGGCCCAACGCGCGGCCGAACTCGAACAAAGCATGAGCCGCAGGACTGTTGAACGGCAGCAGTTCGAGCGGGGTTGTGTTGCCGTACGCAGTCGGGTCGATCTCGCGACTGCTCGTTCCCTCCACCAACTGGTTCGACAAGTGCACCAGGAAATCGCCGTCTGCGCGTGGGATGCCCAGGATCGAGACGATCACGCGGATGGGGTACGGCTCGGAGAGCAACGGCACCACGTCGACCACGCCCGCGCCGACGACTTCGTCGAGCAGCTCATCGAGGATCGCCCGCGTCGCGTCCTCGTACTCGGCCGTCCGCCGCAGGGTGAACGGTGCAGTGACCAACCGACGCAGCCGCGTGTGTGGCATGCCGTCGGTCTCGATCAAGGACCGCCTGGCATCCTGCGCCTCGGGCGACAGCTCCCACAGGTTCACGTGCTGTTCGCTGGTGTACGTGGCATAGTCGCGGGTGATCGTGGTGAGGTCCTCCTTGGTGGTGACCGCCCAGAATCCCCCATCCGACCAGTCCCACGGATGCCAGTGAACGGGATCGTGGGCGCGCAACAAACGGAACGCCTCATGCGGGATGCCGTGTTCATAGATCTGCGGGCTGGCGATGTCGATGGCCGCCAGTTCGTCGCGAGTGGGGATGTCGGTCACCATCAGGTGTGTTCCAAGTAGCGGGCGCGTTCCCAGTCGGTGACGACGTCGGGGTCTCCGGCCATCGCCTCGGCCGTGAGGGCGAGCTCGTACTCGGCCAGCACGACGAAGTTCTGGCTGAACTCGGCACCCAGCGACGCGGCGAGCGCGCTCGACCGGAACGCGTCGAGCGCCACGGACATCGTTGTTGGCAACTCGACGCAGTCGCCCGGCTCGCTATACGTGTCGCCGACCGCCATCGGTGGCAGGACGAGCTGTCGCTCGAGCCCGTCGCACCCTGCGGCGAGCACCGCGGCGATGGCGAGGTACGGGTTGGCGTCGGCGCCTGCCGAACGGAACTCGACCCTGTTGGCCGAGCCCGAGGTCATCGTCAGCCGGGCAAGGACGGTCCGGTTGTCGCCACCCCAGTGCACATGCGTCGGTGCGAACGTGAAGGGCCGGACTCGGCGGAACCCGTTAGGCAGCGGGATGCCAATCAGCGACATCGCACGCGCATGCTCGAGCAGCCCGGCGGTCCAATGGCTCATGGTCTCGTTCGGCAGACCATCGGCGGTCGCGCCGAACTGATTGACGCCGCCGACGTTCAGGCTGCTGTGGATGTGCATGCCCGAGCCGCTCTGCCCAGTGAGCGGTTTCGGCATGAACGTTGCGCGGCACCCGTGCTGCACAGCGACCTGCTTGACGATCGAACTGAACAACACCGTGTTGTCGGCCGTGGTGTGTGGATCGGCTGGCCCGAAGTTGATTTCGAGTTGACCGGGCCCGTACTCGGCGTTCGACGACTCGAGCGGGATTCCAGCGCCGAGCAGCGCGACGCGCATCGCCGCAACCACGGTCTCCAGCTCGAGTGCGTCGGTCAGCGAGCTGTATTGCACGTGCTGCTGGATCGGCTGCCAGTCAGGCGTGCAGATGTAGCACTCGAGCTCGGTGGCGACGATGGGTTCGATGCCCAACTTCGTGCATCGCGCCACCTGCCGCGCCAGCACGCCGCGGGGGTCGAGAGTGTGCGGCTGACCGTGCTCATCGAACGAGTCGGACATGACGATGGCGTAGCCGGGTCGGTGGGTGAGGAGGCGGAACGTGCTGAGGTCGGGCGTCAGGTGCATGTCGAGATATCCCGTGCGCATGTTGATGCAGGGCGAGTCGACGATCTCGCATTGCACGTCGAACACGTAGATCGCATCGGCGATGTTGACACCGTCGAGCGCGACGCTCGAGACGAATCGGTCAGCGGGTACCCGCTTGCCGCGCAGGTGACCGTACGTGTCGACCACGGCGACCTCGACCGTATGGATGCCGTGCTGGGCGATCTGCTCGACGACTGCCGCGAGCAATCCCTCACGGGCGGTCATCCGAGATCCGGAACGAGCACGAACCGGCCATCGACGTCACCACGTCGCAGACGCTCGTGCGCTTGGTTGGCTTGGCTCAAGGGCAGTGCCTCCACCGTGTACTCCAGAGGTTCGCGACGTGCCAGTTCGAGCAGCTCGGCGAGCTCGGCGTTCGAGCCCCAGATGCTACTCATGAGCTTCGCCTCGTGCGGCACGGCGCCGAGCCCGAACGGCACGCGTCCACCGAACAAACCGACGACCACCACGAGCCCCTGCCGCCGAACCAGTCGCACGGCCGACGACAAGGTGGCGTCGGCACCGACGAAGTCGAGCACGACGTCGGTTGGCGCGATGTGCGACTCAGCGGCCACGTCGACCGGGTCAATCGATTGATGTGCCCCGAGCTCCATTGCCCTGGCTCGTTTCGCCGGAGATACGTCGGCGACGGACACGTGCGCGTCGGTCATCAGGCGTAGGTACTGCACGGCGAACTGCCCCAGACCACCGGCACCAATGACAAGCGCGTGCGGATCGGCGCTGCGCCGCAAGGTGTCGAGGGTGTGCTTGACAGCCCGGTACGCGGTCAGCCCGCCGCATGCCAGGGGCGCAGCGCGAATGGGATCGAGCGAACCGAGCTGGTGGAGATACGCCCGGTCCTTGACCGCGAACAGTTCGGTGTATCCACCGTCCTGGAACAGCCCGATCTCGCGGCCGTTGGGGCACAGCATCTCCTGCCCGGATGCGCACATCGAACAGTTGCGGCAACCCCACGGCGCGTACACCATGACGGGGCCGAGCTCGGCGTGGACCCCGGTGATCTCGTGGCCGAGCACAAGCGGCAGAGGACTGGGGTACAACCCGTCCACGACGTGGAGGTCGGAGTGACACACTCCGCACGCCGACACCTCGATGACGTCGGGACCGGTAGGAGCCGGTCGCTCGTCGACCTCGAGCGGCTGGCCGACGCTGCGGAGGACGACGGCGCGCATGGCGCGTATTATAGATCAAAGATCAGAGATGATGATCAAGCGAAAGGCAGTCCGATGAACGACACCCAACCGATCCCGCCACGACCGATGCCCAAGGAGTGGACGGGACGGTACTTCGAAGATCTCGACGTGGGAGACATCTTTCGCAGCCGTCTGGGACGCACGATCACCGACACCGACAACATCTGGTTCACGACCGTCACGATGAACACCAACCAGGTGCACTTCAACGCCGAGTTCGCTGCTGGAACGAGGTTCGGTCGGCCCTTGGTCAACAGCTGCTTCACCCTGTCGCTCGTAACCGGATTGTCGGTGTGCGACACGAGTGAGAACGCCACCGCGAACCTCGCGTGGAGCGACATCTCATTGCCGAATCCCGTGTTCATCGGCGACACACTGTGGGCCGAATCGGAAGTCCTGGGTGTGCGAGCATCGACCAGCAACCCGTCAATAGGAATCGTCGACATCCGCACGCGTGGGTTGAACCAGCGTGGTGAGACGGTGATCGAGTACCTCCGTACGTTCATGATCTACCGGCGCGACGCACCCGAGGTCGGAATCGGTCGCTGCCCGAAGGCACTCGCCGATTGGCTTGAACGACCGGCCGCAGTAGCTCGTGATCAGTAGCTGCGCGGCAGGCCCAACACGTTCTGACCGAGGTAAGCAAGAATCAGATTGTTGTTGATCGGCGCCACTTGGTAGAGGCGTGTCTCGCGGAACTTGCGCTCGACGTCGTACTCGGCGGCGAAGCCGAACCCACCGTGGGTATCGAGACAGGCGTTGGCCGCCGCCCAGGACGCCTCCGACGCAAGCAGCTTGGCCATGTTCGCCTCGGTACCGCACGGCTGCCCGGCGTCGAACAGGGCGGCGGCCTTCTTGCGCATCAGGTCCGCAGCACTGAGCGCGGCATACGCACGCGAAAGCGGGAACTGCACTCCCTGGTTGGCACCGATCGGACGCCCGAACACCTGACGACCGTTCGCGTACTCGACAGCCCGGTCGAGGAAGAAGCGCCCGTCGCCGATGCACTCGGACGCGATCAGAATCCTCTCAGCGTTCATCCCATCGAGGATGTGGCGGAATCCCATCCCCTCGGTGCCGACCAGAGCGTCAGCAGGCACGAGCACGTCGTCCAGGAAGACCTCGGTCGTGTTGTGGTTCATCATCGTCGGGATCGGTCGGATGGTGATGCCCGACGTGTTCTTCAAATCGATGAGGAAGACCGACATCCCCTCGGTCTTCTTGACGACGTCGTCATAGGGGGTGGTTCTGGCAAGCAGGATCATCAGATCCGAGTACAGGGCCCGCGAGGTCCAGATCTTCTGGCCGTTGATGAGCCAGCCGTCGTCGACCCGCGCTGCCCGCGTTCGGATGCGCGCCGTCTCCGAGCCGGCCTCTGGCTCGGTGACCGCGAACGCCTGAAGTCGCAGATCGCCCGCCGCGATGGCCGGAAGGTACCGTTGCTTCTGCTCGGCCGTGCCGTGCCGCAGCAACGTACCCATGATGTACATCTGCGCGTGGCACGCCGATGGGTTGCCACCCGACGCGGCGATCTCTTCCAGGATCACGCACGCACCGGCCAACGACAGTCCGCCACCGCCATACTCCTCCGGGATCAACGCGCCCAACCAGCCGTAGCTGGTCAGTTCGGCGACGAACTCCTCGGGGTAGCGATCGGGCTCGAGACTCCGCCAGTACTCGTTGCCGAACTTGTCGCACAATCGACGCACCTCGGTCCGGATGCTCTCGAACTCCTCGTCGATCCCGAAGTCCACGACACGCTCCTCGTTCGTGAACGACGATACATCTTTGATCAAAGATCAACAAGGAGCATCAGTCCGGAGTCGGTGGCGGCCAGAACCCCTTGCGCGTCAATGCCACGACGGCTTGACGACCGCTCGCCACCAGATGCTCGGCCATCGCTTCCCGGGCTGCTACCGCGTCGCGGCGTTCGATGGCGACGAGTACCTTGGCATGGTGCTTGGCGGCGAGCTTGGCCCATGCGCTGTCGAACATGTAGTGGTGCGACGGCAGACTTCGAGCCAGGAGACCTAGCGTGCTTCGCAAGCGGCTACTGGCGGCACGGTTGATGATGCGGTGAAACGCCTCGTTCGACCGCTGCTGGGCGGCGCCACCTTTGGCCTTGACGAACTGTTCGTGGGCCCTGCGTAGATCGGCGAGCTGTTTGGCGGTCAGGCGCTCGGCTGCTCGCGCCGCCGCGATGCCCGCGACCAGGCCGTACACCTCGTACTGATCGAACACGTCCTCGGGGCTGAGCTGGGCCACGTAGGCACCTCGCCGGGGCGTGTTGACGACGAGCCCTTCCTGCTCGAGCGTGATGAGCGCCTCGCGGACCGGCAGCCGACTCATGCCGTGCGCGTCTGCAACTGCGTCCTGATCGATGCGTTCGCCGAAGGCCAGGCGGCCGGACAGGATCATCTCGCGCAACTCGATGGCCACCTGTTCGGCGAATCGCTCGCGCTTCACCGGGCGCTGGCGGTACACCACATCGTCACCCATGACGCGACCCAAGATACGCCTCGATCACTCGTGGGTCCCTTTGGATCTCGTCGGCCGTGCCTTCGGCCAACACGACACCCTGATCGAGCACGGTGATGTGCTCACAGATGTTGGTGATGAATCCGAGATCGTGATCGATCACGAGCACACCCGAACCAATCGCGGCCGCGATGCGTCGCACGTCGGCGACCATGGCGAGCGACTCGGATTGGCTCATGCCCGATGTTGGCTCGTCGAGCAACAAGAAGTCGGGACGCAGTGCGGCGGCACGCGCGATCTCGAGCCTGCGTTGGCTGCCGTAGTCGAGGGTAGATGCCGACCGCTCGGCGAGCGCAAGTAGCCCTGACAGTTCGAGCAGTTCGTCGACGCCGACGCGCGGGCGGTGCGAACGGTGATCGTGCGCGACGAGATCCACCACCGCGACGTTCTCGCGCACCGACAACGAGCCGAACACGCGCAGGTTCTGGAACGTGCGGCTGACGCCCTGGCGGGCCCGTCGGTACGGTGGCCCAGCCAGATCTTGATCGCCGAGGTGCACCGTTCCCGATGACGGTTCGACCAGACCCGTCAACACGTTGATGAACGTGGTCTTGCCAGCGCCGTTCGGACCGATCAATCCATGGATACGACCGGGCTCGACCGAGATAGAGACCTCCTCGAGCGCGGTGAAACCGCCGAAGTCCACGCAGAGGCCGGTGGTACGGAGCTCGCCAGCGGCATGCGCCTCGACCTCCGACGGCTCGGCTGGTTCGATCGGACCGGCGTGGCCAGCAATCGTGGGCAGCCGGCGACGCCGGGCGAGCAACCAGCCTCCGACGTCGAACTCGCCTAGCAGACCGGATGGGCGAGTCAGCAGGACGGCGAGGAGCGATCCTGCAAGGAACAGGTCGGGCAGACCATCGACCACCGGCCAGTCGAAGCCGAGGAAGTGCGGTCCATCACCCAGGAAGCGGGTGATCTCCTTGCCGACGGTGATGAAGACGGTGCCGGCGATCGCGCCGGTCACGGTTCGCATGCCGCCCACCACCATCATCGCCAGGATCAGGATCGTGAACTCAAAGCTGAACTGTGACGGGCCGATGGAACCGAGCGACTGGACACGAAGGATGCCGCCCAAGCCGACGATGGCACCGCTCACGATGAACGCGAGCAGCCGCGGGGTGAAGACCTCGATGCCCATGGCGCCTGCCGCGAGCTCGTCCTCGCGCGTCGCGATCGCCAGCCGACCGGTCTTGCTCGACCGGAAGAACACGGCGACCGCAATGGCCAAGGTCGCTCCGATGACCGCCCATGTGTGGCCCGCGAGACGAGGCACGCTGCTGAGGTTCTGCGCGCCGCCGGTGAGGTCCTTGCGGTTCTCGGCGAACTGTCGCACGATGAACAGGAAGGCCAGGGTGATCATGGTGGCAGCGAGGCCCGACGTGCGCGCGGCCACCAGTCCGAGCAGCACCGACACGACGATGGCGGCACCCAGTCCGATGAGCGTGGCGACGAACGGTGTCAGCTGGATCTCGGGGATGCCGAACGGCGCCTTGGGGATGAGCACGCCTTTGCGGGCGGCCGGCACCGCCAGCAATGCCATCGTGTACGCACCGACGCTGGCTATGCCGAGGTGACCGAACGACAGGACACCGGTGTTGCCGATGAAGACGTGGAAGCCAACGACGATGACGAGGTTGATGAGCAGGTCGGTGATCAGCAAGTCGCGGGCCGAGCTGCCACCCGACGCGTAGACCAATCCCCCTCCGAAGACCAAGGCGAGCAGTCCAAGGTTGCCGACGAGCGAAACCACGGCCACTCGACGAAGGCTCGACGCGGTCGCGATCACACTCGCTCGGCCGTCTGCACGTTGAAGATTCCCTGCGGGCGCACCACGAAGAGCACGGCGATGACGACGAACACGAAGCTGTCGGTCAAGCCCTGCAGATCGCTGGGTAACCACGACCTGAAGAAGACCTCGGCGATTCCGAGCGCGAGCCCGCCCACGACAGCTCCCTGGAGGCTGCCCAGCCCGCCGATGATCGCGGCGATGACCGCCTTCAGCAGTGGCTCGGCGCCCATGCGCGGGTCTGCCTGGCCGCGACGCACCAGCCACAGCGCTCCGGCGATGCCCGCCAGCAAGCCGGCGAACGCAAAGGCCCCGGAAATGACGCGGTTGGCCTTCACACCCATCAGCCGCGCAGCATCGAAGTCTTCCGATGCTGCGCGGATCGACAGACCGAACATCGTGGTTCGCAACATGATCGCCGTTCCGACGAAGCACAGCACCGCCACGACAATGCTGACCACGTCCCACACCTCTATGTTGAATGGACCGAGCGAGAGTGCCTTGAACGCGATGTCGGGTGGTTGATACCGACGAGGCGTGGATGACACGCCGATGCGCCACGTAGCGTGCGACAGGATCTCGATCGCGAACGAGGTGAGCAACAGGGTGAACGCACTCGCCGCGCGTACGCGGCGAAAGGCGACGAACTCGATCCCCATCGACAGCACGACGGCCGCGATGATGGCTGCCGGGATCGTGAGCCACCACGAAATGTTCTTGCTCCGCATGCCGTAGATGACATACGCGCCGATGGTCAGCAGCTCGCCATGGGCGAAGTTGACAAGGTGCATCACTCCGAAGAGCATCGAGACGCCGACGGCCAGGAGCGCATAGGTGCTGCCGTTACCCAACCCGTCGATGAGGTTCTGGACGAGATCGGTCATCACGAGCCACCGATGTAGGTGTCGAAGAGGTCTGAGCGATCGGCGAGGTCGACGCCGCGGCCCGCGGCGACGATCGATCCGGTGCGTAGCACGTACCCGCGATCGGCGACGCTCAGCACACGCTGTGCCTGCTGCTCGACGACGAGCACCGTGCACCCCCGCGTCCGCAGCGCGGCGAGCAGATCGAAGATGACGTCGACCATCGTGGGGGCCAAGCCGAGGCAGGGCTCGTCGAGCAGCAGGACTTTCGGCTGGCTCATCAGCGCGCGCGCCACGGCCAGCTGTTGTGCCTGACCGCCCGACAGGAAGCCCGCTGAGAGATCCCACTTCGTGCGAAGCACCGGGAACAGGTCCGCCATTTCGTCCATCCGCTGCTTGCGCATCGCCTTCGCAACGGTGGTGCCGGCCAGTCGCAGGTTGTCGGACACCGACAGATCCTTGAAGATCCGACGCCGCTCGGGCACCAGAGCCAACCCGGCGACGACCAGCGCCGCCGGGTCGAGTCCGGTGATGTCCTTGCCGTCGAACCGCACGCGGCCACCGGACGGGTGCAACAAGCCGACTATCGACGACAGCAGCGTGGTCTTGCCTGCGCCGTTAGGACCCACGAGTGCAACGAGCTCACCTTGCTCGATCTGGATCGAGACGGCGTGAAGCGCCGTCAACGCGCCATATCGGGTGGTGATCCCGTCCACCTCGAGGATCATCGTTTGGCTCAGCCCTTGGCAACGACCGTCGGGAAGAACGATTTCACCAGTGCTGGCTGTCCGTCGGTGACGGTCAGGATTGTCACGTCGCGCTGTGGCGTGCCGGACGTCCCGACGTAGTTGGTGGTACCAGTGGTCACGTCGACCGTCAGGTTCTCGATCGCCGCGATCAGCGCTGCACCGTCGGTGGAGCACGCCGCCTCGGTCGCCGCGATGGCGATCTGCGCACCGTCGGCACCTAGCGCACCGAACGACACCGTCTCGATGGGAGGCCCACCGCTGGCGGCGTAGTCGTCGAGGAACTTCTGCACGTTGTTGCCCTCACCGGGGAAGGTGTGCGACGTGAAGAACACGCCCTCGGCGTCGGCTCCGATGGTCCAGATCAGACTGGCGTCGAATCCGTCGGCACTGATGACTGCCGACTTGACGCCCGCCGCACGCAATTGCTTCAAGAACACGCCGGCCTCCGGAAGGAAGAACGCCGAGTAGACGACGTCTGGTTGCGGATCCATGCCTGCGATCTCGTTGACCTGGGCCGAAAAGTCGGTGTCACCAAGGTTGAACGACAGGTCGCCGTTGACGGTGCCACCCGCACCGGAGAAGACCTCGGCGAACGATGCCGTCGTGACGTTGAGATACGGGATGTCGCTCGACGACATCGTGACGGCTGTCTTGAACCCCTTCTCAGTCGCGAACTGGGCCGCGGCGGAGGCCTGCACCCGATCGTCGAACGACACGAGGAACGAACCACGCGCAGGATCCGGCAACGTGATCTCCGTGGCCGTCACGAACAGCACCGGGACCTTTCCGTTGGTCACCTCCAGCAACGGCAGGCCGTAGTCGGAGAACGGCGGCCCGAGAAGGACGTCTGCTCCGCCATCGAGCAGTTCTTGCACGGCGCGCTGTGCGGCGGCCGGATCGGGTGGGGTCTGGCTGATCTGCTTGACCTCGTACTCGACCGGCAGACCACCGACACCGCCAGCTGCGTTCACTTGGTCGACGATGAACTTGGCCGCCCTGGAAGCGGGCACATCACCGATGCCCCCGAGATCGAAGTCGGCCGCGTAGCCGATCTTCAACGGCTCGTCGAGCTTGCAGTCACCCGCCGACGCGCCGCCAGTGGCGCCAGGCGCCGTCGTCGCGCCAGGCGCCGTGGTCGCGCCAGGCGCGGCGGACGCGGCCGGAGCGTCGGTGCTCGCTGTTTTCTCGTCGCTGCCGCACGCGGTTGCGATGAGCGCCGCGGCCGCCAATGCAGCAACTGCTCGAACTCTCCTCATGGTCTCCCCCTCTTGAATGTTTGATCAAACATACATAGTTTCCTGGGTTGGCGACGATGCGGTACGTCATGAACTCAGCACGCATCGCCGCGAGGTCACCGCTCAGCCGCGTTTCTCGGGCTCGCCACATCGCTCCCTGTGACCCGACGCGATCCAAGTCGAGACCACCCCAGAAACCGGATCGAGTGTTTCAGGCCCGCAGAGGTCTGACCGAGTGTTTCCGACCACCTCGGGCTGATCGGAAACACTCCTTGACGCTCCGCATTGGGCCGGAGGTCAGCGTTTGCGACCTTGGCCGTGGGACGTGGATTACTGCGCGAGCTTGTAGCGGGCGAGCTGTTCGACCTGTTCGAGGAATGCCGGGCCGCGCCGGAAGCGGGCTGCGAGGTCGGCGAACTCTGCACCTTCGTCACGCCAGCGCAGCACGCACCGTTCGATCGGCCGCAACCCGCCCGGCGACGCCGGAGACGCAGCAGGGCGCGGGAGCTGTGAGAAGGCGATCACTTGACGGACGCTCCTGGGGGTTCGTCGAAAACGCCAGGCAATTTCGATGTCGTCGGCGCCGGCCTCGGAGAGCTTGAGCATCCTCCGCTCGATCGGTCGCAGATCCCCTTGGTCGTTCATCGGTTCCTCACAATCCGGCACTCTACCGACGACCTCCAGCTCGCGGTCGACCGCATTGACATCGACGATCACCGCGGCCGGTCGCGATGTGTAGAAGCAGACGTCGCCGCCGGCGATGATCAATTGACATCAAGGGAGTCTCCGACGCCCACGTCGGCGTCGCATCGTTCGCTGACGATCGCACCGACCACGCCCGTTGTCGAGCCCGCGTGTCCACGGTGGTGGAGTATTGCGCGTGCCGGTGCGGCCATCAGGATCCCGGTTGTCCCGTGCTCGTTTCGCGTAGCGATTGGATCGGCAGTCGAGCATGACGCCACTCAGGGAAACCGTCCTCGAGTCGCCGCGCCACCCGACCACGGCGTCGCAGGAGCCGGACGGCATCGTCGGCAAGCACGCAGTATGGGCCGCGGCAATAGGCGACGATCTCGACGTCGGCCGGGAGGGTGCGAAGCTCGCGATCTAGACGATCAGCGGGGATCGATCGGGCGCTGGCGATGTGGCCGGACGCGTACTCGGCGGCAGGTCGGACGTCGAGCACGATCACGTCGCCAGCAGCAATACGCGCGACAAGTTCGGTGCGACAGATCTCGTCGAGCTCATCGCGATGTCCGAGGTAGGCCGCGGCGAGCGCGTCGATTTCATCATGGTGTGCGGCGGCCACATCGCGCATCGCTGCCCACAGATCCACGACGCGATCAGATGAGAGCCGGTAGTAGATGCGCGTTTTGTCCCGGCGGGTCACGACGAGCCCCGCAGCGGCGAGGGTGCGAAGGTGAAACGACGTGTTCGCGACGCTCTGGCCGATTTGGTCGGCCAGATCCTCGACGTGACGCTGGCCCTGAGCGAGAACGTCGATCAGTTCGGCCCGTCGGCCGTTGGCGAGTGCCTTGGCGATCTCCGCGAACCCGTCGAACAACGAATCCTTCGCTTTTCGCTCTCCCACCAATCTCCTCCTATTCAAGGAACCACTTGACAAGTTAGTTTCCTCGTCGCGACCATTCAAACAGTTCTTCGAGGGGTGTGGGATGCGTGTTCACGAGTTCATCGATGAGGGTCTTGGCCACTCGTCGTATGTGGTCGATCTCGGTGACCACACGGCCGCGGTGGTCGATCCGCCTCGCTTCCCGATCGGACACGAGGCACTCGCCGATCGTCTCGGGCTGCGCATCACCTGGACGCTCGACACCCACTCCCACGCCGACTACGTGACCGGAAGCCCGGCCCTCGCCGCCCGCCGGGGCGCGACCTTCATTGCCCCACAGGCATCCAATCTCGCCACGAAGTACCGCGCGGTGCACGACCGCGAGCACGTCGAGCTCGCCGACGGGGTGGAGTTGAGGGCGCTCGCCACGCCTGGCCACACGCCAGATCACCACGCCTACATCCTGATGCAGAACGGTGCACCCGGCGCGCTGTTCACCGGCGGCTCGTTGATGGTCGGCACAGTCGGTCGCACCGATTTGTGCGGACCCGACCGTGCCGTGCCCTTGGCGCACGAGATGTTCCGGTCGCTGCGCCGCTTCGACGATCTCCCCGCCGACTTGGTGCTCTACCCGACACATGGGGCCGGGTCGTTCTGCTCAGCACCTGGGGGAACGCAGCGCACGAGCACGCTCGGCAAGGAACGAGTCGCCAACGCGCTCTTCGCGCTCCAAGACGAAGATGCGTTCGTGGAGCGGCTGGTCGAGGGATTCGGCAGCTTCCCGACCTACTTCGCGCGGCTTCCCGAGCTCAACCGGCTTGGACCACCCCGTTACGACGCCCTCCCTGTGCTGCCTCGGCTGAACCCGGATGACCTCGAGCATCACGTTGCTGGAGGTGGGATCATCGTCGACGCCCGACCCTTTGCTTCGTTCTCAGCCGGGCACGTGCCAGGCTCGATGTCGGACACCCTCAGGCCTGTGTTCGCAAGTTGGCTCGGCTGGCTCTTCCCGCCAGATCTGCCGCTCGCGTTCGTCCTCGACAGCGAGCAAGATCGCGACGATCTCGTGCGCCAATGCCTCGATGTCGGCCACGAGCGCCTCCTCGGCGAGCTCGCCGGCGGCATCGATGCCTGGCTGGAGAGCGGCAGGAATGTTGCGACAGTTCAACTGGTCGACCCTGAGCACATGACCGTCCCGATCGTCGACGTCCGCCAAGCCAACGAGTACGCATCCGGGCATGTGCCCGGAGCGGTCAACGTCGAACTTGCGCAGCTCGCGACAGCCGATGTCCCGGAGGGTCCGATCACGATCATGTGTGGCCACGGCGAGAGAGCGATGACCGGTGCCAGCATCCTCGCCGGCAGACCGCGCACCGATGTCGTCGTCCTCGACGGTGGACCGAGCAACTGGTCTTGCGCCAACGATCTCCCACTGGAGACGGGATGATGAGCACCCCAGTCCACGAGGATGCCGAGGCGCCACTCCGGCTCGGATTGAAGGAAAACCTGGCCCAGTTCTCGCTACTCGTCGGCGTCAACGCGCTGGTGGGCGGAATGATCGGCCAGGAACGCACCGTGCTGCCTCTGCTCGCCAAGCAGGAGTTCCATCTCACGGCGTTCACGGCCACACTGACCTTCATCGCCGCGTTCGGCATCGTGAAAGCCGTCACCAACTTCTTCGCCGGCACTCTCGCCGACCGCTACGGCCGCAAACCAGTCTTGGTCGCCGGGTGGATCATCGCCATCCCGATCCCGCTTCTGTTGATGTGGGCCCCGTCGTGGGGATGGATCGTGTTCGCCAACGTGCTGTTGGGCATCAACCAGGGCCTCTCGTGGTCCACAACCGTGATCATGAAGATCGACCTCGTCGGCCCGGCCAAGCGAGGTCTCGCGATGGGCCTCAACGAGGCCGCCGGCTACGGCGCCGTCGCCGTCACCGCACTCGCCACCGGATACATCGCTCAACAACACGGGCTACGCCCAGCGCCTTTCTTCCTCGGGCTCGCCTACGTCGGGCTCGGCCTCGGTGCCTCCGTTTTGTTCGTCCGCGAGACCCACGGCCACGCCAAGCACGAAGCCACCAACCACGCCACGAAACCCGGCGGCCATCCCGAAGGGCTGACCACCGGCGAGATCTTCACGCTCACTTCGTTCCGTGACAAAGCACTGTCATCGTGCTCGCAGGCTGGACTCGTCAACAACCTCAACGACGGCCTTGCCTGGGGACTCTTCCCCATCTTCTTCGCCGCCTCCGGCCTGTCGGTGGCACGTATCGGCGTGCTCGCCGCGCTGTACCCGGCGGTGTGGGGCCTCGGTCAGCTCTATACGGGTGGCCTCTCCGACCGGATGGGGCGCAAGCCCCTGATTGTCGGCGGGATGATCACCCAAGCCGTCGCGCTCGTCTGGATCGCCGCCACCAGCAACTTCTGGGCGTGGGCAGCGGGTGCGATGCTCATCGGGGCCGGCACGGCGATGGTCTACCCCACCTTGCTCGCTGCGATCGGCGACGTCGCCCACCCCACATGGCGTGCCCGATCCGTGGGGATCTACCGGCTCTGGCGCGACGGCGGGTTCGCCGCCGGCGCGCTCCTTGCCGGCATCCTCGCCGATCTCGTCTCCGTCCCTGCGGCGATATACGCTGTGGCCGCGCTCACCGCAATCTCAGGAGTGTTCGTCGCCATCCGCATGTACGAAACCCACCCACGATGAACCACGACGCCGGCCGCGGTAAACCGCGTTCAATCGACGACGTTCTCGAACATGCAAGAGCACGCCTCGACCGCGTCGAACCGGCAGCGCTCGGCGCTGAACTCGCCGGCGGGGCGTTGGTCGTCGACATCCGTCCCGTCGATCAACGATCACGCGACGGCGATCTCCCTGGGGCGATGGTCATCGATCGGAACGTGCTCGAGTGGCGGCTAGACCCCGCGTGCCATCACCACATTCCCGAAGTCTCCAGCTACGACCTGCGGATCGTGATCGTCTGCAACGAGGGATACAGCTCCAGCCTCGCCGCCGCGACACTCCGAGACCTCGGGCTCCTTCGGGCCACCGACATGATCGGCGGCTACCAGGCCTGGCTCGCCCTCAACCGTCGTGGTTGTGACATTCTCGCCAACCTTCGACTCACTGGTTGACATTTCGCTCGGCGTGACTAATGTTAACCATATGGTTGAGAGTTCTGACCGCAGCTTGGACACTGTGTTCCACGCACTATCGAGCGAGCACCGGCGGGCGATGCTCGGCACGCTCGCGCTCGGCCAGCGTACGGTCGGCGACCTGGCCGATCCGTTCGATATATCGCTCGCGGCGGTGTCCAAGCACCTGAAGGTGCTGGAGAGCGCCGGTCTCGTCGAGCGCCGCACCGAAGGCCGCACGACCATCTGCCGGCTGCGCGCCGAGCCGCTCGCCGAGGTCCGCCAGTGGGTGGAGTTCTACGAACAGTTCTGGACCAAGCGGCTCGACCGCCTCGAGCAGCTCCTCACAGGAGAAGATGCCTGATGCAACAGTTCGCGGTCACACTAGACCGAGTCATCGGTGCGACCCGCTCGAACGTGTACCGAGCGTGGCTCGACCCAACCGTGCTCGCTCACTGGATGGGCCCGGACGACTTCGCCGTCACCGTCGCCAACGTCGATGAGCGCGTCGGCGGGAAGCACCATGTCGAGATGCTCGACGCCGACGGGGGCCATCACACCTTCACGTCGGTCATCGAGGAGCTGGTTCCGGACGAGCGGATCGTGCTGACGTTCCGGTTCCATTGGGACGCGGAGGACACGCTGCTGCGGATCACGCTCAGCGATGCGGAGGGCGGTGGCACCGCGCTCCGCTTGGAGCACGAGCGGATCACGCTCGGCCATCCGCTCGACAATCAATCGGTCAACTTCGGTTGGTCTCAGACACTGGCCAAGCTGCAGAGGCTCCTCGAGCAAACCTGACGCTCTCATGTCCACGACGGCACATCATCACCGATCAACCCCGCGCGCCCCTGCGCGCACCGACAAGCAAGGAGCAAGACATGACCACGAAGACCGGAATTCGCAGCGAGTGGGACGACGCCCGCCGCGCGCTGCTCGTGCGTGAGAAGGAACTGACGCGCCTGGCGGACACTCTGGCAAAGGAACGACAGGCCCTGCCATGGGTTCCCGTCGAGCAGACGTATGTGTTCGACACCGAGAACGGGCGGAAGACCCTCGCCGAGCTTTTCGATGGCCGCTCGCAGCTCATCGTGTACCACTTCATGTTCGGCCCGGACTGGGACGAAGGGTGCCCGAGTTGCTCGTCCCTCGCCGACCACATCGACGTCAGTCGGGTTCACCTCGAGCACCATGACGTGGCGTGGGTGGCAGTGTCTCGCGCACCGCTACCCAAGCTCCTCGCCTACCGAGATCGGATGGGCTGGTCGTTCCCGTGGGCGTCCTCGATCGGCAACGACTTCAACATCGACTACCACGTGTCCTCCACCGAGGAACACCCGTTGATGGAGTACAACTTCCGCGCAGTGCCGGCAGAGGCACGCGACAGCTGGCCTGGCGAGCTGCCGGGGATGAGCTCGTTCGCGCTGCGCGACGGTATCGTGCATCACACGTACTCCGCATATGCACGCGGGCTGGATGCGATGTGGGGCATGTTCCAGTGGCTCGACCGTGCGCCACTCGGGCGCAACGAAGCCGACACGCCGGGATGGCTCCGCCGTCACGACGCGTATGAAACCGCGCGGGCGTGATGCTCGCGCACGTGGCCGGACTCCCATTCGAGGAGATGGTCAGGGTGACTGTCGCTGACGGATCGTGGCCTTGCCCGAGTTCATCGACAGCAGCCCCCGCACATTCTGTGCAGGGATGCCCTGACTGTTCACGACGAGGGGCAGCGTCGCACTGTTCTCTGTGCGCTGACGTCTTCGACGACCACGTCCGAGTGCTTCCCGACACCCCGGGTGGTCCGCAAGCACTCCGTGGGGCCCCGAGGAGCGGCCAGACTGGTTGCGTGCAACGAGTGGCGATGGTCTCGATGGTGGTGCCCGATTACGACGAGGCGATCGCCTTCTTCGTCGGCGTATTGCGCTTCGAGCTCACAGAGGATGTCCCTCTAGGAGGGGGCAAGCGTTGGGTCGTCGTGGCACCGCGAGGCGACGTGGAGGGTGCGTCGCTGTTGTTGGCTCGGGCAGAGCCCGACCAGCTCGACATGGTCGGACGACAGGGTGCGGGCAGGGTCTGGCTGTTCTTGCACACCGATGACTTCGACCGCGACCATCAGCGCATGCAGGCTTCCGGCGTCACGTTCGTCGAAGTCCCACGACACGAGGCGTACGGCACGGTCGCGGTCTTCGAGGACTGCTACGGCAATCGCTGGGATCTGCTCCAGCCCGCGAGTCCATGAGGGAGGACCCCTACAAGCAGTTCCCCTCCGGGTTCTTCTCGCGCGCCGACGAGTCGTCGGATGCCTCGTTCTACGAACCGGATCGATTCGTCACTCACATCGACGATGAGGCGATCGCTGCGGTCGGAGCCCTCTACCGCGAACTCGCTCTCGACGGTCGCGTGCTGGATCTGATGTCGTCATGGATCTCGCACTTCCTCGAGCCGCCGGCCGAACTGGTGGTGCTGGGAATGAACGAGCGCGAACTCCAGGCCAACAGCAGTGCAACCGAACGAGTCGTGCACGACTTGAACGTCGACCCGACGCTGCCGTTCGAGGACGGTCGATTCGACGCTGCCACGTGCTGCGTGTCGATCGACTACCTGGTTCGCCCGATCGACGTGGCAATCGAGGTATCACGCGTGGTGCGAAAGGGTGGGCTCTTCTGCGTGACGTTCTCGAACCGATGTTTTCCGACCAAGGCGATCCGCGGCTGGCTGGCGTTGAATGACGAACGTCGCTGTCGGTTGGTCGCCGACTACCTGCGTCTGGCCAGAGGGTTCGACCCGCCCACGATCATGTCGCGCACGCAGCCCGGTCGAGGCGATCCGCTGTACGCGGTGGTGGCCACAGTCCGCTGAGCCTCTTGGAGAACTTTCAGTTCGCCGGTTGGATCATCGTGACGCCATCGCCCATCGGCAACACGACGCAGCGCACCCTTGAATCGGCGACAACCCGATCATTGAAGGCTCGGAGCGCGACCGTGTTGGTATCGGTCGACGTTTCATCGAGCACCGCACCCGACCACAGCGTGTTGTCGACCAGCATGACCCCGTTTGGTTGCAACCGCGGGACGAGCGCCTCGTAGTAGTTGATGTAGTTGGGCTTGTCGGCATCGATGAACGCGATGTCGAAACGCAGATCGTCGGGCAGTGCCGCGATCGTCTCGAGTGCCGGTCCAACGCGCAGATCGATGCGATCAGCGACGCCCGCGAGTTGCCAGTACTCACGAGCGATGCTGGTCCACTCCTCGCTCACATCGCAACAGATCAACCGCCCCTTCTCGCCCAGCCCGCGGGCGATCGACAGCGCCGAATAACCGGTGAATGTGCCGATCTCGATCGCGCTGCGGGCACCCATTGCCCTCGAGATGATCTCGAACATCGTTCCTTGGTCGCCACCGATCTGCATGCGCGAGGCGGTGCCGGTTCGCTGTTCGGTCACTTGCATCAACTGCTGTTGCACGCGATCGGGCTGCGTGGAGTGATGGGAGATGTAACTGGCGAGTGCGCGATCGACGACGTCAGGACGGGAGGAGGGCATGCTGAAACCGTACCGTCGGGGCGAACCACGATGGGCGGTCTGCCGAAGCCATCGACAATCACTTTGAGGTGATGCACAATGGCAAGGGGGGAATGATTGGCGTCATCGCCAGGATGGGTAGGTGGATCATGTTTGCGCAAGTCATCGAGGGCAAAGTGTCCGACAAGGCCGGATTGCGCCGCCAGATGGACAAGTGGGCTGCGGAACTTCGCCCGGGAGCCACCGGCTTCTTGGGCAGCACTAGCGGTGTGACCGACGACGGCATTGGCTTTGCGATCGCACGCTTCGAGTCGGCCGCAGCTGCAAAAGCCAACAGCCAGCGCGCCGAGCAGGGTCAGTGGTGGTCCGAGACCGAGAAGTGCTATGACGGGACTGTCTCGTTCAGCGACTCCGACGACGTCGAGGAGTTTCTCGGCGGGGGCTCGAACGACGCCGGCTTCGTTCAGGTGATGAAGATTGCCGACGGCCCGGACAGGGCAACGGTGACGAATCTGGATCAGCAGTTCGAGAAGCATGCGAAGACATGGCGCCCCGATCTCATCGGTGGGGTGCGGGTGTGGACTGGCACGACGTCGACGGTCGAGGTGAACTACTTCAGGAGTGAAGAAGATGCCCGCCGAAACGAAAGCAAGGAACCACCACCCGAGCTTGCCGAGCTCTTTGCGCAGTACGCGGACGTGATGGCCAAGACTGAGTTCCTCGATCTTCGCGATCCCTGGCTCGTCTGACGACCCGACGAGTTCGTTCCGCT
The DNA here is from genome assembly GCA_040006755.1 of Ilumatobacteraceae bacterium. Classification (GTDB taxonomy): domain Bacteria; phylum Actinomycetota; class Acidimicrobiia; order Acidimicrobiales; family Ilumatobacteraceae; genus JAENVT01. The sequence goes on along the minus strand of JBDTWJ010000009.1, from coordinate 24,435 downwards.
GTTGAGGCCAGGCACGAAATCTCCGGCGTGTCCGGAAATCCGGTGACGGGCCTCGACTGAGCGCACATCGGTTCGAGGTACGGGGCGCCAACGAGGTACGCACGATGTTGCTGAGGCGCGACATGGAGCCTCGGCGCGCCGAAACGGTGTGGGACATCATTGCCCTCCACACAACGGGTTCGATCGCCGCGTGCAAGAGCGCCGAAACAGCAATGGCAAATCGCGGGATCTCGATCGATGCCGTCGGGCTTGGATCACAGTCGGGTCTCAGCGCAGCTGATCCTGACCTGCGCGCGATCCTCGACGCGTTTCCTCGCGCGAACTTTCCCGACGCGCTCGGCGCAGCGTTGGTCGACGAGGTGCGGGCGAATCCGGCAGGGTCGCGGTTCTCGTTCATGGAATCGATCGCTGCCCGTCACCTGGACGGATACGTACGCGCCGACTTCTTGGACCTCATCGACAAGTCACGGGCATTTGACTAGAACGCGACAATTCAGATGGGCGGTGCCGTCAAGTTCGGCTCCCGCGCTGGCAGGAAAACAGTCCGCTCGCTTCCGCGGTCACACCCGTTGACAGTCGGTCATCAACGTTCACCACATCGCGACCATCAACCGCGGGCAATGAGCGACCGGCGCGGTAGGCAGCGAGTCGCCTATCGAACTCCGCGGGTTCGCGCATCGCCAGTTCTTCGAACAGGACAATGTCGATTGAGACCACTCGGACTCAATCTCCCGCATCGCATCCCCGCAGCGGGCAGTGTCAGAATCGTTGCCATGAGCGATTCCACCCTCACCGATGCCGAGATCGACGCGGCGAACCTGGCCGATTGGCGGTCGATCGGCCGCGCGCTGCACACCCGGTTCGGCACCAACGACTTTGCCAGCGGACTGCGCCTCGTCAACCAGATCGGCGACGCTGCCGAGGAGGCAGGTCATCACCCTGACCTCGACCTGCGCTACACCCACCTCAATGTCCGTCTCTTCAGCCACGACGCGTTCGGCATCACCGAGCGAGACACCTCGTTGGCCCGACGGATCTCGCAACTCGCCGCCGCCATGGGCGTGGCGGCCGAGCCGTCTGCAGTCTCCACATTGGAGCTAGCGCTCGACTCCCCCGACTACTCGCTGATCAAGCCGTTCTGGCGGGCGGTCTTGGCGTACCAGGACAATCCGCATTCCGAGGATGAGGTTCGCAACGACACCGCTGACCAGCCGACCATCTGGTTCCAGCACAGCGGGTCGGAGGAGATCCGACAGAGATTCCACATTGACATCCGGGTGCCACCGGAAGTCGCGAAGCAGCGCATCGAGTCTGCCGTCGCCGCCGGTGGTCGGGTGGTCGACGAGGCTCCTACGTTCGTCGTCCTAGCCGACGCTGACGGCAACAAGGTCTGCGTGTGTAGCTGACGTGCGGTGAGAGATGGCGCTACGACAGGGTCGTCCTCACTCGCACTAGAGGGCAGTCGTAACCCAATCGTTAACGTCGGTCTGATGGAGTCAGACACGACGCCTGGAGCCGACCACCTGAGCGCCGGAATCCGTCTTCCTTCGACGCCCGAGCCGATGTGCACATGGCTCGGTGCCGGTGGTCTTCGAATCGCCGGCGACGCTTGGGGTGACCCGGATGGACCGCTCGTGGTGCTGCAGCACGGCGGCGGCCAAACGCGCCACGCATGGAAGGGCACGGGGCAAGCACTCGGCGCGGCCGGGTACCGCGCCGTGGCCTTCGACGCCCGCGGTCACGGGGATTCCGATTGGGATCCGAACGGTGACTACAGCCAGGACGCGATGGTCGAGGACCTCACGCGCGTCATTGCGGCCATCGGCAAAGACAGGCCAGTGCTTGTCGGCGCGTCCATGGGCGGCGGCACAAGTCTCGTTGCAGCGGGCGAAGATCACGTCGACGCCACCGCACTGGTGCTCGTCGACATCGCACCCCGCGTCGAGTTCAGTGGTGTTGACAAGATCAGGGATTTCATGAGCCAGAGCCCCGAGGGCTTCAACTCGCTGGAGGAGGTGGCCGATGCCATCGCTTCGTATCAACCACACCGACCCCGACCGCAGAACCTGGCCGGTCTCGGCAAGAACGTGCGGCTCGGCAGCGACGGTCGTTACCACTGGCATTGGGATCCGAGGTTTCGTGCCGGAGTGCGCAACCTGGAGCAGCGGCAGTCCCGGCTCGAAGCTTGTGCGCGGAACCTCACGTTGCCGACGTTGTTGGTCCGCGGCGGCCTGTCGGACATCCTCACCGAAGTGGGCGTGCAGGAGTTCCTCGAGCTGTGCGCTCACGCCGAATACGTCAACGTGGCTGGAGCCGCCCACATGGTCGCGGGTGACCGCAACGACATCTTCGCGGAGGCAGTCATCGACTTTCTCTCGCGAAACGTGCCAGTGAACGGCGCGCCGGTTCAGGCACCTCACCAGCCTCACCCGCGACGCTCGAGCGCAACGGATGACGTGATCGACGTTCCCTGAACATTCGCCTCCACTCAGTCATCATTCGCCATCGCCCAATTGGCAGCCGACGCAGCGAGGTGCCCGATTGCGCCAGTGCCCCACATCTCTGCGGCCGGATCGCGCTCGCCGGGCTCGCTGCCGGTGACGGTGAGGGTGATGCGTGCGCCGTGGCCGGTGCCCTCGGCGAGCTCGACACGAATGTGGTCGCCGGGGCCGCCTGTAGGCGCAACATCGAACGCCAGCACGCGATGCGGCTCGACCTCGGTCATTGTGCCGATGATCACGTCGGGCGCCATGTAAGGCGTCAGCGGCTCGCCGACCGCAGGCGCGGTGCGTTGTTCACCTGTGTCGCGGTCCTTGCCGAACCACAGGTCCCAAGCGACCTCGGCCGGGCACGTCAGCTGGCGCTCGACGCGCACGGTCACTGACGGCGATTTTCAGGGGTCGCAAGGAATCACTCTCGATTCGCAAGAACTTGCCTCCTCGGAAATACAGTGGCGGCCGTGGCGCCTCGGCTTTCCGACATTGCAACCAAGGTCGGCGTCAGCGAGGCAACGGTGAGCCGAGTGCTCAACAACAAATCGGGGGTCTCCACGATGACTCGCGAAGCAGTCCTCAGCGCCGTCGACGTGCTCGGTTACGCGCGGCCGGCGCAATTGCGCACCGAACGAGTACGACTGGTCGGCCTCGTGTTGCCCGAGTTGCAAAGCCCTATCTTCCCCGCCTTCGCAGAGGTGGTGGCGCACGCGCTGGCGCAGCAGGGATTCACACCTGTGCTGTGCACACGTACCCAAGGTGGCATCACCGAGGCCGAGTACGTCGACCTGCTGATCGCCCAGCAGGTCTCGGGTGTGGTGTTCGCCGGTGGTCTGTACGCACAAGCGGATGCAAACCACGACCACTACGCACGCCTCGCCGAACGCAACCTTCCCGTCGTGCTCGTCAACGCCGCCGTCGACAGCTTGCAGTTCGCCACTGTTGCCTGCGACGACTCGAGCGCGGCCGAACAAGCACTCAACCATCTCGTCTCGCTCGGTCACACGCGTATCGGCATGGTGCTCGGCCCCCGAGACCATGTCCCATCGCAACGGAAGCTCTCCGCCGCCAAGCGCATGGCCTCGGCAGGCCGTGTCCTACTGACCGACGACAGCATCGCCCGCGCAGACTTCACCATCGAAAGCGGGCAGGCAGCGGCGGCCAAGCTGCTTCGCCGAGGCGTTACCGGCGTCATTTGTGCCAGCGATCCACTCGCCTTGGGCGTCATCCAAGCGGCCCGCAAAGCGGGTCTCTCCGTGCCCGCCGACGTCTCCGTGGTCGGCTACGACGACTCTCGGTTCATGCGTTACACCGACCCGGCTCTCACCACGCTGCGCCAGCCGATCGAAGCCATGGGTCGCGCCGTTGTCGAGCATCTCGTCGCCCAGATCATCGGCAGCAGCGACGCCGGCGACAGGCTCCTCTTCGAACCGGAGTTGATCGTCCGCGCCTCCACGGGTCGGGCGCCGACCCCCGCGAGTCGATGAGCCCGCCCTACGCGACGGGAATGCGTCAGTCTCCACGCTTGCGTCACTCCGGGGCGGCTGTGGCCGCACTGTTCTTCGTGAACGGCGCGACGTTTTCCAATTGGCTGCCTCGCATCCCCGAGATCCGTGACCAGCTCGGCCTCGGCAACGCGGGACTCGGCGCCACGCTCCTCGGCGGTGGGCTCGGTGGCATCATCGGGGCACTTGTTGTTGGCAAGGTGATCGATCGCCTCGGCAGCCGTCGGCTACTCACCCTCGTTGCGACCGCCTTGTCGATCGGCATGCCGCTGATCGCCTTTGCTCCGACAGCGGTGGTGTTGCTCCTGCTGCTCACCACACTGGGCACGCTCGACGTTTGCAACGACGTCGCGATGAACGCTCAGGGCGTGATCGTCCAACAGCGCTTGGGACGCTCGATCATGAACCGGCTGCACGCGATGTGGAGCCTCGGCTTCACGGCCGGCGCCGTCATCGGATCGGCCGCGTCGGCCGCCGGCGCAAGCGTTCGAGCACAACTCGTCGCCGTCGGCGCCGTCCTGTTCGTCACTGTTCTCGTGGTCCGGCGTTGGCTCATCCCCGTGGACCCGCCGCCGAACAAGCCGTCGCCTGCAGACGATGCGGACGCCGCGCCGCGAAGACGGATCTCTGGTGTCACTGTTCTCATGGGCCTCGCAGCATTCGGTGCCATCGCATTGGAGGTGACGCCGAACGACTGGGCCGCCGTGATGATGCGCGACGTGTTCGATTTCGGTCGCATCAGCGGCTTCGGAACGATGGCCTGCGCCGGTGCGATGTTGGTCGGTCGCCTCGGTGGTGACCACGTACTCGACCGCATCGGCGAGCGGCGACTGTTCATCTGGGCGATGATCCTGGTGGGCATCGGGTCCCTCGTCACCGTGGTTGCGCCGGTCGGTTGGGTTGCGCTGTTCGGCCTGGCCGTATGGGGCCTCGGCCTATCGGTGGTGTTCCCGCAGCTGTACGCGACTGCGGCGCGCCTACCAGGCGTGTCGGCGGGCACAGGGCTCGGCTCGATGCTGTTCGGTCAGCGGCTCGGCGCCATGCTCACCGCTGTCACCGTGGGTTCCCTCGCCGAGTGGCAGGACCTCCGTGTTGCCTTCGGAGTGGTCGCCGGGATGGCCTTCGCCATCCTGCTCGTCACCTCTCAACGCATGAGGGCAGCCAGCACTCCCCCGGCGTGAGTCGACGAGTCGGCGCCCTCAGAGGAGGCGCACGTTGCCCATCATCTCGCCCATCAGCTCACGACAACGGTCGCCAACATCGTGCAGTGACTCGCGGGCACCCTCCTCGATCCAACAGTTGTGCGCCGTCTCGATCAGCAAGCTGACCATGCCACTTGCCAGGCGAGCGCGCATCCGGGCTTCCTCGGTGTCATCGTCTCGTTCGAGCACGAGATCCGCCGTCGCCTCGGCGAGGCGCGTGCGGAAGTACTCGGTGCCAGGCTGATGCTGGCCGGGCCGCTTCATCATTTCCATGCGCTGACGCGCCCGCGACTCCCCGCCTTCGAGCGAGCCGGCGAGCACTTCGAGACTCGCGAACAGACTCGTGATCACCGGTTCGTCGGTAGGGCGCTTGCGGAACTCGTCGCGCACCGACTGCAGCATCTCGTCGAACTGCGGATACATCACCGCTTCCTTCGTGGGGAAGTAGCGGAAGAAGGTACGCGGCGCGACGTTGGCGCGCTCGGATATGTCGTTGACCGATGTCTCGTCATACCCCCGCTCGGCGAACAAATCCCAAGCAGCGTCTTCGATCGCTTGACGGGAGGAGTCCTTCTTGCGCTGCCGAAGGCCACAGTGGGCCGTACCTGCGCTTTTGTCCGCTGGTCTCCCGCTGGTACTCACGTTCACAACGATACTTCTGGATGTCAAGCAAAACGGCAGTAGTGCATTTTGTCACAGTTGACATTTGACAGCGATGCCATTTAATGGGCATCACCCTTCGAAAGCGAGCCACGTCCATGGATGCCACCGACGTCACCGTCACGGACTACGACGAGTCCAGCCAGATCCCATTCGATGTGTTCCGGCGCCGTTGGGTGATCCTCGGCGTGTTGTGCATGAGCCTCATCATCATCGTCCTCGGCAACACGTCGCTCAACGTCGCGATGCCGAGGATGTCGGAAGCGCTGGGCCTCACCAACAGCCAGCAGCAATGGGTCGTCGACGCGTACGCATTGATCTTCGCCGGCATGCTGTTCACAGCAGGCACCCTCGGCGACCGATTCGGGCGCAAGGGGTTCATGCAGGCAGGCATCGCAGTGTTCGGCGCCGCTTCGGCCTACGCAACGTTCTTCGCCGATTCGGCAGCCGAGGTCATCGGGTCGCGTGCACTCATGGGTATCGGCGGGGCATTGGTGATGCCGGCAACGCTGAGCATCCTCGTCAACACCTTCCCGGCGAACGAGCGGGCCAAGGCCATCGGGATCTGGTCGGGCATCGCCGGCGGCGGTGGAGCTCTCGGCCTGGTGCTGGGCGGCTGGCTTGTCGAACACTTCTGGTGGGGTTCAGCGTTCGCCATCAACGTGCCCGTCGCGATCATCGCGCTCGTGCTCGGCGCAAAGCTGGTGCCGAGCAGCAAGGACCATCACCCGTCCAAGCTCGATCCAGTTGGCGCCGTACTGTCGATGGCCGGTCTCGGGCTGTTCGTCTACGGCCTGATCGAAGCCCCACAGTGGGGCTGGGGATCGGCCACGAGTCTCGGCGTCATCGGCGCCGGTATCGCCGCGCTGACCATCTTCGTGTTGTGGGAATTGCGCAACAGTTCACCGATGATCGACGTTCGCCTGTTCAAGGACCGCCGCTTCGGCGTGTCGAGCATCGGCATGACGCTCGTCTTCCTGACGATGTTCGGCTTCTTCTTCGTTGTCAGCCAGCTGTTCCAGCTCGTGCTCGGCTACGGCTCGTTCGAGTCAGGCCTGCGCATGCTGCCGATCATGCCGGTGCTCATCATCGTCAGCACCCGCGCTGCCAGCCTCGTCGAAAAGCTCGGGGCGCGCACGGTAGTCACCACCGGCATGCTGCTGACCGCTGCCGGCGTGTTCATCCTCAGCTTCCTCACCCCAGCGTCGGGGTACGGCCACGTGCTGCTCGGCATGATCGTGATGGGCTCCGGCATGGGCCTGACGATGACCCCGATGACCGAGCTCATCATGTCGTCCGTCCCCCGCGACAAGGCGGGAGTCGGCTCGGCGATGAACGACACGACCCGCGAGGTCGGTACCACACTCGGCGTTGCCGTCCTGGGCAGCATCCTGTCGTCGGGCTATACATCCAACCTCGGCAGCGTCGTTGCCGGGCTTCCCGACGCCGCACGGCAGACAGCGCAAGGCTCGTTGGCCGGCGCGCTCGGCGTCGGTCGCCAGATCGGCGGCACTCAGGGCGCAGCCATCATCGACGCAGCCAAGTCGGCGTGGACCGATGGGCTGCAACTGTCCATGTTTGTCGGCACAGCGATCGTCCTGCTTGCAGCGGTCATTGCTGCTCGCTACCTGCCGCGCAAGGCTGATGGCGTCGCGGACGGAGCGATCGACCTCGATGGTTTCACTGACGACGTGTCGGGTGAGCTCGACGCCTTTGCAGTGAGCGCCGGCGACTGAAGTCGCCCTTGCGGTCTTGCATTTCCAAAGCGAGCGAACTACAAGCGATCAGCCGGCTACCAAGCCGACCGCCTCCACGCCGGCGATACAGATCTGTTCGTCTTCGTCGCCAGTCCCGCCGGACGCACCGACCGCGCCGACCACGGCACCCTCTTGATCTTTGATCAGGACGGCTCCGGTCTGCGGAAGGAAGCGACCGTGCGCCGTCGAGGCCAACGAGACGAAGAAGTTGGGATTCGATGCCGCACGCTCGCCGAGCACGCGACTGGATGCTCCCATCGCAACCGCCGCCCACGCCTTGCCCGTTGCGACATCGATCCGGAACATGGTCGCTCCGTCCTGTCGTTGGGCCGACACCATGTGACCAGCCTCGTCGAGCACGACGACCGCCATCGGCCGGAACCCCGACTCCGCTGCCGCGGCAAGCGACGCCTCGATGACGGCGATTGCGGTCTTGAGTTTCAATGCTGTCACGCGATCAGCGTAGACGAGGCCAGGAAACGCAGGGGACACCAGCACCACCTCTTGCCGCATGTCAGCACGCCTGGCCCGATCTGTGCGGTGTGATTGGCTGTACGCGAGAGGATGGACGCGTGACGAGAGTGTTCCTCATGCACAGCTGGCGGACGCGTTGGCGATCGCTGGTCGTTCTGGCGATCATGATCGGTCTCACAGGTGCTGGAGTCATGGCGGCGATCGCAGGAGCGCGACGTTCAGCAAGCGCGCTCGATCGCTTCCACGATGCCGGACAGACGCTCGATGTGTTCGTAGCCGCCGATGTCACGACACCCGACCCTCCTGCACTGCTCGAGGTGCTCGACGGTCCGCTCGTCGAGAGCACAAATGACCTCGCCTTCCTGTTCGTCGACGTCGACGCGGTCGGCGTCATCTTCGCGCCCACCTCCCAACGCGGAGCGAACGTCGAGCGAGGCGTGCTGCTCGATGGCCGCCGTGCGGACCCCAACGAGCCCGATGAAGTGGCACTGTCCGACGCCGCGGCGCGCAGGCTTGGGCTCCACGTCGGCGACCTGTTCGAGTTCGGCTCGCTGAGCCCAGAGCAAGCCGAGGCCTTCTTCACCGCCGGACAAGAGCCCAGGTCGCTGGATGGGCCACAGCTGAAGCTGCGTGTGGTTGGGATCGTTCGCACTGGGTTCGACCTCAACTCGTTCGGCCGAGGTACGACGCTCACGCTCACGACACCCGCGTTCTGGGAGAAGTACGGCACGACCATCGGCATCGGCTCGCGCAGCCACATGGTCCGACTCGTCGATCAGCCGGGGGCCGTCGATCAGTTCACCGCCGCGATCGCTGCGGCCTACGGCGGCGAGCATCTACCGAGCATCAATGTCGGCCACGGAGAGCGCACTGTCGCCGACTCGATCTCGGTGGTCACTGCGGCGCTCCTCGCAATGGCGTTGGTCATCGGCGTCGCCGGCCTCCTGTGGATCGGTTCGGCAACGGCACGTCATCAGAGCGCGTTGGGGCCCGATATCGATGTTCTGCTCGCGTTGGGAACGACAGATTCCGAGCGACGCGCACTTGTGTTCCTTTGCGTGCTGCCGGCGCTCGTCGGAGGGGTGCTGTTGGCGCCTCTGGTCGCTGTGGCGCTGTCGCCGCTGTTCCCGGTGGGCGCGGCTCGTCGTGTGGATCCTGACCCCGGTGCGCACGCCGACGCCATCATCTTGCTTGCGGCCAGCGCCGCATTCTTGGCGATTCTGACTTTCATCGCTGCCGCTGCAGCGGCTCGGCTGGTGTCGCGCGGCCGGAGCACTGAATCCAGCTTGCTGCGCGTGCCGCGACTCGTCGATCGAGCCGCGCGCTCGCTGCGTCCGGCCCCCGGCACGGGGGTGCGCTTTGCCCTCAGCGCGCCGTCCCGCTCGTCGGCACCCGTCCGCCCGGCCCTTGCCGGGGCACTCGTGGGCGTGGTCGGACTGGTCGCCGTCGCTGTCATCGGCGCAAGCCTCCATCGATTCGTTGCTATTCCGGATCGCTGGGGCACGACGTGGGACGTGGCACTCCCGCCCACCGTGTTCGCCGCAGAGAATGCAAACCCGGCCGACGAGGCCGCGGGAGAACCAGACCGTGAGGCGCTCGTGGCCGACCCCGAGATCGAGGCCGCCGCCATCGTGTTGTACGACGAGCAGCTCTCGATCAACGGTGTCGAGGCAATCTCGATGACGGTCGATCCCGTGAAGGGTGGCATCGCACCGACTGTCATCGAGGGTCGCGCACCGAGCGCGGACGATGAGATCGCGGTTGGTCGCGACACGATGCGCGACGTCGGCGTCGAACTGGGCACATCGGTGACGGTGACCTCGCGCAGTCAGGTGAGCGAGCAGTTGCGAATCGTCGGGGTCATCGCCTTCCCGACCATCGGTGAACCGACTGCGGTCGCTACCGGCGCGGTGCTGACTGCCAAGGCAGGCGATCGACTCCTACTCGGGGCGGGCGGAAATGACGTCGGCACGCCGTATTTGGTTGTTCGTTGGGCCTCCGGCGTCGACAGCGACGCAGCGTTGGCGCGCCGGGGAATCGACACGAATACCCAGGCAGGCGTGGGCTTCATCAGGCCCGCCGCGCCGCCCGAGGTTGATGGTCTGCTCGACGTGCAGCAGTTTCCGCTCCTAGCGGGCGGGGCGCTGGCAGCGCTCGGCATCATTGCGACGAGCCATGCGCTGATCGTCACGGTGCGGCGTCGACGGCGCGAGCTCGGCATTCTCAGCGCCCTCGGCTTCGCGTCTGCGCAACGTCGCGCCGTGATCCTCGGGCAAGCGACGACCATCACGGTGATCGCCTTGGCGATCGGTGTGCCGATCGGTGCCCTCATTGGGCGCGTGGTGTGGTCGTCCATCGCAACGTCGATAGGTGTGGCAGGAGATGCATCGTTCCCGCTCGCACTGCTCGCTCTCGGCGCACTCGGATTCGTGGTCGTTCTGAACACGATTGCGTCGTTCCCGGCGCGCACGGCTGGCCGATTGCGCATCGCCGACGCGCTCCGTTCGGAGTAGCGAGGCAACGTCCGCGGCTACTCGCGCTTCGATTCGTTCTGGATGTATTCGTCGGCGAGCTTGCGCGGCGCGCACGAGAGCCAGCTGTCGACGATCGCTTCGCCCAATGCTCGCTTCCCGACCGCCTTCAACTGGATCAAGACGGCTGGGTAACCATCGAAATGCGGAATGGTGAAGAAGCCCTTGTGGTTCGCCGCAAGCACCGCTGCTTTCTCGCCGAGGTCGTCGACGCGCACCGCAAGGATCGGACCATCTGGCGGAGTGGCATCACCGAATCGACGCAGGTCGGCCTTGCTGAAGGGCCTTTCCCATGCGAACGCATTGTCCCCGACGGACCACGTGCGATTTCCGTAGCGCTCGCCCTCGGTGACCTCGGGCAACTCCGACGCCATCTGTGCGGCCTCGTCGACACTGACCATTCCGGTGACCGTACTCGGCTCGCGAACGCCGAAGACCTGCCCGGCAAATTGCCCAATAGGCCAGCGCCGATAAGTCGATGGTGCAGGATCGCAGCATGACGACGTGGAACCAATCGGCCGGCGATTCTCCGGACTTTGGGGCGACACCCTTCAGGTTCTCTACGACGAGATGAACGGTTGGAACATGGACGAGGTCGGTCGGTGCAGTTGGCACACGAGATGTGTCACTACACCCTGGCCTACTCATACATCGACAACTTCGAGGACTAGCTCGTGGGCATGCCGCAGACCGACGCTTGGGCGGCCTTCGAACAGCGCACGCGAGACCTGCAACAGGCGAGCGACGACTACGACACGTCGACGAACCACGGGATCTCCCAAGGCACCACGCTCGACACGAGCATCACCTGAGCAATCGGTGCGCTGGCGCCGGGTTTCAGCGACGCGGTGAGGCGACGAAAACCGGGATCTGGCGCTCGGTCTTCGCCTGGTACTCCGCATACGGCGGGAAAGCAGCGACAGCCCGGTCCCACCATGCAGCGCGCTCGTCGCCGTTGATCTCGCGCACGCCGAACTCGGCCGGTGCGGGGCCGTCCTGAATCTCGATCGGACCCTTGCTGTCCTTCAAGTTGTAGTACCAGACGGGATGTGCCGGGGCTCCGCCCTTCGACGCGACGAGGGCGTACTCGCCGTCGTGCTCGACCCTCATGAGTGGGATCTTGCGGATCTTGCCGCTCTTCGCACCGAGCGTTGTGACGACGATGATCGCAAGCCCCGTCTCGCGCAGGGTGTTTGCCTTGGCGCCACCCGAGGCTTCGTACTGCTCGACTTGGTCACGTACCCACTCTGCCGGACTCGGCTCATATTCACCTTTGAGTGCCATTGCGCCATGCTACGCGCAGACTCACGAATCGAGCTTGGCCACGAGCTTCCGCAAGTTGTTGACGTTGCGACTCGTGCTGGCACGATCACCGACGAGGCCCCAGGTCTTGCTCTTCACCTTGGTGTCGGTCGACTTCCCACGCATGCGCCAATGCACATCGCGCCCGATGACGACGAGGGTGTCGAAGTCATTGGACGCGGACTCCAGCGCCTTGGCCGTCGCCGCTGACGGCACCTTCTTCAGGAAGGTGATGAAGTAGGTGTCGTCGTCGCGCAATGAAAATGGAGACGCTCGCAAGGCCTTTCGCAATTCGGAGGCCGTGCGAACGAACGTCGTCACTTCGAAGCCAAATTTCTGCTCGAGTGCGCCTTCCATCGCGTGTTCGATCGCAGTCCGTGAACCGACGGCGTCAAAGACGGCATTCCCGCTGTTGCCATGCGTCGACACGTCGCTGTAGCCGAGACCTTCGCAAGCCGACACGAGCTGCGACATACGCACCGTTCGCCTGCCAACATTGACGGCTCGGAGGAATCCCACACGCTGTGTCATGACTCGCCGAGCGACGCTAGCGGGCTGCGTTCATCCGCGCTCCAGAAGTCCGTGGGATCGTTCAACCTCGATTCAGCGTGCAATCCGTTCGTCGAGCGCAGTAGCGAGGCCGCGGAGTGGCGTCTTACAATCGCCGGTGAATGCGGAGCCGTGCATGGGCGCGAGCGTCTTGACGTCGAGTTCGGCAAGCTGACGAACGATGTCACCACTGTTGGGTCTCAGCGACCACGACCCGAAGTCGTCGGTCGCGTCGAGCGCCAACGCCGGAGCGAGAACATCATCGGTAGTGGTCGCCTCATACGCACTCCAGCGAGTGAAGAGGTCGCCACAGAACAGGGTGCCGGTGGTCTCGTCGAAGATCACACCTGCCTCCCAGCCGTGAGGGACGTGCGGAGTGTCGATCCACCGGATCCGATGCCCACCGATGTCGAGCACCTCGCCATTGGAGAGTGCGCGAGGCGCCCGATCAGCCAGGTCGCCGATCGACACCATGCAGCCTGTGGCACCTTGGGCGACGGTTGCCTGTGGCGCTGCGGCGAGGAACTCGTTCATCGCACCGCACTCGTCGGCCTCGACGTGACCGAACGACACCCACCGAAGTGTGTCCAACGTGATGACGCTGGCTACCGCGGCGGAGATGAGGGGGAAGAAACCGCGCATGCCGGTGTGGAAGATCAACGGCTCGTCGCCGGTGATCACGTATTGGTTGAAGCCGAAGTCGATATCGGGAATGTGGGTGGTGAGTTGGTGGATGCCGTCGGCGACCTCCGTGACACGTGTCTCCATCAGAATGGAACCTCCTGTGCGAGTAGGCCGGTGCAGGATGCCCGACCAGAGAGAATGCGGCAGAACTCGACGGCGTCGAGGGTCATCACATCGCCGCCGGAACCATACATGAACATGCCTCCGGCCGGCCCCGTGAGTTCGAGTGTGAACGGTTGGCCGTGACGACGGGCCAACAGCTTCGAAGAAGCGCACACCGGCTCGCGGGCCGCCGGTCGAAACCACGCGCGCTTCCTCGTCGAGGTACGCCTTGACGCCCTGCGCGCACATGGCGTCGTAGATCCCGTTCTTGGAATCGATACGAGTAGAGCGACGGTGCCTGCACCCCGACGAGGCGAGCACGGTCGCGAATCGCAAGCGCGGCGAGCCCCCCGCGACGTACCAGCGTCCACGCTGCATCGAGATTTTCCGCCACCGTCGCCTCACGCAGTTCGGCATATCGATCGCAGATCGGAATATCTAACATCGTTCGAAGACTAATGAAGGTCGTCGGATCTGTCAAGGTCCGAGACCAGGTACTAATTGTCCGGACCGGCCGGAGATTTCGTGCCTTGTCTGCCTCACGGGACATTCGACTCCTACCCAAACGTCGCGGGCCAACCCCCTCCAGGTCCCACGCGATGAGAGGTGAGCCGCCTGGCGCCGCACATCTCTCATCGCGGTCCCGACCACCGCGAACGCGATGAGAGATGTGCGGTCTCTGGCGGCTCATCGCTCATCGCCAGATGGCCAAGTCCCGGCTGACGACGCCGTCGTCACGGCCAGCGCGTCGACATCGGTGGGGAGGAGACGAGGAACGGGCCGCCGCGAGCACTCACCGCCCCATGAGGGGCCCATCGACTCTCCCAGCAATCGGCATTTCGATGCCGACTGACACTTTTTCATAGTTGAGATCGAGAGCTTGACAAACACACTTTCGATGTCCACACTCCCAACCGGGCGACCTAAGGCTCAGGGGGAAACTGTGAAACTTTCAAGACTACGTCGCGTTGCCATTGTCGGAATTGTGCTCGCTGTAGGGCTCGCTGCCTGCGGCAGCGACGACAAGAGCTCCACAGGCTCCACACCGGCAGCTGGCGGTGGCGACTTCACCAACGGTGGTCTCACGATCGCGATGATCACCCACGAGACACCGGGCGACACGTACTGGGACATTGTCAAAGCCGGCGCCAATGAGGCTGCGAAGCAGCACGGGATCACCTTGAAATACTCGAGCGATCCCGACTTCACGAAGCAAGCTGTGCTGGTGCAGAACGCCATTGACTCCGGTGTCGACGGCATCGCCATGACGGCTGCCGGTCCATCGGCGCTGGGCGATGTGGTGAAGGCTGCGAACGCCGCAAAGATCCCGGTCGTCATGTTCGACTCGGGCATCGACGACTGGAAAGCACTCGGTGCGATGATGTACTTCGGTTCAGACGAGTACCTCGGTGGCGTCGCACTCGGCGATCGGATCGGTGCTGCTGGTGGCAAGCACATCCTGTGCGTCATCCATCAGGAGGGCTCGGTTGCTCTCGAAGCCCGTTGCAAGGGCGTGAAGGAGAGCGAGGGCGGTGCCGCGAGCGAGAACATGCAGGTCAACGGGTCCGATGACGCCTCTGTGAACGCATCGATCACCGCAAAGCTGCAACAGGATCCGTCGATCGACTGGATCGTGACCATGGGTGCGCCGGTCGCGCTCGTGTCTCTCGAGGCGATCAAGACAGCCGGTACCACCACCAAGGTGGCGACGTTCGACCTCAACGTGGCCGCTGCGCAAGCGATCAAGGACGGCACGATTGCCATGGCAGTCGACGCCCAACCGTATGCACAGGGCTACGAAGCCGTCGACTCACTCTGGCTGTTGAACACCAACGGCAACGACCTGGGTGGCGGCGGCTCAGTTCTCACGGGTCCGTCGATCGTCGACTCGTCGAACATCGAGAAGGTCTTGCCGTTCGCCCAAAACGGAACTCGATAGGAACAGCTCCGTACATGAGTGACGCTCGGGGGCCGTACGCGGCCCCCGAGCATTCACGTCTGCCATCGTTGAATTGCAAACATTGGAGCATGTGTGACAGTTCAAGAAATTGAGTCGGCAGCGGCTGTACCCGCACCAAGCAAGCCGCAGGCCGCATCGATATTGAAACTGATACTGACCAGGCCTGAACTCAGTGCGCTGGTCGCGGCGGTCGCGATCTTCATCTTCTTCTGGATCGTTGCGCCACCGTTTCGTTCATCTGCGGCAATGGCGACGGTGCTCTATCAGAGCGCAACGATCGGCGTGATGGCTGTCAGTGTCGCTTTGTTGATGATCGGCGGCGAGTTCGACTTGTCGTCCGGCGTCGCCGTGGTCACCGCGTCGATGAGCACATCGATCCTCGCCGTGCACGTCGGCCTGAACCTGTTCGTCGCCATGGCGCTGGCGTTGGGAATCAGTTTGTTGATCGGGTTCTTCAACGGCTGGCTGGTCACCAAGACAGGTATTCCGAGTTTCTTGATCACCCTCAGCGCACTCTTCATGCTGTTCGGCCTGAACCTCGGATTCAACAAGCTGGTGACCAACACCGTCGCGACATCAGATGTGTCGGGCGAGGCGGGTTACAGCATCATTCGGGGCTTCTTCGCCTACAGGCTGCACCTGGGTGGCAGGGGTGGCCCACAGTTCAGCATCCTGATCTTGTGGTGGCTGATACTGGTCGCGATTGCCACCTACATCCTGCTGCGCACGCGTACCGGCAACTGGATCCTTGCCTCTGGCGGCAACGCGGCAAGCGCTCGCGCGGTCGGCGTGCCGACCAAATGGGTGAAGATCGGGCTGTTCATGTTCGTCGGGTTCTCGGCGTGGTTCTACGCGATGCACCAACTGTCCGCGTACAAGTCAGTCCAAGCAGGGTCCGGGATCGGTGGTGAGTTCCTTTACATCATCGCCGCAGTCGTCGGCGGGTGTGCCCTCACCGGAGGATCCGGATCGGCGATCGGGTCAGCAATCGGAGCGTTCATCTACGGCATGACGGTGCAGGGCATCGTGTATGCCGGATGGGATCCCAACTGGTTCCGGTTCTTCCTGGGGGTCATGCTCCTCGGTGCCGTGTTGTTGAACCTGAAGGTCAAGCAGATGTCGGCTCGGATCCAACGATGACCGCGTCAACGACGAAGCCGCTCATCGAGATGACGGGCATCACCAAGTCGTACACGCACATCCGCGCGCTCATCGACGTCGATCTCACCGTTCGGGCCGGCGAGGTCACCTGCGTGCTGGGCGACAACGGTGCCGGCAAGTCGACCCTCATCAAGATCATCTCCGGGCTGATCCGGCCCGATGCAGGCGTGATGAAGATCGACGGCGAAGTGACTGACTTCGGTTCGCCACGAGATGCGCTGAATGCAGGGATTGCCACGGTGTATCAAGACCTCGCGGTCGTCGACCTGATGGAGACCTGGCGAAACTTCTTCCTCGGCTCCGAGATTCGCAAACCGGTGCCCGTCTTCAAGCCGCTCGACATTGCGCGCATGCGCGCGACGACGTCGGAGCAGCTGGCCAAGCTTGGAATCCACCTCGCCGATGTCAACCAACCGCTCGCGACGTTGTCAGGTGGCCAGCGTCAATGTGTAGCGATCGCCCGCGCCGTGTACTTCGGCGCGCGGGTGCTCATTCTCGACGAGCCCACCGCTGCGCTCGGCGTCAAGCAGTCGGGCGTCGTGCTGAAGTACATCGACAATGCGCGAGGCGCCGGGATCGGTGTGGTGTTCATCACTCACAACCCCCACCATGCCTTCCTGATCGGTGATCACTTCACGGTGCTGACGTTGGGCAGGACGAGCCTCGACGCCCGGCGCAGCGAGATCACTGTCGACCAACTCATCAGAGAGATGGCCGGTGGCGACGAGCTTGCAACGCTCGCGCACGAACTGAACCGACCCAACGCTGGCGCACCGGGTGCCTAGGAAGCCGCTGGTATCTGATCATGCTCACAACTGAAGACTTCAGGATCGGAGTGGTCCTCGAGGCTTTCGTCGACCTCAGCCTCGAGGCCACTCTGCAATTTCTGTCAGCGCAAGCGCCCGACGTGTCGATGATCGAGGTCGGCGCCGGTGGGTATGCACCGAATCCTCATTGCGATGTCGACGCGCTGCTCGCCAGCGAACAGTCCCGCCGCGAATGGCTCGGTCTGCTCGATCGCTACGACATCCGCCTCGACGCAATCAACGCGTGGGGCAACCCTGTTCACCCCGACGCCGAACTCGCCAAACAACACGACCAAGCACTTCGCAATGCAATACGGCTGGCAACAGAACTCGGCGGCGACCGGGTGGTGGCGATGGCCGGCTGCCCCGGCGGCAGCGCGACAGACAGCACTCCCCACTTCGGTGCCGGTGGATGGTTGCCGTATCTCGAAGGAATCCATGACCGCCAATGGACTGACGTCGTCGCGCCCTACTGGAGCGAACTTGCAGCTTTTGCTCGCGCCGAGAACCCGGACCTCCTGGTCTGCATCGAACTCCATCCGGGGACTGCCGTCTACAACGTCGCGACTTTCGAGGACTTCATCGCGCTCGGCCCCTCACTCGCGGCAAACTTTGACCCAAGCCACTTCTTCTGGATGGGAATGGATGGGCATCTCGTCGCCGAACGCATCGGTGATCGCGTCGGCCACATCCACGGCAAGGACACCACGTTCAACGAGCAGAACCTCGCCCTGAACGGTGTGCTCGATCACCGCTGGCCGACCTCCCCCGAATCGATGCCGTGGAACTTCTCGGTTCCGGGTCGAGGTCATGACCTGGCGTGGTGGACCGGCCTTGTGGACCGGCTTGCCGCATCGCCCGCGACCGTGATCTCGATCGAGCACGAGGATCCCTTCGTGCCCGCGTCGGTCGGCGTGCCCGAGGCGGCGCGCCTGCTGAACGAGGCCATCAATCTCGCCAAGACGGAAGTTCCAGCAAGAAGGGTGAAGAACACATGACGACCTCACATGCTGCCGTGATGGAAGCGCCGGGGCGGATCGCGATACGCGAGTTCGATGTTCCGAATCCGGAGCCTGGCGTCGTCGTGATCGCTATGCATCTGTCGGGCATCTGCGGCACAGACAAGCACACGTTCCGAGGTGAGTCCAAGCAATACGCAGGGACCGCGCACGAACGTGACCTCGAGTATCCATTGATCTGCGGGCACGAGAACGTCGGGACGGTCGTCGCGACCGGCGGACAAGCCTTCGACACCAACGGCGTCGCCTTGAAGGAAGGTGACCGGGTCGTCCCAGGTGCGAACGTGCCGTGCGGGAGTTGCTACTACTGCCTCAACAGCTATCCCTACTACTTCTGCCAACACCTCGAGGACTACGGAAACAGCCTCAACGTCGGCAGGTATCCCAGCCTGTTCGGCGGTTGGTCGCAGTACATGTATCTGCTGCCGCGCACGCCGATCTTCCGGGTGCCGGAGGACCTGCCCGACGAGGTTGCCGTCATCACCGAGGTGATGGCCGTGACCCATGGCGTCGACAAGGGCATTGCCGTTCTCGGCCTGCAGGGCGGATCACGATCGGGATTCTCCGTCGCGGTGTTGGGCACCGGTCCCCTGGGTCTGTGTCACTTGATCAAGAGCCGCATGCTCGGTGCGGGAATGGTGATCGCCACCGATGTGTTGGAAGGCCGACTTCAATTCGCCGACAAGTTCGGAGTCGATCTGGCGTTGAACGCCAGCGATACCGACGCGACCCAGAGGAGCGAAGCAATCCTCGACGCGACCCACGGCCGCGGTGTCGATCTCGTCCTGGACTGCAGCGGGGTGCCGTCGACGTTCACTGAAGCTCTCAAGGTCGTTCGCACAGGTGGTGTCGTCGTCGAAGCGGGCGCGTTCGTCGACATGGGACCCGTGCAGATGAATCCCAACTCCGACATCTGCACTCGCAACGTCGCGGTGCTGGGTATCGGCGGCGAGTTGGCGACCGAATACGAGCCATCGATGCGCCTGATGGCGGCCAACCTCGATCGCTATCCACTGACCAGTATCACGACTCACATCCTTCCCATGGACCGCGCTCACGAAGCGGTCATGCTCGCCCAGTCGGGAGAAGCGATGCAGGTTGCGGTCGATCCGCGTCTTCCATTGACACACGCACGTCTATGACACAGCGTCTGAAGGTCGGTGTGGTCGGTGCAGGGATCATCGCCCAGGTGATGCATCTCCACTACTTGCGCGAGCTTGCTGATCACTTCGACGTCGTCGCGCTGTGCGACATCGCTCCGGAGAACGCAGCGGTCAACGCGGCGACGTACTCGATCCCGACGGTGTTCACGGACTGGCGCTCGCTGCTGACAGAAGCTTCCGTCGATGTCGTGTTGATCCTCACGTCGGGGAGTCATTGCGAGATCGCCGTCGCAGCTGCGCAAGCGGGCAAGCACGTCTTGGTCGAGAAGCCGATGTGCTTCTCGGTGACGGAAGGCAAGCAGATGCGTGACGCGGCCAACAAGGCGTCGGTCGTGTTGATGGTTGCGTATCCCAAGCGTTACGACCCGGCGTTCGACCGTTTCCGCGACGAGGTCGCCTCGATCAGCGATCCCAGGCTGCTGCGTGTCACCACCTTCGAGGCACCGTTCCTTCCGTACGTGAGCCACTATTCCCTTGCTCCGGTCGCGCCGGTGCCTTCCGACGCCATCCAACGCTGGCAGGCAGCCACGGCAGCGAGCATCACGACAGCGATCGGAGAAGCCGATGAGTTTCTGCGCAGGACGTACCACCTCGTGTTGGTCGACAGCCTGGTCCATGAGCTCAACACGGTCCGCGCCGTGCTGGGCGAACCCGATCGCCTCGACTACGTCGACCTGCAGCCGACAAGTCTCACGGCGATCCTTCGCTTCGGTAACTTGCCGGTCTCCATTCAGTGGCTCGACCTGCCCGGCTTCACGAACTACAAGATGGAGTTCGCGTGCTACGGACCCGACAAGCGAGTGACCCTCAACTTCCCGTCACCGTTCCTGCGCAGCGCCCCGACCTTGCTGGAAGTCGAAGGCGGCGACCACGGCTCGGCGCGCTCGTGGCGATCGGAGGAGATCACCTCGTACGACAGCGCATTCAAGGCGGAGCTGCTCGCATTCCATTCGTGTGTCGTCACCGGTCGTGTACCGATGACCGATGCAGAGGACGCGATGCATGACATAGCTATCTGTCAATCCATCATTCGAAGCTTCCAGACCGGAGCTCCGATCGATCATCCAAGCGACATCTCGTGAGCGAGGTTCGCGTCGGCGTCGTCGGGTACGGAATGATGGGCAGAGCCCACAGCTATGGCTACCGTGTCGCGCCGATGCTCTACGCACTTCCGGTGCGGCCGGTGGTGGCCGCGATCTCCGGCAGGGATGCTGCTCTGGTAGAGGCGGCTGCGCACGCTTACGAGATCCCGTCGTTCACCACCGACTGGCGCAGCCTTGTTGATGATCCGACCATTGACATCATCGACATCTGCACACCTCCAGGGACACACGCCGAGATCGCCGTGGCTGCCGCGGCGGCCGGAAAGGCAATCCTGTGCGAGAAGCCGCTGACCGCGAGCTATGCCGACGCGGTCATGGTTGCAGAAGCCGTGACATCATCTGGAGTGCTCAACGCGGTCGGTTTCAACTACCGCCGCCTGCCCGCACTGGCCCTCATGCAACAGATGATCAAGGACGGCGCTGTCGGCGACGTACTGCTGTGGAGGGCCAATTGGATGTCCGATGAGTTCGCCGATCCACACATTCCGTTCGACTGGCGCTTCGACCCGGCGATTGGCGGGACGACGATCGCCGACCTCGGTTGCCACCTGTTCGACATGGCGTTGTGGATGGTCGGTGATGTAACACGCGTCAGCGCGCAGTCGAGCACGTTCACCCGCGAGCGATCTACTCCGCATGGCCCGCGTCCGGTTTTGGTCGATGAAGCGTCGTCGGCGCTGCTTCGTTTCAACTCCGGTGCGGCAGGAACGCTCGAAGTCGGCAGAACGGCCGTGCGGAGGCCATGTGATATGACCGTCGAGGTCAATGGCACGCACGGAACGCTGGTGTTCGACTATGCCCGCCTCAACGAGTTGCGATACGGCTCCGATGGAGAGGACCCGAAGCTCTACGGCCTGCACACGATCCGAGCCGAGCACTCCAGTCATCCGTACGCGGCGCATTGGTGGCCGATCGGTCAAGGCGTTGGGTACGGCGCAAGCTTCGTCAATCAGGTCGCAGAGCTCCTGGGATCGTGGCCCGATGGCCCATGGTCGCCCGACTTCGAGCACGGTCGACGAGTACAGGCGATCTGCGATGCAACGGAGCGTTCAGCCGAGCGCCAGGAATGGGTAGAAGTCCCGGCGTAAACCGATGACCCCGGAGCCAGCCATCTTCGGCCCGGCCGAGCCTGGATGTAGTGTCCTCGAACCGACCCGATGAGACCCAAGCAGCCCCTCCGAGATCCACTGGCCCGCGATCGTAGGTGGGCTCGCTCGCGCGCTGAGCTGCGTGAGCCGATTCTCGATGAGCTTTTCAGCGTCGAGCGCCTGGAAGAACACGCTCGCACACTGGCCGCCGCGCAAAAGGTCGGCGACAAGCCGCAGCGGGGGAAACCAATCAGGTCGCGGATTGCCGAGAACGGCGAGGTCCTGGTCGAGTCGTACCGCCTTCTCGCCAGTGCCATCCAAGACGAACGATCGATCACGCCGGCCGCAGAATGGCTTGTCGACAACTTCCCTATCGTCGACGAGCAACTCCGCGAGATCCGCGATGACCTTCCACCCAACTACTACCGGGAGCTCCCTAAGTTGGTCGAAGGTCACCTCGAGGGTTACCCGCGGGTGATCGGGTTGGCGTGGGCATACATCGCGCACACCGATAGCCGTTTCGATCCCGACAGCCTTCGCCGAATGGTGCGTGAATACCAAGACGTCGCTCCGTTGACGATCGGCGAACTGTGGGCGATCGCCATCAGCCTGCGAATCCTCCTCGTCGAGAACCTGCGCCGTCTCGCCGACGACATCGTCGCGCGACGCGCAGCGCACGAGATTGCCAACGAACTCGCCGATGGCGTGCTCTCACTCGGCGCCGACAGTGCGGAGATCGCCGCCCGAGCGTTTCGTCGGCTCTCGCGCACCTCGCTCCCAACAGCGGCCAGCGTCCAACTCTTTCAGCGCCTGCGCGATCTCGATCCCGCCGTGACCCCAGCCCTGAGTTGGCTGGAGGAGCACCTCGCATCTCAGGGACTCACCGCAGAAGAACTGGTGCGCCTCGAGCATCAACGCCAAGCCACGTTGAACGTGACGGTGCGCAACGTCATCACGAGCATGCGTCTCATCTCGTGGTTCGACTGGGCGCAGTTCGTCGAGAGCGTGAGCCTGGTCGACGACGTGTTCCACGAGCACAGCGCATTCGGCGACATGGACTTCGCCACAAGAAACAGCTACCGCAAGGCCGTCGAGGAACTATCCCGGAGCTCGCACTTCGACGAGGTGGAAGTTGCCCGGATGGTGACGAACATGGCGGAGGCCGCGCGACAACGCGACTCGTCTCTCGTCCGCGAGCAGGATCCCGGCTACTACCTCGTCTCCGAAGGTCGAACGACATTTGAACGCGGGCTGCACGTGCGCGTGCCGATCGTTGCCAGGTTGCGGCGGGCCTACGTCCGCTTCCCCGCCACCGGTTACCTCGGCACTGTCATCGTGGCGACAGCGCTGATTGTCCTCGTACCTGTGATCGTGTCGAGGTCGCAGGGCGCAGAGGGCATTGGTCTCGTCTTGGTCGCGATCTTCTCACTCGCGCCGGCATCAGATCTCGCAGTCAACCTCGTCAACCGCAGCGTCACACAGATTCTGGGACCGATACCACTCCCGAGGTTGGATCTCGACGATGGCGTTCCGACGCGGATGCGAACGCTCGTGGCCGTGCCCATGCTGCTCACCAACGAATCGGAGGTAGAGAGCCTCGTCAGCGGTCTGGAGGTTCACTTTCTCGCCAACCGCGAGGGCGACGTTCGGTTCGCGTTGCTGTCGGACTGGCTCGATGCCGCCACCGAGGAGGCACCCGGGGACGA
Source organism: Ilumatobacteraceae bacterium (assembly GCA_040006755.1). GTDB lineage: Bacteria > Actinomycetota > Acidimicrobiia > Acidimicrobiales > Ilumatobacteraceae > JAENVT01. The sequence continues at coordinate 1,171 of JBDTWJ010000009.1, read as the reverse complement.
TGACCTTCTCGGAAGTGCGGCTGCGGCCATCGTGCGGCTGAACGAGCGTCACGGCGAGGCACCCGGTGGCGGCGACAGGTTCCTGCTGCTGCACCGGAGACGCCGTTGGAACGAAGCGGAACGCCGCTGGATGGGTTGGGAGCGCAAGCGAGGCAAGCTCGAGGAGCTGAACGCGTTGCTGCGGGGCTCGACGACGACCAGCTACATGACGACCGAACGGCCGGAGTCGATCCCACCGGTCGACGTGCGGTACGTGGTGACGCTCGATGCCGATACGCGGCTTCCGCGCGGCGCCGTCGGACGGTTGGTCGGCACCATCGCCCATCCACTCAACCAGCCGGTGTTCGACAGTGCCACAGGTCGGGTCCTGCATGGTTACGGCATCCTGCAGCCGCGGATCACACCGACGCTCCCAGCCGAACAGGGTGGATCGATCTTCCAGCGGATCTTCGCCGGATCCGCCGGGATCGACCCGTACTCGTCTGCAGTCTCTGACGTGTACCAGGACCTGTTCCAGGAGGGAAGCTTCACGGGCAAGGGCATCTACGACGTCGACGCATTCGATGCATCGATGCGCGATCGCGTACCAGACAACACGTTGTTGAGCCACGACTTGTTCGAAGGTGTCTTCGCCCGCGCAGGTCTGGTGACCGACGTCGAGCTCTTCGACGAGTTCCCGTCGAACTACCTCGTCTCGGCAACGCGCCAACACCGCTGGGCCCGCGGCGACTGGCAGCTGCTTCCGTGGATACTCGGGCGGGCGAAAGACGCCACGGGCAGGCGTGGCCGCAACCCGATCGCCGGCATCGCGCATTGGAAGATGATCGACAACCTTCGCCGCTGTCACCGCCGTTCCTTCTGGCCACGTTGGTGGCTGCGTGGACAATGCCTTCCGTTCCCAGCGGCGTGTGGACGGTCTTCGCCTTGGCCTGCGTGAGCCTCCCTAACGCGCTGCCCGTGCTCGTCCAATTGCTGCCGCGACGCCAAGGCATCTCCAAGCGCACCCACCTGCAGAACGTCATCAGCGATACGGCAATAGCGATCGCGCACGTGTGCCTCGGTCTCGCTCTGTTGGCCCACCAAGCGTGGCTGATGGTCGACGCCATCGTCCGAACCCTCGGCCGGGTCTACTTCACTCGCCGCAACCTGCTCGAATGGACCACAGCGGCGC
>JBDTWJ010000008.1:0-46333 GCA_040006755.1 Ilumatobacteraceae bacterium | reverse complement strand
AGATTCCCCACGGAGCGGGTGGCGCGCTGGCGTCACACGCTCCACTTCGCGTCGGGCCTGCCCAGCGAATGTCTGCTTCGTCACCGCGATGATCGTGCCGTAGATCGCCAACATCGCCAGGAATCCCACGGCGGCGTGCAGCGACCATCCGAAGGAGCCGACCAATTGGCTCGCGACGAACATCACGGGCGCAACTGCAACCAACAGCCACACCATCCGCACAGCTCGGTGCCAGTCGACGCGAGCACGAGCAAGGCCGCCTCCGACGACGGTTGGCAGCATGACGGCGCCGGCGCCGACGAAGATCGGCAGAAGGCCGATCAAGCCGATCGTCCGGCCCACGACGACCGGCCAGCGATGCTTGGCGCGCCGCCTGATTTCGGCAGCCGCGGATTGGGTGAATCCGAAGACCGTGAAGCCGCCGAGGATGAAGATGGTGCCGTTCCAGGTGAAGTCTGGGTCCTCGGCAATGAACCGCATCCATAGGCGGGCGACGATGCCGAATGCGAGACCACCGAAAAATCCGGCGGCCAGAGTTGCCAACGACCGTGACGGCGCTCGTCGGGTTTCCGCTCGTGTTGCGAGAACTGTCATAGCTGTCATAGGTCTACAGACGTGGAAGGGGTTCGATCGGGTGACACGGTGTCCGGATAGGGTTCTGGAGAAGTGCTCGCGCGGCTCGAGGGGGAATTTTTGACACTGACGTGGGAAGAGGCGTGCACGCGGGTTGGCGCGCCCGGATCGCCATTCGAGATTGTCGAGGACGCGCAGGGCAAGCGGCGGTTCAAGCATGCTCCGCCCAACATGCGCGGCCTGTTCGACATCGCTCGCCAGGGCGGCGACGGCATCTTCCTCGTCTACGAAGACGAGCGTTGGTCGTTCAACGATGTCTTCGAACGCATCGACGCGCTGGGTGATGCACTCGTCAATCGTTACGGCATCGGCAAGGGCGACCGAGTGGCGATCGGGATGCGCAACTATCCCGAGTGGGTGATTTCGATGCTGGCGATCATCTCCGTCGGCGGCATCTCGGTCTCGCTGAACGCACTGTGGGTCGAGGACGAGATCGACTACGCCCTCGCAGACAGCGGCGCGTCGCTGTTGATCGCTGACGACGATCGCATTCGTCGATCGATCAATCCGTGCCGGCGTCTCGGCGTGACGATGTTGGAGGTGCGCGCGCCGTCACGATCAGCCGATGATGTGGATGCGTGGCCAGACGTCGTCGTGCGGGGCCCGTCGATGCCCGATGTTCAGGTCGGCTGGGACGACGATGCAACCATTCTCTACACGTCGGGAACGACGGGCCGCCCGAAAGGTGCGGTGTCGACCAATGGCGCCATCGTGTCGTCGGTCATGGCCTTCGGGAGTCGCGCCGCCGCCGATGTCGTCCGCTCCCAGTCGGCGTTGCCACCCGGAGAGGCACCGCCGGATGAGCTGCCGTTGTCGTTCATCCTCATCGTTCCGCTGTTCCACGTGACTGGTTGCGTGCCGGTGTTGCTGAGTTGCGTCGTCTCGAAGGCCAAGCTGGTGATGATGTACCGCTGGGATGCGGAGAAGGCGTTGGAACTCATCGAGCGCGAGCGGGTCACCAACTTCGTGGGCGTTCCGACACAGAGTTGGGACCTGGTCAACTCGCCCCGGTTCAACGACTTCGACACGTCCAGCCTGCGCGGCGTCGGCGGAGGTGGCGCACCCGCCCCGCCTGCGCTGGTGGAACGGGTGGCCGGCAGCGTGAAGAGTGGTGGACCCACGCTTGGCTACGGCATGACCGAGACCAATGCATATGGTCCCAACAACACCGGTGCCGACTACCTCACACACCCGACATCGACGGGCCGAGTGATGCCGATCATGCGCATCGAGGTTCGCGATCCCCACATTCGGGCCGTGCCGACCGGCGAACGTGGCGAGATCTGGTTCGAGGGACCCATGCTGATCCGCGGGTACTGGAACAAGCCCGAGGCCACTGCCGAGACGATCGTCGACGGTTGGTTGCGAAGCGGCGACATCGGCCGCGTCGATGGGGACGGCTTCGTCTACGTCGAGGATCGGTTGAAGGACATGATCCTGCGTGGAGGAGAGAACGTCTATTGCGCCGAGGTCGAGGGCGCGATCTACGAGCATCCGGCAATCCACGAAGCGGCGGTGTTCGGCATCCCCGACGAACGGCTCGGGGAGGAGGTGGCCGTGGCGATCCATCTGGTTGATGGAGCGACGCTGACGGCCGACGATCTGTGCATGTTCTTGTCGACGAGGATTGCAGCATTCATGATCCCCTCGCACGTGATGATCCTGGCCGACCCTCTGCCTCGTAATCCGGCCGGGAAGTTCCTGAAGCGTGAGCTCAGAGACAGTCTTTCTTGATGTCGTCTCTGGAACCCGTTCCTCACCCCTTCCTAATTCCGACTTGATCAGTCGGGATTCTCCTCTGTATCGTGCCCGCCATGAGTGACGCATGGGGTTTCGAGACACGCCAGATCCACGTCGGGGGCGATCCCGATCCAACGACGGGGGCCCGGGCGGTGCCGATCTACCAGACCACGAGCTACGAGTTCCGTGACTCGGCACACGCGGCCAACCTGTTCGCGCTCGCCGAGGTGGGCAACATCTACACGCGAATCATGAATCCGACGCAGAGTGCGTTGGAGGCCAGGCTCAACTCGCTCGAGGGTGGGTGCACAACGGCCATCGGCATCCCAGGAACGCTCGTCGTCAGCTCGGGTCAGGCAGCCGAGATGCTGGCGATCACGACGATCGCGGAAGTGGGCGACCACGTCGTCGCATCTCCGTCGCTGTACGGCGGCACGTACAACCTGCTTCACTACACGCTGCCGAAGCATGGCATCGAAGTGACGTTCGTCGAAGATCCGGACAATCTCGAGCAGTGGCGCGCCGCGGTGAAGCCCAATACCAAGTTGTTCTTCGGCGAGGTGCTGTCGAATCCGAAGAACGACGTCTTCGACATCGAGGGCGTCTCGAAGGTTGCCCACGAAGCCGGTGTCCCGTTGATCGTCGACAACACCGTGCCGACGCCATATCTCATCCGACCGATCGAGTGGGGCGCCGACATCGTCGTGCACTCGCTCACCAAGTTCATCGGCGGTCACGGCAACTCGATCGGTGGATCGATCACCGACGGCGGAACGTTCGACTTCGGTAACGGCAAGTTTCCCAACTTCACCGAGCCCGATCCCAGCTATCACGGCCTGCCCTACTGGCCGGCGCTCGGGCATGGTGCATTCATACTCAAGGCCCGCGTGCAAGGTCTGCGCGACACCGGTGCTGCCGGTTCGCCGTTCAACGCGTTCCTGTTCCTGCAGGGTCTCGAGACGCTGAGCCTGCGGATGGAGCGACACTTCTCGAACACGGCAAAGGTCGCCGACTTCCTGGTGGGTCGCGACGAGGTCGAGAGCGTCATCTGGGCCGGACTACCGACCAGCCAGTGGTACGAGCGAGCCAAGAAGTACGGCCGCGACAAGGGATACGGATCAATCATCTCCTTCATCATCAAGGGCGGCAAAGAGGCGGGCACACGATTCGTCGAGGCCCTCGAGTTGCACAGCCATGTCGCCAACATCGGCGACGTGCGCAGCCTCGTGATCCAACCTGCCACGACCACGCACAGCCAACTCACCGAGGAAGAGCAGGCATCGACCGGTGTCTACCCGGGCCTCGTGCGCCTGAGCGTCGGGCTGGAATCGATCGACGACATCCTTGCCGACCTCGAAGCAGGCTTCCGAGCCGCAAAGGGTTAGCTACCTGGCTCAGGCCACCAATGAACCTACATCGACGGGACCGCACTCGCGGCGGCTCTGTTCGTCACGCAAAGCGGCAACGAGGCCGGTGATGAGTCGCTCTTTCAACTTGTCGGCACTCTGCGCGGCGCGGTACGACCGAGAGATCTCGATTTGAATCGCGGTGGCACCTTGACGCTGCGCCCACGATGTCATCGTTCCGGCGCCCGTTGCTCCGAAGCCACGCTTGCCGCCGTCAGGATCGGTCTTGATCTTGGCGGCCTCGAGGTGGGCTGCGATTCGACGAGCGAGGGCCGTCGATGAGGGCGAACCACTACCGCAGCCGATGATGACATCGGCGCCGTGGCCGTCCTTCATCCCGTGCAGGTCGATGAACACAGTGCGCTCGTTCACGTGGCCCAACTTCACCAGTTGGGCCTTCAACGGGTGGTACTCGTCCCAGTTGGCGTCGCCCATCATCGGCACGCTTCGAGTGACCGCAACTTTCGAGCAGCCCACGATCTGGCTGAGGGCCATCGCGAGACCACCAGTGCCAGCGTCGGTGTTCTTCCAGCGTCCATCGCGCTCATGATCGACGGCGTGGACCGCAGAGACCGCCAGCGGACCGCTCCAGTCGATGACCCAACGTGGTCCCTCTTTTGGACCCCGATTGGAGTTGGACGCGAACGGCGCGTTGAGCTGCGTCCACTGCCGGACAAAGGGGTTTTGCTTGAACAACATGCCGTATCTATTTCGGCGGTTTCACGTCGACCCTTGAGCGCATCTCAGAATCCCACCTGGTTGCTTCTGATCAATTGCTCTCGACCCCGATTTGGGACTACGTCTCGTCGTCGCGCTGATCCCGAAGGAACCGTTCGAAGTCCGCGGCGAGGTCGTCGCCCGACGGGATCGCCTCCTCCGACCGTTGGTCGTACTCGCGTTCCAACATGGCCACGTAGGCGCTGGCCTGCTCGTCGTCGGCAACAGCCTCGTCGTGCACGACCCGTCTCCGTGCAGCCTCTGTCGCCAAGCGGGCCGTGTGAACCGGTACGCCGAGCACATGGTGCAGGTGCTGTAACAGCGCGATCGACGATTGCGGATGCTGGGCATTCCCGAGGTAGTGCGGGACGCCAACACGAAGAGAAACCGCCGGCAGCCCGGCACGATCGAGGCGTTCCTGCAGGACGCCGACCAGGCCGGTGATGCCCTGGTATCTCGGAGCCGACAGGCCCAGAGCGGTCAGCAGATGGGCGTTGGTCGTGCTACCGACGACCAGTGGGGGGCGTGTGTGTGGAATGGTGTCGGCAACGGCGCCGACGGTCACCACCACCTCGCACTTCGACTGCTTGGCAACCTCGAGCACGCTGTCGGCGAACGTCGCGTAGCGAAGATGCGGCTCGACGCCAGCGAGAATGACCAGATCGTGCGGTGCGCCGGGGAAGCGTGCGAATCGGAACTCGTTGAGGGGCCAGTGGATGTGGCGAATCTCGTCCTCATCGAGTTCGACCATAGGCCGCTCCTGAGTGAAATCGAAGAACGGATCAGGGTCGATCGACGCGACGATCGGAGCGATCCGATCGACGAACAACTCGTTGATCGCAGTCGTGGCGACCTCTGCGATGTCGAACCAACCGCGCAGCGCAATCACCATGATGGGCCGATTCAACGGCGCGACACCCTCGAAGTGGGACGACAGCACGTCGGCGATGTTCACTCTGCGAGTGCCTCCACGACGTAGTCGATGCACTCGGTGAGGAGGGCGACGTCGTCGGGTTCCACAGCCGGAAACATTCCGATGCGCAGTTGGTTGCGGCCGAGCTTGCGATAGCTGTCGGTGTCGACGATCCCGTTGGCTCGCAACGCTGCGCAAACGTCGTCGACGCGAACCGACTCATCGAGGTCGATGGTGCCGACGACCGCCGACCGTTGGGCCGGATGTTGTACGAACGGAGTCGTGTATGCAGTGGACGAGGCCCAGTCGTAGAGGTGATTCGACGATGCACTGCAACGTTGGAAGCACCAATCGAGACCGCCGTTGTCGAGCATCCACAGCAATTGCTCATGGAGCAGTACCAAGGTCGCCAGGGCCGGTGTGTTGTACGTCTGATTCAGCAGCGAGTTGTCGAGCGCGATGCTGAGATCGAGTGACGCTGGCATCCAGCGCCTCGTGGCCTTGATCGTGTGGATCCGGTCGATCGCCGCGGGAGAGCAGGCCGCCAACCACAAGCCGCCGTCGCTGGCGAAGCACTTCTGCGGAGCGAAGTAGTAGACGTCGACGTCACTCGGCGACCACAGCAGTCCGCCTGCCGCGGATGTGGCGTCGACGACGACCAGTGCGCCCCCGGCGGGCCGGCGAAGTTCCATCGCAACGCCGGTCGACGTCTCGTTGTGTGTGAGTGCGACGACGTCGACCCCGCCGGCAGCCGGTTCGATGGCGGGGTGGGTGCCGGGGTCGCTGCGAACGACGACAGGATCGATGAGTTGAGGTGCAGTCGACGCGGCTTCGGCGAACTTCGACGAGAACTCCCCGAACACGTAGTGCTGACTGCGATCGGCGATGAGGCCGAATGTGGCGACATCCCAGAACACGGTGGATCCGCCGTTGCCCAGCACGATCTGCCAACCGTCCGGAAGCGAGAACAGTTCGGCGAGGCCGGAGCGAATGTATCCAACGAGGTTCTTGACGGGTGGCTGCCGATGCGAACTGCCGAGCAGATTGCTGTTGGCCCGCGCCAGCGCCAAGGCTTGCTCGGGCCTGACCTTCGAGGGTCCGCATCCGAATCGGCCGTCGCTCGGAAGCATCGAACGGGGAATCTCCACCATGGTCGGGACCGTCGTCACCCGGCCAGTCTCGCCTGCCAGCGCTGACTGGCCAACGAAGGTTGAGAAAAATGTCAGCCGGTCCGCCAAACAGGCGGCAACTAGGCTGCGATGGCAACTCCGTCGAAGGGCTCATCAGTGAAACGCACGTCAGCACGTCTCGCCGCCATCGCCGAATCAGCCACGCTCGCCGTCGATGCCAAAGCCAAGGCGTTGAAGGCACAGGGTGAGAACGTGATCGGCTTCGGCGCGGGTGAGCCCGATTTTCCGACGCCCGGCAACATCGTCGAAGCAGCCGCTGCTGCGTGCTCCGACCCGAAGAACCACAAGTACACGCCCGCGGCGGGCTTGCCGCAGCTGCGCGAGGCGATCGCCGCGAAGACCCTCCGTGACTCGGGCTTCGACGTTCAGGCCAGCCAGGTTTTGGTGACCAACGGCGGCAAGCATGCGGTGTTCACCGCGTTCGCTGCGTTGTGCGATCCCGGCGACGAAGTGATCTGCCCGGCTCCGTATTGGACGACGTACCCGGAAGCCATCACGCTTGCCGGCGGCGTGCCGGTGATCGTGCAGACCGACGAGACCACCGGCTTCAAGGCGACCGTCGAGCAACTCGACGCCGCGCTGACGCCGCGCACCAAGGTGCTGCTGTTCGTCAGTCCCGACAACCCCAGCGGCGCTATCTACTCGCCGGACGAGGTCGAGGCGATCGGCCGCTGGGCGGTCGACAAGGGCGTGTGGGTGTTGACCGACGAGATCTACGAGCACCTCGTGTACGGCGACAACAAGTTCGTCAGCATGCCGGCAGTGGTGCCCGAGCTGGCCGACCAGTGCATCATCGTCAATGGCGTAGCCAAGACCTACGCCATGACCGGCTGGCGCGTGGGCTGGATGATCGGGCCGAGCGACGTGATGAAGGCTGCGATCAACTTCCAGTCGCACAGCACCTCCAATGTCGACAACGTTGCACAGGTCGCCGCGTTCGTGGCTGTGAGCGGAGATCTGTCTGCGGTCACCATGATGCGCGATGCCTTCGCGAGGCGTGCAGTCACTATGCACAACATGCTCAACGACATCCCCGACGTCACCGCCATCGTGCCCCAAGGTGCGTTCTACTGCTATCCCAACTTCATGAGCTTGCTCGGACGCCCGCTCGGTCCCAACGGCACGGTCAGCGCCACGACGTTGGAGCTCGCCGACAACATCCTCAGCGAGGCCAAGGTGGCCTTCGTGCCCGGCGAGGCGTTCGGTACACCGGGCTACGCCCGCTTCAGCTTCGCGATGGCCGACGTCGACATGGAAGAAGGCATCCGCCGCATCCACGAATGGGTCAAGGCGTGAGCCGGTACCTACGACAACGCATGGCCTGACGATTGCCCGTCAGTATTCGATGCCCTTTTTCGCAGTGATGCCCTTGTCGTAGGCGTGTTTGACCTTGCGCATCTCGGTGACGGTGTCCGCGATCTCGATGATCTCGGCGGGGCAATCGCGGCCGGTGACGATGACGTTGACGTTGTCGGGTCGGTCACGCAAGGCAGCGACGACGGTCTCGGTGTCGATCCATCCCCACGTGCACAGGTAGGTGAGCTCGTCGAGGATCACCAGTCGATGCTTGCCCGCTGAGATCACGTCTGCGGCGGTTTGCCACGCCTTCTGGGCGACCTCCTTGTCGTGATCGAGGTTGGTCGAATCCCACGTGAACCCCTCGCCCAGCGAGTGCCAGCCGACTCCGAGTTGCCGGCCGATCTTCTCCTCGCCGACCTTCCATTTGCCGCTCTTGATGAACTGCAATACGACCACCGGCCACCCCATTGCGATGGAGCGGAGCATGACGCCGAACGCTGCGCTGCTCTTTCCCTTCCCGTCGCCGGTGTTGACGAGCAGCAGCGAGTCGGCACGAGACATACCCTCTGGTCGAGGATCCTCGGTGAGCGGTGTCTCGGTCATGACGATTCGTACCAGGTGTCGCCGTCGAGGATTCGGTCGGCTTGTGCCGGCCCCCACTCACCTCGGAAGTAGGGATGGACAGGCCCCGGCATATCCAGCGCGGGCTGCACGACGCGCCACATCAACTCCACGATGTCTTCTCGCGCGAAGCGACGGGGGTTGCCGGCGATCGCGTCGACGAGCAGACGCTCGTATGCGTCTTGTCGCTCGCCGAGGGCCGCGGCAAAATCGACGGAGACATCGACGTTCTGGCTGTCGAGATGCGGTCCCGGCGTTTTGGCCTGCAGGGTGAACGTGACACCGTCCTGCGTTCCGAGACGGAACCGCACCAGGTTGCGCGATGGTTTCGGCCCGCCAGCTTCGTCGAACAGCAGGCTTGGTGGCTCGCGAAACTCGACGACCACCTCCGTTGCGGAGTTCTTGAGGGCCTTGCCGCAACGCACGTACCACGGCACCCCTGCCCACCGCCACGACTCGATCTCCAGGCGGGCAGCAGCGAACGTCTCGGTCGCGGAGTCAGGCGCGACACCCGGCTCGTCGCGGTATCCCACGTACTGTCCGCGCACCAGCTCGTTGGGATCGATCGGTTTCATTGCGGCGAAAACCTTGGCCTTCTCGTCCTGCAAGTAGTCGGCCTCGGGGCCAACCGGCGGCTCCATCGCGGCGAGCGCCATCACCTGCAACAGGTGGTTCTGCATCACATCGCGAATCGCGCCAACGCTGTCGTAGAAGCTACCGCGACCTTCGACGCCGATCGTTTCGCTCATGGTGATCTGCACGCTGCGCACGTAGTTGCGGTTCCACACCGGCTCCAGCAACGTGTTGGAGAACCGGAAGACCAAGAGATCTTCGACGCTCTCCTTGCCGAGGTAGTGGTCGATGCGAAAGATCCGCGCTTCCGGAAAGACGGAGTGCAGGATCGTGTTGAGCTCACAGGCGCTGGCGAAGTCGCGACCGAATGGTTTCTCCACCACGATGCGGCCGCGTTCGTTGAGGCCCACCGATGCCAGCGACTGGGCGACCTCCGGGAACATCGTCGGCGGGATCGCCATGTAGAACACGGCGGCCTTGCTCTTGTGGCCGTCGAGCGTGTGCTTCAGCGATGTCCATGTCTTGTGATCGCTGTAGTCGCCCTGAATGAGGTCGAGCCGTTGCATCACTCTGTCGACGATGGCCGGAGTCGCCTTGGGGACCGCCGCGAGAATGGCCTCACGCGCGTTGTCGCAGAACGCTTCGTCGGTCCAGTCACTGCGGGCGACGCCGATGACCGGAATGTTCAACTTGTCGTGACGCTCGAGGTGATACAGGGCAGGGAACAACTTGCGCTTGGCCAGATCACCGGTCGCTCCGAACAACACCAGAGCATCGGCGGGTGGTTGCAGACTGCTACCGGTCATGTCGGGTGACCGGTACCTTCTACGTGCCCGCCGAACTGGGCACGCATCGCTGAGAGGATCTTGTTGGACATCAGGGCTCGGCCGCGGGAATCGAATCGGTTGAACAGCGCCGCACTGAGCACCGGCGCGGGAACGCCCTCGTCGATTGCAGCATGGAGAGTCCAGCGGCCTTCTCCACTGTCGCTGACGTATCCGGTGAGTCCCTCCAGCGACTGATCCACGGCGAGTGCTGCGGCGGTGAGATCGAGCAACCAACTCGAAATGACCGAGCCGCGCCGCCACAGCTCGGTGATGGCTGCGAGATCGAAGTCGTACTGGTAGTAGTCGGGGTGCGTCAGGGGTGCCGTCTCGGCATCTTTCGGCCTGTTCTTGGCACCGATGTCGGCTTCCGACAAGATGTTGAGGCCCTCTGCCAACGCTGCCATCTGACCGTACTCGATCCCATTGTGCACCATCTTCACGAAGTGACCTGCTCCATTGGGACCACAGTGCAGCCACCCCTTCTCCGCGGGCATGTAGTCACCCTTGTACGGAGGTGTGCGAATGATCTCACCGGGTCCGGGGGCGAGATCCTCGAAGATCGGCGCCATCTCGGCAACTGATTCGGCAGGCCCTCCGACCATCAGGCAGTAACCACGCTCGAGCCCGAACACGCCGCCACTGGTACCGACATCGAGGAAGTTGATGCCAAGCTCCCTCAGTGGTGCTGCCCGGTCGACGTCGTCGCGATACCAGGAGTTGCCTCCGTCGATCAGCGTGTCGCCCGGCGACAGCAGTGGCGCGAATGCATCGACGGTGGTTCCAACGTAGGCCGCAGGAACCATCAACCAGATGTGACGAGGTGGAGTGAGCGAGTCGACGACCTGCTGTGGGCTGCTGGCACCGCGAGCGCCGTCGGCCTCCGACGCCAAGACAGCCTCTGCGTTGAGGTCGTAGGCGACGCAGTCGTGGCCGGCGCGCTGCAAGCGACGCACCATGTTGGCGCCCATGCGCCCGAGACCGACCATTGCAATTTGCATAGCAGCAAGGTTGCCACGTTCGCGGGCGAGATACGGTGAGAAGTCGATGAGCGATCTCGACCGAGACCGGGCCGGCGCGGCAAAAGCACACGATTCTGTGATCGCCGCGCTGCAGGACCTCACCGACGAGCAGGCACGACGGCCCTCGTTGCTGCCGGATTGGACCGTGGGCCACGTGGTCACCCACATCGCCCGCAATGCCGACGGTCATGTTCGTATGTTGGACGCAGCGCGTCGCGGCCAGGTCTCTCCGATGTATCCCGGCGGAAGTCAACAACGCACCCGCGACATCGAGGCGGGGGCCGGCCGCCCAGCGGCCGAGTTGGCGGCCGACGTCACGGCTACCGTTGCGCAGATCGAGGCACTTTGGGCGGAGATGACCGACGAAGCATGGACGGGTCGCGGCATCACGGCCGCGGGCGAGTCAGTGGTGGCTGAACTGCCTTTCATTCGTTGGCGCGAGGTGGCGGTGCATCACGCAGATCTCGGCCTTGGCTACTCGTGGTCGGATTGGGACACCGAGTACGTGCGGCTGGAGCTGGGAAGGCTGACGATGCTGTGGGCCAGTCGAAAGCCGATGGGCTTGACAGCCCTGCCACCTGCGGCGATGGCAGTGACATCGCACCACCGCGCCGCCTGGCTGCTCGGTCGAGCAGCGATCGACGGCCTTGCCCCTGCAGGAATCACTTCTTGATGCGTTGGAGGCGGGGTGTAGTTGGCGCCGCCCTGGCGCTCGGCGTGTTTGTACCTGCCGAGCAGGTGCTCGCTCACGCTGGGCTCGAGGCGAGCGTGCCATCTGCCAACGCAGTCCTCGAGGCCGGGCCTCCCAACATCGAACTCGACTTCAACGAAGCCGTGGATGCCGACCTCTCCGTCATCGAGCTCTACGACCAGGACGCGAAACTGATGGCAACTGGCCCGCCTGAGCGCATCACCGACGACACGGTCGTGCAGGCATCCGTTCCCCAGATCGGCGACGGCGTCTACGTGGTGGTGTGGCGGACTCCGTCGGCCGACGGTCATGTTGTCAGCGGCGTGTTCAGCTTCCAGGTCGGTGCGCAGTCGGGCGTCGATGTCGGCGCGTTGATCGACAAGGTCAGCGGCGGCGCAGAGGCCAACTCGACCGTCAGGAGGCTCGACACGGCAGCCCGCCTGCTGGCGTTGATCGGCCTCATTGTCGTAGTCGGTGGCGGTGTACTGGCGACGCAGTTCGCGGACTCGCCCAACCGGACGCTGCTTTGGCTCGCATGGGTGTTCTTGTTGGTGGGGACGCTCGGCTCGATCGGCGTGTACGGAGCCAAAGTCGTCGGCGGCACGGCGGCCGACGCGGTCAAGCCGTCGGTTTGGAGCAAGGTTGCCGGCTCGCACACGGCGTCAATACTGCTGCTGCGCGTCGTCCTGGCGATCGCGATCGGTGTGCTGTTGGTCACGTTCTCTCGTCGCGCCAACGACCTGTGGCGCGGTGCCTCCCTGGCTGTCTGCGTCGCGCTCGTGCTGACGTATTCGAGCATCGGTCACGCGAACACTCAGCATCCTGCCTCGTTGTGGGTCGCGATCGATGCTGTGCATCTCGCCGCAGTCTCGTTGTGGATCGGAGGTCTGGTGATGCTCGCGTTCGGCACCAGCACGTGGTTGACAGATCCCGATGCCGAGCCGATCGTTCGCCGATTCAGCCTGACGGCGATGCTGACCGTTCCAGTGATCGTGGCGACGGGTGCTGCCCAGACATTGAAACTTGCCGGGAGCCTCGACGACGTTGCCAGCACGTCTTGGGGGCGCACCTTGCTCGTGAAGATTGCGGTCGTCACAGTGCTGGTGGCGATCGGTGGCGTCTCACAATGGCTGCTGCGCAACGACGGCCCAGCCGCCCTGAAGCGCACCGTATTTGCCGAGGCGCTCGTCGGCATCGCGGTGGTGGGGCTTGCCGCAGCCTTGGTAGCGCTACCGCCGCAGGGCGTCGCACCGTTATGAGCGCGTCGATTCCAATCCCACGCTGAACCCGAGATGTTTACGACTCGGTGGCCGTCGCTTCGATCGCACCTCGGAAGTCGGGCGGCGCGTGTGCCGGGGTGCGCTGCAGGTTCACGGCGATGCGCTTACCAAGATTGTTCTGATCGGTGATCGCCCTCGCGACGATCGACCCCAATGGCCCACCGACCGGTATGCGACCAGCAGCAACTGCCGCGATCAAGGCACTCGACACCTGGGCCGCCACCGGCTGCACCTTCGCCCAGTCGACGTGTTCCGCCATCGAGCGCATCGTGCGCGCGACATCGTTCGTGCGCTCCGCAGTGGCGGCACGTACCTGGACCCAATCGACACCCCGCAGTGCCTCCGCGACCACGTGCGCGTCGCGGTCCAAACATTCGCTGCCGTCAGCAGGGTCGGCGTCGGCAGGGCCGGCGTCTACGTCGTTCTGTTGCGATGCGTCGGCATCGGGGCGGTCTGTGTTGTTCGACGAACTGAACAGCCTCTTGAATGCCTCGAGCTGCTGTTTTGGCGTCGGCCACACCGGCTCTGCGGGTGCCTCGTCGCCTTGGAGACCCGCGGCATGCTGAGCCTTCAACGACGCGACGATGCCTTTGGCTTTCGTAGCCGCTTTGGTACCCCATTTCGCAGCCATTCCCACACAGTACCTGGGCCCCGCCGCGCTCGCCCGGTGTCTACTCGGTGTATAGCCATGCCTCGGTGAACCGCCGGGCATCTTTGATAGTCGTTGCGGCGTAGCCGACGGCAAAGGTCGTCACCGACGATGGCAACGACGGAATCTCGACGACCTGCATACCCTGTGGTGGGCGAGCGACGATCGTCCTCCCATGAGCTTCGACTCCCCAGGTCGACGATCGCAGCACGACGGCGACCGGATGTTGCGGCACGGGCGCAGGCGCCAATGGCGGCACGGTGATGACGACGACGCTTGCCACACCCAGTTCGGCGGCGACGTCGAGCGGAACGTCGGCAACGACACCACCATCGATCAACGTGTGACCGGCAAGCACGACCGGTGGGAACACGCCGGGAAACGCAGAGCTGGCGACGATCGCGAGCACCACGTCACCGGACTCCAAGATGAACGGCCGCCCCGTCGCGAGGTCCGTGGCAATGATGGTCAGCGGAATCGGTGCGTGTTGGATGAGCCGTTCGCCGAGATGCTTGCGCAGGAACGAAATGCCGTGGCGGTTGTCGAGGAACGATGCACGCCTGCCAGCAAGGGCTAGCGCCATTCGCCCCGGGTGCACACGCAACAGATCCCGTCGTTTCACATCGGACCAGATGCGCTCGATCCGACGGATGCCGTCGGTGTCGCTCGACCATGCGAACAGGGCAGCGTTCATCGCGCCGGCCGACACACCGATCAGCCGATCGGGTCGGAGACCTTCAGCGGTCAGGGCGTCGAGCACACCGACCTGGTATGCCGCAAGCGCGCCACCACCAGGAAGGATGTAGGCAAGCGGTCGGGGCAGCGATCGCAGCTTGTCGATCTGCACGAGGCATTGTGGCCCACCGCACGCAATGTATGAAGGGTTGATTCGTGAGCGCGCCTCACAAGTCCCACGTCCCCCAGTGATCGGTCATCGGTGCTGATGACGTCGTGAAGGTCCACCGGTCCGGACTTTGGAACCGCGGCCGTTGATCGACCGGCTTGAACTTGGGCGCGTTGACCGGGAAGAACATTCCCGAGTACGCCGACGAGGACTGCGAAGCGATGGTGACCCCCTGCGTAGGGTCTTGCTCATCAGGGCCGATGCTCACCTCGGCGACGCTCTCGTGGGTGCGGATGACCATGTAACCGGAGGCGCTGGCCTCGGTCGTGAGCTCGATCAGTGTCTCGGGGCCTTCGTCGCGGTCGTAGGCGGTCAAGACGTGGACCGCCGACGTGATCCGCGCATTGGTGAGGTAGTAGATCTCGATGGTCTGGTGCTCGCGCCATCCCACGGGCAGCCCATCCGACATGAAGTCGAGGAACTTGAGGAGATTCGACGTCACGTCCCTCGTGTCGACGGGCTGAGGGTGGTCCGAGGCGAATGCGAGCGACGTGTAGCGGACCCCAGCGTGTCCGTTGGCGTCGAGTGGTGCGGTCATCGGGATGAGCGCACCCGAGCGCACATCGGCGAGCACTTCGTCGAAGGTTCGAATGCGCGGCGCCGGCGGCCCGATCAGCACCGGGTCGCTGGTGACCTCCCAGCCGCGATCATGCGCGGTTGAATACACGAAGCGCTGGACATCGCAGCCGTCGATGCCGGAGGAGTGATACGACGTCATCGCCTGCGACTGCAGGATCTCGAGGACGCGTGGCAAGCACGTCTCGCTCAGTGTGCGAGATGCAAGCCGAATCGTCAGCATCTCGTCCGCAGCATCAGGGTCGTCGCAACGTATGCGTGCGAGATCCTCGACAGCGTCGCCAATCGCGAGGCGCAGCGAATCGAGCCTCGGGCGGTCAAAGGCCAACAGCGTCATACAGGCGCGCCGCCCGCGCTCACGAGCTGATGCTGCAACGTGTCGGCCTGACGTTCCAGCCGGCGAGCCGTGTCGGTCGTCGCCTGCTGAGCCGACTGCAGCTGCCGGCGAACGGCCAGCAACGCGTCGTCACATCGTTGCGGGGTCGGACCGATCCACGTGTCGGTCCCAGCGCGTCTGTAGACGGTCAGTGCCCGGCTGGTCCCGATCGTCGCGGCGAGGGCGCGCAATCGCCCGGCTGTGGCGCGCATCTGCTCGACCGGTGGAGCACTCATTCAAGGCAGAGATGCGCAGTGACGCAGTCAGAGAGGAAACACTTTCCACAAACGGCAGGAGCTAGCGCCGCCGTCTGATGATCAGGTGATGCGGTATCGCGGTGTGCTCGTCGACGAAGCCGTCGCCGTCGATCGTGAAGCCGTGGCGTGCGTAAAAGACAAGCGCGGTGTCGCGGGCACGAGCCCACACCACTGGCGCCGATCCTTCGGCGCGAATGCGTCCTGCATCCAACACGATGCCTCCCAACCCGCGGCCCTGCAAATGCGCGGCAGTTGCCATCCCGCGCAACTGAACCGCTGGTTCGGCGAGGTCGGGCCCTGACGACCACGTGGACGGTATCCACGTGGAGACAGCGACGACGCCGTCACCGTCGCGTATCCCGAGATGCACGGTTCCCGGAAGATCGTCCTCCGCAAACGCGACCGCCCTGCTCGGCGTGCCACGTCGCAGTACCTCGAGACGCAGTGGGAACGTCTCCTCGGCGGTCAGCTCCTCGACGACGTAGTCAGCCACGAACGACCTCCACGGACGCCCCGTCGGGATGCTCGGCACCGTCGCCCATCCGGGCGACCGTACCCGATCGACGAACAGGCCGACGCGGTCGGGGCCGACCTCATCGTCGTGTGCAACAACAGCATGGAGGCCCATCCGCACGTTCACCGGGTCCGTGCCGAACTGGCTTGCCCACCAGGCACACCGCCGATCCTGATCGTGCACACGGGGTGGGCTCTCGTCGCGGTCGTGTTGATGGTCGCCCCTACTCCCTGCTCCGTTGAAGGTCGCTCCACTGCACGACCCTGTCGGCCAGCGCCGTTGCTTCGTCGCGATCGTGCGTGACGAGAATGGCGGTTGTCGAAGTCGCTCGCAACACGTCGCCCACCTCCATCAACAAGCGATCGTGCAGCTCGCGGTCCAGTCCTGTCAGCGGTTCGTCGAGAAGGAGCAGATTGGGTCGTGGTGCCAGCGACCGAGCCAGTGCGACCCGTTTCTTCTCGCCGCCACTGAGCCGATCGACGCGTCGACCACCGAAGCCGTCGAGGCCGACGATGCCCAGCAGTTCGTCGACGCGCGCGGCCACGTCAGGAGCAGGCCACTTGTGCATCCGGGGCCCGAACTCGATGTTGGCCGCGACGTCGAGGTGTGGGAACAGCTGCTCGTCCTGGAACATCATCCCGATGTTGCGAAGATGGGCGGACAGGTGTGTGATGTCGGTGCCGTCGAGCGACACCGTGCCGGAATCGGGGAGCAGCAACCCGGCGATGATGCGCAGCAGCGTGCTCTTGCCCGCACCCGACGGCCCGAGCACCGCAAGGATCTCGCCATCTTCAACATGCAGCGACACACCATCGAGCACCCTGTGGCCGTCGAAGATGGCTACCAGATCAACAGCATCAAGCATCGTCGGATACCAGCCGCTCGTGGCTGCCCGATATGACGACGATGACCGTCGCCAGCACCAGCAAGATCGTCGCCATGGCGAACGCCTGCGCCCGCGGGAGAGCCCCTGCTCGGCCGAGAAGTCGGCCGATCGCGATTGGCAGGGTCTCGCTGCCCGAGCGGGTCAGGATCGTCGTCGCTCCGAACTCGCCCAGCGATATTGCGGCCGAGAATCCAGCGCCGGCCAACAGCGGGCGACGAAGCGCACGCGCGTGGACCTCCCACCACGCCCTGATCGGCGTCGCTCCAAGCGTTGCCGCTGCGGCGCGCAGGTCGCGCGGAATGGTGCGGAGCACCGACAGCAGCGCTCGCACGACGAACGGCACCGCCACCAAGGCATGGCCGAGGGGAACCAGCCACCACCGTGCACGCCAATCGAAGGGCGGAGTGTCGAACGTGATCAGCATGCCGAGGCCGATCGTCACCGCAGATGTACCGAGCGGCAGCATCAAACCTGCGTCGAGTAGCTTGCCGAGTCGCCGCGAGGCGTTGATCGCCGCCGCGGCAAGGAAGCCGACGACGGTGGCGATCACTGCGGCCACGGCGGCGAAGCGCAGGGATGTGCCCACGGCAGCGAACGGGTCCACGCCCAGTCCTGCCCCCGGTCGTAGTTCTGCATTGCCGAGCTTCGTCCACGCCGACAACGACCACATGCCGCCGACATCGAACGATCGGCTCACGAGCGCCACGATCGGCGCACCGACGATGACGGCGACAGCGGCACAGACCGCGCCCACCATGACGCGTTCGCGATGGGTGCGCGGCCTGCGTGGCGCTGCGGTGCCGTGCAACTCGACTGCCGAACGACGTTGCCGTCGAGTCGTCCAGACGATCACGACGCCCAGCAAGCCGAGTTGAACCAACGACAACGTGGCCGCACCACGAACGTCACCCAGCTGCGTTGCCCGTCGGACGATCTCCACCTCGAGCGTTGGATGTGCCGGACCGCCGAGCAGCTTGGCCACGCCGAACGACGTGAAGCTGAACAGGAAGATCACCGCGCCGGACGACCACAGCGCCGGACGCAACAGCGGCAGGACGATGACGCGCGCTGCGGCCGAGGGCGAGGCTCCCAACGTGCGTGCTGCACCGACGAGATCGTGAGGAATGAGGGCGATCATCGAGCCCACCAGCCGAACGACCACGGCGATGTTGAAGAACACGTGGGCCACGATCATTGCCTGCGCTGTGCCGTGCCATGACACGGGTAACAGTGCGATGAACGCCGCGCCGACGACGACAGTCGGCAGCACGAACGGCACCGTGGTGACGGCCAGCAGCAGCCGTCGTCCTCGGAACCTGAAGCGAGCCAGCACATACGTCGGCACGATTGCGACGACGAGCGTCAACACGGTGCTGACTGCTGCTTGCCACATGGTGAACCAGATCACTCTGCCAGCGTGATCAAAAGGTGAGATTCCGCTCCTGCTGCGTCGCACCGTCGTCCACATCAGCGTTGCGACTGGCCATGCGTAGAGCACACCGATGAACAGCACCGGCGCTGTGGCGAGCAGGGCGACGAACCACCGTGGCAGGCGGTTCAGCGCAGCACGATTGTTGTCCACTCGTCCTGCCACTGTTGCCGGTTCGCGGCGATCTCGGCCGGGTCCATCGTGAACGCCGACAGGGGAACAGCCGCGAACTTGGTGAACTCCGCCGGCAGAGTCACGTCAGTGCGGGCGGGGTACACGAACAGGTTCAAGGGCAGTTCGTTCTGGAAACGTGCGCTGACTAGGAAGTCGACCAACTTGCGGGCCTCAGTCTCGTGATCCGTGCCGCGCAGCACACCGGCGAACTCGACCTGCCGGAAGCATGTCGATTCAACGACGGCGGTGGGAGCGTCGGTGCGTGGCGGATCGGCGAAGATCACCTCAGCAGGCGGGCTCGAGCCGTAGCTGACGACCAGCGGGCGTGTCCCCGCCGAGCCTGCTGCACCGGAGAACTCGTCCTGGTAAGCGGCGGTCCATCCGTCGACGACCTCGACACCGTTGGAGCGCAGCGCCTTCCAGTAGGCCTGCCAGCCATCGTTGCCGAACTTGGCGATGCTCGCCAGCAGGAATGCAAGGCCTGGTGAAGACGTCGAAGGATTCTCCACGACGAGCAGGTCCTTGTACTCGGGCTTGGTCAGATCATCGAGGCTGCTCGGCGGAGTCACGCCGTGGGAGTCGAACCACTCGATGTCGTAGTTGATGCACACGTCGCCGAAGTCGACAGGCGTGAGCTCATGCCCAGGGACCAGCGCGGTGAGTTGGGTGGAGATCGCGTTCCATTCGTTCGGTTGGTACTTCGTGAAGATCTTGTTGTCGACAGCCGCGGACAGCAACGTGTTGTCGACGCCCCACATCACGTCGCCCTCAGGGTTCCCGGCCGTCAACGCGGCCTTGGTGACCATCGTGCCCGCGTCGCCGGCAATGGCGATCTTCACGGCGATGCCGGTCGACGCGGTGAACGCGTCGAGCGCGGAGTTCAACGTGGTGTCAGATGGCGGGAACGAGTCGTAGGCGACGAGCGTTATGGTCGCCGGTTTGCCGGACGGACTGTCGGACGACCCGCATGCGGGGGCCATCAAGCCGAGTGCGACAACGATGAGCAGACGTTTCACGGGACCACCCTTCACGGAACGAGCACTGTGAGAATGCCGTCGGCGACGGCGACGTCGAGGAGTCCGGTCGTCTCGTTGCTGACGCCGAGGGTGCTCCACGGATCCAGCACGGCATCGGTGAGCGGCCAGCGTGCGCCGGTGACGTCGACGCCCGCGCAGCGCCCGTGGAGGGCGAGCAGCGAGACCAACGAGCCTTGCGGCAGGTCGACCGAGATCGACCGGCCTGCGTGCAACACATTGATCACGGTCTCGTCGAGCAGCAGACGGATGGACTCGAAGTGGGCGAGCGCCGGATTACCGAGCGCTGTGATCGTGCCGAGCGCGTGATCGAATCGCTCCCCGATCGCACCCAATACGAGCAGGGTGTCAGCGTCGGTTGCCGCTGCACGAAGGAGCGCGAGCTCCGTATCGGTCGAGCCCTTGTCGACGGGATGCTCGTCGATCTCCAGCTCGTGGGCGTATGCCCACATCTTCCCGTGGGCAGAGATGCTGTCGAGATCACCGACCAGCACGGTCGGTCGTAGTCCTGCCGCTACTGCGTGGTCGAGCCCGCTGTCGGCGGCGATGATCGTGGCATCGGACAGCACCTCGCTGATGGCGCGCGGCGACAACTGTCCACCGCCGATCACCACCACCACTTGCGACATCGCATCCCTCCGCTGGCATTACCCAGATCAGGTTCCGGTCGGTGGGAGCGCCCACCCTCTCAGCCCGCCGAACCTGCGAGCTCCCCGTTTTCGGTAGCGATCAGCCTAGCCGTGCGTCGCTGGGTCTGCACGACGACGGTGGCGAGGCCGAACACCACCAGGACCATGCCGACGATCTGCAACGCGCGAAGCGATTGACTCAGGAACACTGCCGACCAGACGACCGCCAACGCCGGCTGACCCACCTGCATCATCGACATGATGCCGATCGGAACCTTGCGTTGGGCATACACGATCAATCCGTGTGCGATCACGCCCGTGAGCAGCGTGAGTATCACGATGTAGATCATCGCACGACCATCGAACTTGCCGATGTCGCCGTTGATCACGACGACCGGCAATGTGATCACAGTGGCGATCGGCAGGGCCGACGCCATCAGCGTCGCGACGCTCATTCCCCTGCGCAGTTGACGACTGGCGAGCAGATAGCCGCACCAGGTCGTCAGCGACAACACGGCCAGCCCGTTGCCGAACCAACTCGCCGCGCCGCGCTTGGGCGCATTGAAGAGAACCAGCGCAAGACCCGCGATCGAAATCAATCCGAACACAGCCGCTCGGCGATCGACCTTCTCGTGAAAGAACGCTGCGCCGGCGGGCAGCAGCATCAGGGGAGCGAGTGCGCTGATGAACTCGAGGTTGGCCACGCTCGTCCTCGTGGCAGCTGTGTAGAAGAGCAGTATGTTGACGCCGAGGACAACGCCGGTGACGGCGGCCCTTCTCCACTCCTCGATGGTGACGAATCGACCCTCGCGAATGCGCAGCAGAGCCATCCAGATGATGCTGGAACCCAGCATGCGCCAGAAGGCGATCGTCGGGCCTGGGGCACCAGCCTTGCGGATGATCGTCGAGCTGGCACTGAACGTCAGCACCGCGGCGATCATCGCAACGAGACCGATGGGGTGTGCGTGTCGAACTGGGCTGCGAGGGTTGCTCACGTCTCCTGCTGACGGCGGATGTCAGGTTCGATGTAGATCGCCGTCGCTTTGGGCACAGCCTTCCGTACGGCCTTTTCGACCTCGTCGATGGCGCGAGCCAATTCCTCGACGATGAGCGAATGAGCGAAGTCGATCTTTGCGGCCAGCAGCAGATTGTCGGGCCCGAGGTGCATCGTCCGCAGGTGGATGATGGAGATCACCTGCGGCGACGACCTGATCGCTGCCTCGATCTGCTCCTGGTCCTCATCGCTGGCTGACTCGCCGATCAGCAGCGGCTTCATCTCTCTGGCGAGCACGAAGGCAATGATCACGAGCAACGCGCCAATGGCGATGGAGCCCACGGCATCCCAGCGTGGGTTGCCGGTGACCTCCGCCATGACCAGTCCGCCGAGGGCGAAGAACAGTCCGACTTCGGCGCCGACATCTTCGAGCAGCACGACCGGCAACTCGGGCGACTTGGAGGTGCGGATAAACGAAACCCAACTCATGCCCGGCGTGCGGATGTGGTTTGCTTCTTTCACCGCTGTGCGCAGTGAATAGCTCTCGAGCAGGATCGCGAGCACGAGGATTCCGAACGCCACTGGGGCGTTTTCGACCACGTGAGGATGGCGCAGCTTGTCGATGCCTTCGTACAGCGCGAACAATCCGCCCATGCTGAACAGCACCAGGGCAACGACGAATGCCCAGAAGTACCGCTCGGGTCCGTAGCCGAAGGGATGCGCCCTGTCAGCCGGACGCTTGCCTCGCTTGGAGCCGAGCATCAGCAACGCCTGGTTGCCCGTATCGGCCAGCGAGTGCCCTGACTCGGCGAGCAATCCTGCCGATCGCGTGAGCAGGAATCCGACGAACTTGGCGATTGCGATTCCGAGGTTGGCGAAGAACGCGGCGATGATTGCTTTCCGGCTGCCCTCTTGCATCGTGCAAGGTTGGCATTGCTGCCAGGGGTAATACAAAGGGAGGACGCAGATGGGTCACGTCGAGGGGCGCGTTGCACTGGTCACCGGTGGCGGCAGAGGCATCGGCCGCGGCATCAGCGAGCTACTCGCCGCGGAGGGCGCGGTGGTTGCCGTGAACTATCGGCGCGATGCCGAGGCCGCCACCGACACCGTTGCCGCAATTCGCGCTGCAGGTGGTGCGGCCACTGCGTTCCAGGCATCGGTCGACGACGCGGACGCGGACGCCGAGATGATCGACGAAGTGGTGGCGGAGTTCGGAGGTCTCGACATCCTCGTGTGCAACGCGGGTATCGCCTCACGGGGCAACTCTGTTGCCGACACCGACCCCGCAGAGATGATGCGCGTGGTCGCAGCGCATGCTTTCGGTCCGCACCACCTCGCCCGCCTGGCGGTGCCTCACCTGCGCAGCGGCGAGCGTGGCGATGTCGTGATGATCTCATCGGTGGCAACGTCGAACTATTCGGCAAACGCGGCTCCGTACAGCATGGGGAAGGCGGCGATGGAGGCGCTTGCTTTCACCCTCGCCAAGGAGGAGCGGGCGAACGGAGTTCACGTCAACATCGTTGCGCCGGGTCTCGTGGAGACCGACATGGGAGTGCGTCTGGCGCGCTCGTTCACGGGTGATCGTGAGCTCACCAACCTCCGCTCCCTCGACGCCGCGGCGCCGTTCGGCAGGGTGTGCCAGCCGCTCGATGTGGCCAACGTCGTCCTGTGGCTGTGCAGTGAGGCTGCGTCGTACATCACGGGCCAGCGAATCGTCTGCAACGGCGGTGGATAGTCACGGATAGTCACACTCCGGAATCGTTGCGCCGGAACCATGGCGATAGCCTTGTCGCGGTGAGTCCACTTGCCGCAGAGGCCGCACAGACTGATACCGGGCAAATCATCACTGTCACGCCAGAGGCGTTGCAGGAGCTGGTGAATCTCCGCGACAGCGAGCCGGAAGGTGACCGTCTCGGGCTTCGGCTCGAGATCGTCAGCAATCCCGGCGAGGACTTCAAGTACGACCTCAGCTTCGACGTCGTCACCAAAGCGGCTTTCAGCGACGAGGTGCGTACCCACTCGCTACCCGACATCGGCAGCCTCAAGGTCATCGTCGCCGCCTCCGCGATCGACCTGCTCGAAGGTTCAACGCTCGATCACACCGCAACACAAGGCCTCGTCATTCGCAACCCGAACAAGCCGAAGCCGCCGTCGGTCGAGGGTCTGATCTCCAACGACGAGCTCAGCGCCGAGGTCGAGACCTTGATCAAAGGCGAGGTCAACCCGGCATTGGCAGCCCACGGCGGGTTCGTCTCCTATGTCGGTCACGACGGCGAAGGCACGGCGTACTTGACGATGGGCGGCGGTTGCCACGGTTGTTCGATGAGTCGCATGACGATGCTCGATGGTGTTCAGACGATGATGATCGACCAGATCCCCGCGATTGAGCGCGTTCGCGATCTCACGGATCACGCGTTGGGCGAAAAGCCGTACTATCACTGATCGAGTCGCTACCGGCATTCGATGTCACGAAGTCGACGACAGCGCGTTGGAGCAGGTCTCGCTCGCGGTCGAGTGACGCGACGTGTCCGCTGTGACGCAGTCGTAGCCGCTGCACGTTGCAGTACAACGAGTCAGCGATGACATCCGACGACGCGGGGTCGACCACGTCGTCCTTGGCGCTCGTCACCAGCAGTACGGGTCGGTCCACAGCGGCAAGGTCGATGGTTGCGACTCCTTCGGTCATCGCGATCAGGGCCTCGAGCGGGAGCCGTTCGTAGGCGATCTCGCCGACGGTCGACGCCGCGACGTCGATCCAAGTATGGCCCCGGCTCTTGCGCCATTCGAGACCTTCGAGCGCGTCGGGTTGCGGCGCGACCGGGTTGATGCAGACGGCCGCGCGGCACCGGTGTTCGGCGGCGAGTTGCAGAGCGAGGTCGGCGCCCATCGATTGACCGACGATGACATCGGCCTCCCAAGCGCGCGCTGCCTCCAGCCAGTCGGCCCATGTCACGCCTATCAGGTCAGCGGGATCCGTGCCGTGCCCGGGCAGCGTTGGAGCCAGGGTGGTGAAGCCGGCGTCGATGCAGCCGGCCACGATCGGCCACATGGTCGCGCCGGTACCCCCGATGCCGTGTAGGCACAACACCCTGGTCATCGAGGCAGGGCGGCGGTGAGATCGCTCACCAGATCAGCCGTGTCTTCCAGACCGACCGAAATCCTCAGAAGACCTTCGCTGACACCCATCGTCGCTGCCTCTTCGGGTGTCAGGCTGGCGTGCGTCGACGTGGCCGGATGGCACACCAGGGTTTCGGGGCCGCCGAGGGAGGTGGCGACTCGGGCAAGTTGTAGCGAGCCGAGGAAGTGCTCGGCCGCGGCCCGACCGCCGGCCAGATCGATGGCCAGCACCGTGCCGCCGTTGCGCATCTGTCGCTTTGCCAGATCGAACTGTGGGTGCGTGACGAGCCCTGGGTAGTGGACGACAGAGACTGACGGCTCCTCGACGAGTGCTTCGGCAATGTGCAGCGCCGCGCCGGCTTGATATGCGGTCCGAACGGCAAGCGTGCGGATGCCACGGATGGCGTTGAGCGCGTCGTACGGCGACGGGGTGGAACCGTGGAGCACCGAGTACGTCCATATGGCGTCGATCAGCTCCCGTTCGCCGGCGATCACTCCGAGCGTGGCGTCGTTGAGGCCGGCGATTCCCTTGGTGGCCGAGTGCAGTGACAGGTGGACTCCGTGCGCCAACGGCTGTTGACCGAGCGGGGTCGCGAACGTCGAATCGACGACAGTGATGGGGCCGCGCAGCGAGCCGATCTCATCGAGGTCGACCAGTTCGAGGCGGGGGTTCGACGGAGTCTCGGCCAGCGCCACCATCGTCTTGCCAGGCCGAAGTGCCGCCGCGAATGCGCCCGGCTCCGTGCCGTCGACCAACGTGATGTCGATGCCCATGCGTTGGCACGGGCCTTGCAAGAAGGCCAGCGTGCCTGCGTAGAGCTGGCGTTGCGCAACGATGTGGTCGCCGGTCGAGCACAGGGCGAAGATCACCGTGGCGATGGCGCCCATTCCCGACCCGAACGCCAATGCGTCGTCGGCGCCTTCCAGCGAGGCGATGGCATCCTCGAACGACCGCACGGTGGGATTCGAGTAACGGCTGTAGAACTCGCCGGCGCGGGTGCCCGTCGCCCGCCGGCTGGCGTCGACAAGGCCTGCGGATTCCCACGTGGTGCTGGCCCATAGTGCGGGGGCGAGCGAGGTTCGGCTGTGAGCACGTCCGGCTGTGATGGCCCGCGTCGCCGGCTGTTGACTGTCGCTCATCGAGACAACGCTACGTCGCTCGGCACGCCTGTTCCTACCGAGTTGTCGACGCCATCGACGTCGAAATCCAACAGTCACGAGGGGTCGGGGCTCGGGGGGACGTCATGGGACGACCATCCGGTGTGGTCGCACTGACTCGAGCGTGGCAGAAGCACGACGGTGGCCGAGCCCGCTGCCGACTGGGACGCAGAGGCACCAGGTTTCGAGGCGTTCCTGTCGTCGGCCCGTAATCGACGCTTTCTTCCGCCTCAGGCCCACCGATCACCCCATCGGCACGTTGTCAGCGAAGCACTTCGATGTGGTGGTGAAGCAGACCATTCGACGAGACGGCTGAGTCATTGAGGTAGGTGCGCTCGCCGTGACGATCGGTGAAGGTGCCGCCGGCCTCCTCGACCACCACCATGACGGCGGCGAGGTCGTACGGTTCCAACCCGATTGCGTCGATGGCCAGGTCGATCGCACCTTCTGCCACGAGCATGTGTTGCCAGAAGTCACCGAAGCCGCGCGCCCGGAAAGCCGCCTGCAGCAGCGCGACAAGTTGGCCGGTGAGCCCGGCGTCGTCCCAACCGCTGGAGAAGGTCACGCACACTTGCGCCTCGTCGAGGCGGGCGACGGTCGACACTCGGCATGGACGACCGTCGGCGAACGCGCCCAGCCCCCTCGCCGCCCACCACCGTCGGGCGAGGGCAGGCGCCGAGACCACGCCGACGACCGGGCCATGATCGACGTGAGTGAGAGCGATCAGCGTTGCCCACACCGGGATGCCCCGGACGAAGTTGGACGTTCCGTCGATCGGATCGACGATCCAGCGCCACGGTGAGTCGGCGTTGCCGACCAGTCCGTGTTCCTCGCCGAACAGGCTGTCAGCAGGACGCCGCGCAACGACTTCGGCGGCGATTGCTGACTCCGTCTCGCGGTCGGCCTCGGTCACCTCGGTGCGATTGGCCTTCCAGTCGAGGATGAACGATCGCTGCGCGAAGTACGGCAATGTGATCGCATCAGCGATCTTTGCGAGGTCGAGCCCGAACTCCAGGTCGGCGGCAAGGTCACGATCAGTAGGCAACTGGGAGTTCATCGAGGGAACTCTGGCCGACGTTTTTCTCGCAGCGCGGCAAGGCCCTCGGCGGCCTCGGGGCCGAGGAAGTTGAGGCTCTCGTATGCCATCGAGGCCTCGTAGTTGGGCAGAGCCTGTCGCAACCAGTGGTTGAGTGCACGCTTCGTCAACATCGTCGCCTGGCGCGGACCCAGCGCCAACCGCTCCGCAATCGCGAGTGCTTCTGGCAGCACCTCGCTCGCTGGAACCGCCTTCGAGACGAGCCCGATGCGTTCGGCCTCGCGACCGTCGATGAAGTCGCTGGTCAGCAGGTAGTACTTCGCTTTGGCCATGCCGCACAGCAGAGGCCAGATCGCGACTGCGTGATCCCCGGCGGCGACTCCCAGGCGTGTGTGTCCGTCGCTCAACTTCGTGTCCTGATCGATGATGGAGATGTCGGCCATCAGAGCGACCGCGAGACCGGCGCCGACCGCGACGCCGTTGATCGCGCTGATGATCGGCGTGTCGCATTCGATCATCGTTCGAACGATGTCGCCTGCTTCGCGCATCACCTGCATCGTGCGTTCGTAGTTGCCGATCTGCTCGGCGATCCAGTCGAGGTCGCCGCCGGCGCTGAACGCCTTGCCCTCACCCGTCACGACAACTGCCCGAACCTCGGGGCTTGCATGAATGTCGGAAAACACAGTCGACAACTCGGCGTGCAAT
Source organism: Ilumatobacteraceae bacterium (assembly GCA_040006755.1). Taxonomy (GTDB): domain Bacteria; phylum Actinomycetota; class Acidimicrobiia; order Acidimicrobiales; family Ilumatobacteraceae; genus JAENVT01. Next base: position 18,986 of record JBDTWJ010000008.1, on the reverse strand, counting down.
CCGGCGTCGGTCGCGTTGAGCTTGCCTGGATTCGACAGCGTGATCACCATCACGCCGTGATCACGTTGCTCGAACTTCAGGCGTGTGTATCGCTCGAAGCGGTCGCTCGCCACGGCTACACCGCGTCGGCGAGAAGACGGCGGACTGTGGCGGCGATGCCCTCGGAGTCGAGTCCGAGTTGCGCGAGTATGCGGTCGGGTTTGCCCTGTGGAATGAACCTGCCGGGTAGGCCGAGAACATCGACCGGAACATCGCAAGCGATCGCGTGGATCTGATCGGCGATGGTCATGCCGATCCCGCCATCGCGAATGCCGTCTTCGCACGTCACCACGACTCGATGAGCGGCAGCATCCGCGATCATCGCTGGGTCGAGCGGCGCGCACGATCTGACGTCCCACACCGTCGCCTCAACACCCTGCTCGGCGAGATGAGCGGCAGCTTGATTCGCGAACGCAACCAGCTTGCCGATCGCAAGGATGCACACGTTTCCATCGCCTCGCCGCAACTGGTGAGCGCGAAGGCCGACACCGACTTCGAGTTCGCCCACCTGTGGCGCGGTGCCATTGGGATAGCGAATTGCGACTGGACCCTCGTCGGCGAGTTCCAATGCGTCGTGCAGCATGAGTTGCAGCTCCTGGGCGCTCGACGGCGCCAGCACGCGCATGCCCGGCACCTTGGCGAGCAGGGCGAGGTCGTACACGCCGTGGTGGCTCGCGCCGTTGTCGCCGGTGATCCCAGCGCGGTCGAGACAGAACACCACGGGCAGCCGATGCAGAGCGACGTCGTAGACGATCTGATCCCACGCCCGATTGAGGAACGTGCTGTAGATCGCAACAACTGGGCGCAGCCCACCCATCGCCATTCCGGCGGCACCGGTGACGGCGTGTTGCTCGGCGATGCCCACGTCGAAAAAGCGCTCGGGAAAGCGCAGTTGAAACGGGAGCAGCCCGGTCGGCCCCGGCATCGCCGCGGTGATCGCGACGACCCGCGGATCGGCCTCCGCCTCTTTGATGATCGCCTCGGCGAACGCCTGTGTGTATCCGGACGGAATCGCCGGAGGTGGCCCGATGGCGGGATCGAAGACCGGTGCATCGTGCAGGTGCTTCTCGTCATCGTCCTCAGCAGGTGGGTAACCGCGGCCCTTCTGCGTCAGGACGTGCACGAGGATGGGACCCTCGGCGGACAGCTCGATGGCGTTGAGGAACGTGCGCTCCAACTCAGCGACATCGTGGCCGTCGATGGGCCCGACGTAGCGAACACCGAGTGCCTCGAAGAACGACGGCGGTTGCAGGAACTCGCGAACCGCGGCCTTGAAGGCCTCGACGCCCTTTTCTGCTTGCGGGCCGACGTACGGCAGCTCGCGCAGGAACTGTTCGAGCTTGCGCTGCCTCTTGACGTACACCGGGTTGAGCCGGATGTTGGTGAGGCTGTGCGATAGGCGATCGGTGATGCGGGCCGGCAGGCTGGGATGGTCGGCCATCGCCTGGTCGAGCGGCGTCGGCCCGGCGGTGAGATTGGAGATGGTGGGCGCGTAGCTGCGGCCGTTGTCGTTGAGGACGATGATGACCCGTTGGCCGGAATGGCCGATGTTGTTGAGCGCCTCGTACGCCATGCCACCGGTCATCGAGCCGTCGCCGATCACCGCGACGATGTGGCGACGTTCATCGGTGCCGGCATCGCGGGCAACAGCCAGTCCGTAGGCGTAGGACAGGATGGTCGAGGCATGGCTGTTCTCGACGAAATCGTGAGGGCTCTCTTCGCGACTGAGGTAGCCGGAGAGCCCGCCCGCCTGTCGCAGTTGATCGAACTGGTTCTGTCGACCGGTGACGATCTTGTGCACGTAGCCTTGGTGGCCGGTGTCCCACAGGATTGCATCGGTGGGTGAATCGAAGACCCGATGCAGCGCGAGCGTCAGTTCGACGATGCCGAGGTTCGACCCGAGATGCCCGCCCGTCTCGGCTACGGCCTGCACCACGAAGTCGCGGATTTCTCCGGCTAGGTCGTCGAGCTCGGGGTAACTCAGAGCCCGCAGATCTGCAGGCTGACGGATCTCGGGCAGCGACATGACGGACACGAACGTTACTGCTCGTCATGTGTGGCTCGGTATTCAGGTGCAATCCGTGGTGTCGGTCGCGCAGGACGTGGCCAGGCGCTCGACGGCCGACAATCCGGGCATCGTCTGGAACACTGGGTCGATGTACATGACCCGACAGATCGAGGGCCACGCCGGCCAGCAGGCAATCGCGGCGATGCTCGCGTTTGGCACCGACGTGATGTTCACGTTGAACGGCGGTCATATCTGGCCGCTCTACGAGGCTGCACGCAATCAGGGCATGCGCGTCGTCGACACGCGCCACGAGCAGACCGCGACGTTCGCTGCCGAAGGTTGGGCAAAACTCACACGTCGCCCCGGCCTCGCCGCGCTGACGGCCGGACCAGGCATCACCAACGGGATATCCGCGATCACGACCGCCTACTTCAACGGCTCACCTCTGGTCGTGCTGGGTGGGCGGGCGCCCGAGTTGCGTTGGGGATCGGGCTCGCTGCAGGAGATGGATCACGTGCCGGTGGTCGCATCGATCACCAAATCGGCCGCAACCGTGAAGGACGCAGCCCAGGCCGGCGCGATGGTTCATGCCGCTGCAACTCTGGCGATGACCCCGCACCGCGGCCCCACTTTCCTCGACTTCCCCCTCGACATGTTCGGACCCTCATCCGGCGAGTTCGGTCTGGTCGATCGAGACGTCCGCTTCGGCACGGCACCAGACCCCGACCAGGTCGGTCAACTCGCGTCGCTGATAGCCGACGCACAACGACCAGCGTTCATCGTCGGCAGCGATGTGTATTGGGATGGGGCGTGGGACGAGCTTCGGGCAGCGGTCGAGCGCCTGCGCGTGCCGTGCTTCTTCAACGGGCTCGGACGCGGCATGTTGCCAGCGGACGACGAGCTCGTCTTCCTTCGCACGCGCGGCCTGCTGAAAAAACGCGCCGATCTCGTCGTGGTGCTTGGGACTCCGCTCGACTTCCGCTTGGGATTCGGCCGGTTCGGCGATGCGCGCATCGCGCACGTGGTCGATGCCGCGTCGCAAGCCGCTCACCACGTGGAGGTCACGACGGTCGTCGGTGACCTCGCCGAGGTGTTGCGATCATTGGGCGAGTACAGCGGTTCGCCAGCCGATCACGATCCTTGGATCGCAGAGTTGCGTGCAGCCGAAACGTCGGGCCGCGAGTCCGATCAGTTGATGCTGAGCGCGACGAACGTGCCGATACGGCCCTCACGGATCTACGGCGAGTTGGCGAAGCGTTTGGCTCGCGACGCCGTCGTGATCTGCGACGGTGGCGATTTCGCGTCGTACGCCGGCAAGTTCGTCGAAGTCTTCCAACCCGGGTGCTGGCTCGACACCGGTCCATACGGATGTCTGGGCAACGGTCCCGGGTACGCGCTCGCGGCTCGTGTCGCCCGACCTTCGAGTCAGATCGCGCTGCTGATGGGAGATGGCGCCGCCGGCTTCAGTCTGATGGACGTCGATTCGATGGTTCGTCACAATCTGCCGGTCGTGATGATCGTCGGCAATAACGGGATGTGGGGCCTGGAGAAGCATCCGATGCAGATGATCTACGGCTGGGACGTCGCCTGCGACCTGCAACCCGGGTGCCGGTACGACGAGGTCGTGCGCGCCCTTGGCGGCGCCGGTGAGCTCGTGACCGATCCCGAACAGATCGGGCCGGCGCTGGATCGAGCATTCGCAGCTGGCGTCCCGTACCTCGTCAACGTGCTGACGGAACCAAGCGACGTCTATCCGCGCACGTCCAACCTCGGCTAGGCGTGGCGCTCAGGTGCAGACCGTGCCGGGCGCGGCGACGACCCTGCCGTCGGGAGCGATGTCCATCAAGACCGACTCTTGTCGGATGTAGCCGTCGGCCACCATCGCCGCCTCGCTGACCGGGCTGTCGGGCTTCAGCATGGTGTACGCCTCCAATGCGAGTTGGATCGTCGAGCGCTCCTGGGCACATGCTGCGACGTTGCCGGAGTCGATCTCCTCCACGGCCTGTTCGGCGCGATCGGCGGGATTGCAGGCGGAAACGGGCCCGAATGCCAGCATCACCACGCACGACGTCGACCAGCGACCCATCCTCATGCTCTTCTATCGGCGCAGTGCCAGTGGGCGATGAGCGGAGATTTCGTCAGGTTGATGGAGAGATCGCTGGTCGTTCGACACGCTGGACCTCGATGACCTTCTCGGTAGGCTCGCTGGATGATCGTCGGGATGATTGGGAGCAACAATGACCGGACATGATGTCGTCGAATCCGACGTGCTCGAACGGGTCCTCGGCACAGCAATGCGCACGGGCGGCGAGTTCGCGGAGGTTTTCGTCGAAGACAAGCGTCTCACGATGGCGGGTCTGGATGACGGCCGCATCGAACAGGTCACCAGTGGCCGCGATCGTGGCGCCGGTATCCGCGTTGTCAAGGGCGACACAACAGGTTTCGCGCACACCGCCGACCTCAGCGAATCGGGCCTGCGCGCCGCTGCCGAGGCCGCTGCGGCGGCCGCGAGCCAGGGCACCGGTGGCGAGAACGTCGTCGCACTCACTCGACAGCCCGAGCGACACGTCAGCCCGGTCGAACGGTTCGCCGATCAGGTTTCCAAGACCGAGAAGGTCGCGTTGCTGCAGCGAGTCGACGAGGCTGCCCGCGCCAGCGGTGGTGCCATCGTGCAGGTCAGCGCGGGGTATGCCGACAGTCGCAAGCGCATCATGATCGCCAACACGCACGGCCTGCTGGCCTCCGACGAGCAGGCCCGCCAATCAGTCCGCATCAGCGTCGTCGCCAACGGCGACGCCGGGATGCAGACGGGCTTCCAGAGCACGGGGCACACCTTCGGTTTCGAGATGTTCGATCGGATCGACGTCGAGGAGCTCGCTCGCGATGCCGCTCGCCAGGCATTGGTCAAGCTCGGCGCCCGCCCGGCACCCAGCGGCACGATGCCCGTCGTCATCAAGCGTGGCAGCGGCGGCGTGTTGTTCCACGAGGCTTGTGGCCATGGTCTCGAGGCCGACCTCATTGCCAAGGGCGGCAGCGTGTACCGCGGCAAGCAAGGCGAATTGGTTGCCTCGCCACTCGTCACGCTCGTCGACGACGGGACCATGAGCGGCGAGTGGGGTGCCATCGGAATCGACGACGAAGGTCACCCGAGTCAGTACAACGTGTTGATCGAGGACGGCGTTCTCACCGACTACATGTGGGACTACCTCCGCGCCCGCAACGAAGGACGCAAGCAGTCCGGCAATGGCCGTCGCCAGAGCTACATGCACCTTCCCATGGTGCGGATGACCAACACCTTCGTGCTCAACGGCGCCGAGGATCCCGACGACATCGTTCGCGATACCGAGCACGGCGTGTACGTGGCCAAGCTCGGTGGCGGCAGCGTCAACACTGCGACGGGCGACTTCGTCTTCGGCATGACCGAGGCATACCTCATCGAGAACGGCGAGATCACCGAGCCGTTGCGCGAAGGCAACCTGCTGGGCAACGGTCCACAAGTGCTACGCGACATTGATCTGTTGGGCAACGACTTTGCGATGGGCAATCCCGGTACGTGTGGCAAGGACGGTCAGGGCGTACCTGTCGGCGACGGTCAACCGACGCTTCGGGTGAAGGCCCTCACCATCGGTGGAACGGCAGCATGACAGGAGTCGCCGAACTGCAGGCGATTGCCGACCGAGTGGTGGCGATGGCACGACTGGGCGAGCAAGTCGAGGCCTTCGTGTCGCGCGACGCAGAGACCGACATCCGCATCTACGAGGGTGAGGTCGAACACTTCGTCGCTGCTCAGACAGAGGGCGTCGGCATTCGCGTCATCCGCGACGGTCGCACCGGGTTTGCCTACGCGGGTGTGCTCGACGAGGCAGCCGTCGAAGAAGTGTTGGCCGAGGCGCGCGATAACGTGCAGTTCGGCACGCCCGACGAATGGGCTGGTCTCGCCGAACCCGACGGTATCGACGTCATCGAGCAAGACCTGTGGAGCGGGGTACTCGCCGACTACACCACCGACGGCAAGATCGCCTTGGCCAAGGAGCTCGAGAGGCTGACGCTCGGCGTCGATTCGAGGATTCGCGTCGACGATGCCAACTACGCCGACGTCGCATCCGAATCCGCGGTTGCCACGACGACCGGCATTCGTCGCACGGGTCGCGAGAACGGCTGCTACGTGGTTGTCAGCACGCTCGCCGACGACGGCGACGAGACCCAGACCGGGTTCGGTTTCAGCGTCGGCCGATCACCGGAAGAGTTCGATCTCGGGAAGGCTGCCAAGGAAGCCAGCGACAGGGCGACCCGGCTGCTCGGTGCCACGAAGCCCGCCACGAAGCGCACCACGGTGGTGCTCGATCCGTACATCACGGCCAGCTTCCTCGGCATCATCTCCAGCACGCTCAACGGCGAGAGCGTGGCCAAGGGTCGCAGCCTGTTCAAGGACCGGCTCGGCGAGAGTGTTGCCAACTCGATCGTGACGCTGGTCGACGATCCCACCAACCCGAAGGCCTACACCGCGACGGATCTCGACGGCGAGGGACTCGCTGCGCGCCGCAATGTGTTGATCGATGCCGGTGTGCTCAACAAATTCGTGCACTCGTCCTACTCCGCGCGACGCGTGGGTGGAAGGAGTACGGGCAACGCCATTCGCGGAGGATTCAAGGGCACGCCAGGCGTGGGCTGCCTCGCGTTGCAGTTGCTTCCTGGCCAGCGTGATCAGAGCGCGTTGATCAGCGACATCGACGACGGCGTGTTGGTCCAGTCGGTCAGCGGCTTGCACTCCGGGGTCAACGTCATCAGCGGAGACTTCTCGGCGGGTGCCTCCGGGCTCATGATCTCGAACGGTCAGGTCGGCGGGCCGATCCGCGAATTCACCATTGCCTCGACGCTGCAGCGCATGCTGATCGACGTCGTCGAGATCGGCAACGACATCGACTGGCTGCCGATGCGGGCCGCCGGCGTCAGCCTCGTCATCCGCGACGTCACGATGAGCGGTACCTGAACCAACCCACCAGGTTGCTAACCCACGGGATGACGGCCCAGCGTCTCCGAGAGCGAGCGGCACGCAATGCCGTACGTTTCCGCAAGCGTCGTGTCGAGCACGACGCGTCCAGGTCGAATCGTGCCGGCGAGCGCCATGGTGCCTGTGCTGAGGCCGCGTGGATCGAGCCCCATCCATCGAGCGAACGTCTCGGCAAGCTCTGCCCGGCTGACGGCTTCCGGTCCAGCAACGTTCAGCGGCCCTCGGATCTCCGAGCGCGCGGCCAACGCGCTGAGCGCGGCACCGACGTCGGCAGCGTGCGCAGGGCAGCGGTACTCGTCGGTGAAGAACCTCATCGGCCGCTTTCCCGTCAACGCAAGCTCTACGTCGGTCTGGATCTGCGCGACGCGGCGCGTGCCGTACAACAGCGAGCAGCGCACCAGCACGGCGCCCGGGCACTCGGCTGCGACCGCCCGCTCGGCCTCGAGCTTCATCACCCCGTAATCGGTGATGGGGAACGGAGCGTCGTACTCCCTGTATGGCTTCGGCCGCCCTGGGAAGATCGCATCGGTGCTCACGTGAACGAGTCGCGCTCCGCAGATCGTGGCAGCTTCGGCCACGTTGCGGCTCCCTTCCACGATCGTGCGCCGATCGCCCTTGAGGTAAGCGAGATGCACGATCGCGGTCGGCTTCCAGCTGCAGAACTCCTCGATCACGCGCTCCCGTAGACGAATGTCGATCATCGTCGACGGCGGGGCGAACAGCTCCCAGTCGTCGGCCTCGGTAGCGATGCCGAGGTGCTGGCCGAGGAACCCTCCACCGCCCGTGATGAGCATGAACCGCCTGCGGCGTGGTGACCAACGCACACGGCGAGCCTACGGGGTACCGTTGCCGCTCGTGCCTGCTCCACTTGCCGCCGCCGTGGGTCGCCACCCGCACCTCGGCGCTGCTCTGCCGGCTGGTTGGGTGCGCGTCGACATGCACAGCCACACGATGTGGAGTGGTGACTCGACGACCACTCCCGAAGAAATTGCCGCAGCTGTGATCGAGTCGGGGATCGACGTTTTGTGCATCACCGATCACAACGCCATCAAGGGGGCCGTCGATCTCGTCGATCGTCTGTCGTGTCGCGTGATCGTGGGCGAGGAATTGCGCACCCATGCCGGCGAGGTCATCGGGCTGTTCCTCGACGAGCGGATCCCCGTAGGCGTGCAGCCCGACGACGCGGCTCGCGCCATTCGTGCGCAGGGCGGCATCGTCTACATCCCACATCCCTACGACCCCATGCGGCGCAACATCAACGAAGGCGCGCTCAACGCGTTGATCGAACTGGGGCTGGTCGACGCCGTCGAGGTGATCAACGCCAAGACCTCGCTTCCCAGTTTGAACGACCGCGCCGCGTCGTTCGCCGCGCAACACGATCTCGCAGCGGGCGCCGGCAGCGACGCTCACGTTCCCGACGCAATCGGCGCGGCGTTTGTCGAGATGCCCGACTTCGATGGGCCAAGCGACTTCCTCGCGAAGCTGAGGCTCGGCCGGCCGGTCGGTCACCACTGGGACGAGGCTCGCCCCTGGTCGTCGCGAGTTCTTCCCGGCACGACTGTCGAGTAGACATCCGTCGTGCCCATCATCCATGCGATCGTTCTCGGACTCGTGCAAGGACTTTCCGAGTTCCTGCCGATCTCCTCGAGCGGCCACCTCCTGCTGGTGCCGTGGTTGTTCAACTGGCACGACTTCGACAACAGCTCGATCGAGAAGGCGTTCGATGTTGCGTTGCACCTCGGCACGCTCGCGGCCGTCGTCGGATACTTCCGCCGAGACCTGGTCGTGTATGTGCGCGAAGGTGTTCGACTGGTCGTGCGACGTGAGCGCCCTACAGATCCGCAAGGCAGGCTGGCCTGGCTGTTGGTGTTGTCGTCGATTCCGGCCGCCGTGGTCGGCGCGTTGTTCGAGAAGTCGATCGACAACAAGCTGGGAAAGCCGGCGCTGATCGCCGTGTCGCTGATTGTCTTCGGCGTGCTGCTGGGCATCGCCGATCGCCGCGCAGGAAATCGTGAGCTCCTGGACTTTCAGGGAGACGATGCGCTGAAGGTTGGCGCGGCTCAGATCCTTGCGTTGAACCCAGGCACGTCACGATCGGGCATCACGATGACGGCGGCGCGGTTCCTCGGCTTCACGCGCGATGCAGCGGCGCGCGCCAGCTTCTTGATGGCCATTCCGGTCACCGCCGGTGCGGTTGCATACAAGATGTTGAAGTTGGCCGGCGACGGTGTGCCCGATGGCCTCGGCGTGCCCATGATCGTGGGAATCGTCACCGCCGGCCTGTCTGGCTGGGCGGCCGTGTGGGGCACGCTGCGCCTCATCAGAACGCGCAGCTTCATGCCGTTCGTGATCTACCGCTGCGCCCTCGGCGTTGCGGTCCTGGTGATCCTCGCCACCGGCTGGCGCTGAAACTCTGGGCAAGTCACGAAATCTCCGGCGGATCCGGATGTTTCGTACCTGGCCTCGCCGTCACGGGCCGCGGGTGAGTGCGAGCGTGAGGGTGCCGGAGAGAACTCCCGTCGACAGAGCGGGCGCGGCGTCGGCCTCGACGGCGACCATCAGATCGGATTCGCCTACGCCGATCACGACGCCGGCGCCGACGAACTGATCGCCGGAGTACACGTTGAGGTGGTCGCCGACGGAGAAATGGGCGACCGGCGCTGTGACGGCGAACCCGACCCAGCCAACGGGAATGAGACCGACCGATCCACCGGCGGAAAGATCGGAAGTGACGATGATCTCTCCCAGTCCGATGTGCTGTCGGGCCATCGATCCATCTGGCGCAGAATCCACGGCGCCGATGGGCACGACCGCACGCGGAACGCTGCGACCGGTGGCCGAGATTGCTTGACCGGGCTCGATCGCCGCCGAGGCTATCCAGACAGTCTGCTTCTCGCCCCATGACCGGCGTGCGGCATCGATGTCGGCCATCGCTCGAACGACACCGAGACCGACCATTCCCGCGACGACCATGACCGACAGCCAGTAGATCCAGGGGTGGCGCGCCACGATCAGACGCACCCAAGCGAGCTGGTGCAACAGACCACCTCCCCCGACTGATCGCGCTCGTCTCATGATGAGGCCTCATGACGAGGCGATTGGAGGAAGTTGACGGCCGACTGTATCGGCCCGCTCAGTCGTTCAGTCGGAGGTGGACGCTGTCTTGGCGGGCGTCGACGGCGATGCTGCTGCGGCCGTGGAGCTGGTGCCCGAATCGCTTTTGGTCGCCGTGGACGATGAGTCCGACGACGACGACGTCGAGTCCGACGAGGAGGTCGACGAGTCGGTGGATGCTGCGGTCGACGAGGACTTCGACTTGCCGCCGCGGCTGTCGGTCTTGTAGAAACCGCCACCTTTGAACGTGACACCGACCGGGGTGAAGACCTTCTTGACTTTCATCTCCTCGCCGGTCGACGGATGCTTGGCGTGAGTCAGCGCATCGTCGGTGAAGGCTTGCTGCACCTCGACGGTTTCGCCGGTATCAACGAATTTGTACACGTAGGTAGGCATATCGGCTCCGCCATGGCGTTAGCAGTCGAACGGTTCGAGTGCTAATGCTAGCGGACGACGGTTGCGTCGTAACATCCTCCGGCATGCAGGTTCGAACCGCCGTCATCCCCGCCGCGGGCATGGGCACAAGGTTTCTCCCCGCGACCAAGGCGGTGCCAAAGGAGCTCTTGCCCATCATCGACACGCCGGCGCTGCAACTGATCATCGACGAGGCGGTGGGTGCCGGCATCGACCACATCGTCGTCGTTACCAGTCGTAACAAGCCGGCCATCGAGGCCTACTTCGAATCATCGGTCGAAGTGCTCGAAAAGCTTCGATCCACCGAACGCCACGACATGGCCGATCGGCTCGAGTCGATCGGCCGCGACACACGCGTGAGCTTCGCCTACCAGGACGCCCCCCTCGGCCTCGGGCACGCCGTCGGCTGTGCAGCAGAGGCTGTAGGTGACGAGCCGTTCGCGGTGATGCTGCCCGACGAGTTGATGGGCGACTCGTCGCTGCTCGACCAGATGGCCAGGCTGTGCGAGTCGACCGGTGGCAGCGTCGTCGGTCTCAAGCGCATACCCCGCGAGCAGCTCAGCTCCTACGGTGTCATCGAACCGTCGACAGCGCTCGACGAGTCGGGTGTCATCGGGATCCGCACGATGGTCGAGAAGCCCTCCGTCGAAGACGCGCCGAGCGATCTCATCATCATCGGACGCTACGTGCTGACGCCCGACGTGTTCGGCGAGATCGAGCGACTGGAGCCCGGCAGCGGAGGCGAGATCCAACTCACCGATGCGCTTCGGGCGCAGGCTGCGCGTAGCCCCTTCCACGGAGTGCTCTCCGACATTCGCCGGTACGACACGGGTACGCCGCTCGGGTGGTTGAGTGCGGTTGTCGACATCGCTCTCGACGATCTGGCGATCGGCGACGAATTCGGTGCCTATTTGCGTGCTCGGCTCAGCTGATCCGGCGGAACCTTCCGGGGTAGTCCATCACCAAACCGTGCTGATCGACGTCGAACTCGACGAAATGATCACCACTGGCGAACGCCCATCGATGCGTGTCGAGTCGGAGGTAGCGATGCGTCTCCGGCTTCACGTCGAGGGTCTCGACGTCGACGGTCACTACGGGTAGCTCAGCGCTGTCTCCGACATGAAGCGGCAGCCGGTGGATCGGCAAGGAGTTGGTGAACGGCGTGATCGGCAGGGCGATGTCGTAGCAACCGTCGAGCTCGACGCGATGGGCGCCGTTCATCTCTCCCCAGCGCGCCGAACCGTTGGTCGCAAGCCACAGGTCGGGGTCGTCGAGGTCGCGAAACAGCAAGAACTGCCGCATCTGCCACGATGCCGACAATCGGATCACGTACTGCACCCTCTCTCGCTCGACCTGTCCGCTGACAGTCCAGCCCTCGTTCTCCCACGAAAGCTCGGTCACCTCGACGTTGTCGCCTTCCCACGTTGACCACCGCGCCGTGTGACCGCTCGCAGGCAGCGCGGTGTAAGTGCTCACCGCTGAAACGGTACCGTTCGGGACGTGATCAGCGAACGTGAGGCGAGTCGATATGTCCTCGATCGTTGCCCTGTCGGCGAGGTGGTCGAGGTTTCGATCGCAGAGGCCGGGGGAGCCGTTCTGGCTGAGCCCGTCGTGGCACCCGAGGACGTCCCCCCCTTTGCGAACTCGGCCGTCGACGGCTACGCGGTCAGGGCAGAGGATGTTGCGGTGACGCCCGCACGGCTGCGCATCGTTGGCGAGGTTGCGGCCGGCTGGTCGACCGACCGCGTCGTCGGCGCCGGCGAGGCCATCCGCATCATGACCGGGGCGCCAATGCCGGCGGGCGCCGATGCCTCGGTGATGGTCGAAGACACCGAGCAGGACGGCGGCGACGTGGTGATCAATCGCTCGGTGACGACCGGCGCGTCAGTACGCGGCGTCGGCGATGACGTTCACATCGGTACCGAGGTGTTCGCTGCCGGCACCGTGGTGCGGCCCGCCGTGGCGGGGGTGCTGGCCAGTGTCAACGCCAACCGAGTTCGGGTGTTTCATCGACCGCGAGTCGCCGTCCTGTCGACGGGCGACGAGTTGATCAGCGACGGTTCGGCGCTCGAGCCGGGCCAGATTCGCGAGAGCAACAAGGCGATGCTGTTGTCATTGGTCGCCGAAGCCGGTTGCGAGCCGGTCAACCTCGGGGTCGTGCGCGACGATGAGGCAGCGCTCGAGGCGATGTTGCGCGATGCCGCTGCGTCGCACGACGCCATCCTCACCAGTGGTGGGGTCAGCATGGGGGAGTACGACGTGGTGAAGGCGGTGCTGTCGCGCATAGCCGAGATGCGATGGATGCAGATTGCCATCAAGCCGGCCAAACCGTTCGCCTTCGGGCTGCTCGCGGCGGGGGATCGGCTGACACCGGTGTTCGGCCTTCCGGGAAACCCGGTCAGCTCGATGATCAGCTTCGAGCTGTTCGCCCGCCCCGCGCTGCGCAAGATGATGGGCCACACGGTCCTCGAGCGCACCACGGTTTCAGCCATCGCCGACGACGGCCTGCGCCGCCAAGCCGACGGCAAGACGCACTACCTGCGGGTTTCGGGCTCCTTCCAGGCCGATGGCCGATATCACGTCAGCTCCGTCGGTGCGCAGGGCAGTCATCAGCTGGCTGCAACCTCGCTGGCCGACGCCATAGCCATTGTTCCCGACGGCGACGGTATTCAGCCCGGCGACCCCGTCGCGACCATGCTGCTCTCGATAGTCTGATCGGCATGGATCTGGTCGATCCCTTCGGACGAACCATTCGTGACCTGCGCATCTCGGTCACCGATCGCTGTAATTTCCGCTGCACCTACTGCATGCCGGAAGAGGGCATGGTGTGGGTTCCGCGCAGCGAGGTCTTGACGTTTGAGGAGATCCATCGGCTGGCAAGAATCTTCGTCGAGCGCTTCGAAGTCGATGGCCTGCGACTCACCGGCGGGGAGCCGACGGTGCGTGCCCACCTCCCGCTTCTCGTCAGCAAGCTCGCCGAACTGCGCGTGCCATCGACCTCTGCGTCGCCGCGGGCAGGCAGGGCACCTGACATCGGACTCACGACGAACGGCGCCACGTTCCGACTCGTGGCCCGCGAGTTGCGCCAGGCAGGGCTCGATCGAGTCAACGTCAGCCTCGACACCTTGCGTGCCGATCGGTTCCTGAAGATCACCCGCCGCAACGAGTTGGCGAGCGTGCTCGACGGCATCGAGGCGGCGAAGGAAGCGGGCTTCGCACCGGTCAAGATCAATGCGGTCGTGCAGCGTGGAGTCAACGACGACGAGATCGTCGATCTCGCTCGGTTCGGACGCGACAACGACGTGGAGGTGCGCTTCATCGAGTACATGCCGCTCGACGCCGGCGGTCACTGGGTCAACGACCAGGTCGTCACCCAAGATGAGATCGTCGAGGCCATCGCCGACGCCTTTCCTCTCGAGCAGATGACTTCTCGCGGTGCAGCGCCCGCCGATCGTTGGCGTTATCTCGACGGACGTGGAACGGTCGGAGTGATCCCCTCGGTCTCCAAGCCGTTCTGCGGTGACTGTGATCGCGTTCGTGTCACCGCCGACGGCCAGTTCCGTACGTGCCTCTTCGCCACCACAGAGTTCGATTTTCGCAAGCTCATTCGCGACGGCGCCGACGACGATGCGCTGGCAGCTGAGATCCAGCGTGCCGTCGGTACGAAGTGGGCAGGACACCAGATCAATCAGGTGTCGTTCTCTCGCCCGAAACGTTCGATGAGTCAGATCGGCGGCTGACCCTGGTGGTTCGACGCTGGCCGATCGGCGCCGTCGTGATCGCTGGTCTCGGTCTGGCCGCGGTCGCATCCGCGGCTCCGACGTCGATCGTCGGCGGCGCAACGGTCAGCCAACCCGCGAAGCGCCTGGCACCGCCCGGCCCGCGCATCGGCGCGTGCTCCGTCTTTCCGGTTACCAATGCGTGGAACCAGGAAGTCGCCTCAGCGCCGTTGCACCCTCGTAGCGCTGAGATCATCAGCCACATCCAGGCTGTTGGCGGCGACAACCTGCATCCCGACTTCGGCGAGAACCCTCTGTATGGGATCCCCTATGTGATCGTTCCGGCAGACCAGCCGGCCGTGCCGATCACGTACGACGCGTATGGCGACGAGAGTGATCCCGGACCGTTCCCCATCCCGTTGAGCGCTCCCGTCGAAGGGGGTGGCGCGGGCGGCGACCAGCACGTGCTGGTGGTGCAAGAAGGCAGCTGCCAGCTCTACGAGTTGTTCGTCGGTCGACGTTCCGGCGCCGGTTGGGTCGCAGCGTCGGGTGCCAAGTTCGACCTCAACACCGGCGCGCTGCGTCCTCTCGGCTGGACCAGTGCCGACGCCGCAGGGTTACCGATCCTCCCCGGTCTCGTGCGCTACGACGAGGTTGCGGCCGGATTCATCGGCCACGCAATCCGGGCCACGTTCTCGCAAACGCAGAAGGGTTACGTCTTGCCGGCCACACACTTCGCGTCCAGCAACTCCGACCCGACGCTTCCGGCGATGGGCATGCGGTTGCGGCTGCGCGCTGACTTCGACGTCAACGCTCTCACCGGTCAGTCCAAGGTGATAGCTGCGGCGATGCAGCGGTATGGCCTCATCGTCGCCGACAACGGCAGCAACTGGTTTTTCCAGGGTGCGCCGAACCCCGGATGGAACGATGACGACCTCAACCAGTTGAAGTCGATTCCCGGCACGGCGTTCGAAGTCGTCGACACCGGTCTCGTGCGAACGGGCTAGATGTCGAGCCAGACCGCGCAGAATTCACTAGTGTGACGACTTGAATGAGCGATCTCGCCTTCTCCCACCTCGATCCCATGGGTCGAGCGCGTATGGTCGACGTGACCCCGAAGGAACCGTCCCACCGTCGTGCCGTCGCCCGGTGCAAGGTTTTCATGGCTCCAGACACCACGGCGGCGATCGCCAACCGAGAGGTGAAGAAGGGCGACGTGCTCGCGGTGGCGCGTGTCGCCGGCATCCAGGCTGCAAAGCGCACCAGCGACATGATTCCGCTCTGCCATCCACTGCTGGTCGGGTCAGTGCACGTCAACTTCGAGATCGGCGACGACCACGTGGCGATCGAGACGCAGGTCGACACGGTCGACCGCACCGGCGTGGAGATGGAGGCGTTGCACGCATGCGCAATAGCCGCCCTCACCATCTACGACATGTGCAAATCCGCTGATCGCGGCATGGTGATCGGCGAGCTGGCGCTGTGGGAGAAGACCGGGGGGCGGTCCGGTACGTATCGGCGAGCTGATAGCGTGTCGGCCAATAGTGTTACGAATGTAGTAGATTCGTAATGAAACAACGCGTCGGTTAATGTCGTGTTAGCCGGCGTGCCACTCAGAAAGATCGTGAACGGATCGTGAATAGTTGTCTGACGAAGGAATCGCGTAGCCGATGAGCAAAATTGTGCTCTTGGCCGTTCTCGCTGCTTGGGCCGCGGTTTTGATCCCACCGCTGCTGCGGTCCCGAGTCGAGAATCGACCCAACTCATCGGTCACAGACTTCCGTCGTCAGCTTTCCACCCTTCAGCGCGCCGTGCCTACCCGCACGATGGTGCCGATGCGGTCCATGGGTCGTCCCCTGGCACCATCGCCGCTGTCGCGTCCGGCGGCACCTGGTCGACCCGGACAGATGCATCGTGTTGCCACCCCAGCGGTGGCCGGCCAGCGCATGCACGCAGCGACGCTCGACCGCAGCACCGGCCAACACCGGCAGGCGCACCTGCACAAGGTCAGCCAACGAGAGTTGATTCGTCGCCGTCGGGCCAACATCTTCTTCATGCTGATCCTCGTCACGGGCGTCACTGCGTTCCTGGCTGCGACCACCAAGGCCAACTCCATGGTCTACGCGTTCGCGTTCGCCTTCATGTCGCTGTGTGGCTACTGCTACAAGCTGGTGCAGATCCGTTCGCTCGAAGCCCCTCGCGACGCCCAAACCAACTGGTTCAACGCCGCCTAGCGGCCCGGCGGCAGATCTCCCTCGTGGTCGGCGCATAGCTGCACCGCTACACTCAGGGTCTCCAACGGGGGTGTAGCTCAGTTGGCAGAGCGCAACAATCGCACTGTTGAGGCCAGGGGTTCAATTCCCCTCACCTCCACCCGTTGACAACTGCCGAGCACCCGCTCGACATCGAAATGAAGCCCCACCCGGTCTGTTGACCCGGGTGGGGCTCATTTTTCCCGTCCCGACTTCGGTGGCCGAAGCGTAGACCCGCTGTCAACAGTGGATGTCGACACTTCGCAGTAGGTCGACGATCGTCGGAGCGCAACGGGCGTCGGCTCGCACGTCACGCGGCGCAGCTGCGACGATGACCCCATGGCCATCGACTTCACGCTCTCTCCCGCCTTGGAAGAAATCCGGCTACGGGTCAGGTCGTTCGTCGACGAGGTGGTGAAGCCCGGCGAGGCAAAGATCAGCGATCCCGAGCGAATGGATCGCAAGGAGTATCTGTCGTTGCTGATCGGCATGCGACAGGCGGCAAAGGATGCACGACTGTGGCTGCCGCAGATGCCGACGGAGTGGGGCGGCATGGGCCTGGGTCACGTTGAGCTGGCGATGGTGCAGGCCGAGGCAGCTCGGGCATCGTACGGACCGTTCGTGCTCAACTGCCAGGCACCCGATGAAGGCAATATGCACACGCTGCTGCACTGGGCGACGCCGGAGCAAAAGGAAAAGTATCTGCGCCCGCTGTGCGACGGTCACAAGATGAGCTGCTTCGCGATGACCGAGCCTGAAGTCGCCGGCAGCGATCCCACATTGATCCGCACCACCGCAATACAGGACGGCGACGAATGGGTCATCAATGGGCACAAGTGGTTCATCTCCAATGCGCGCCGCGCCGCCTTTGCGATCCTGCTGGCAAGGACCGAAAACAATCCCGATCTACCGCAGGCTGCCAACACGGCGTTCATCGTCGACATCCCGTCGCCGGGATGGAACCGCGTGCGCGAGGTGGAGACCATGCACGGCGGCACCGGCCACAGCGAGATCGTCATCGAAGACCTTCGTGTGCCGAACTCCAACATGCTCGGCGGTCGCGGGCAGGGTCACCTGCTGGGCCAATACCGTCTCGGCCCGGCCCGGCTCGCCCACTGCATGCGCTGGATCGCACAGGCCGAGACGGCACTCGACATGATGGTCGACCGCTCGTTGTATCGCTACTCGCATGGCTCAGTTCTTGCCGAGAAGCAGGGCGTCCAATGGATGATCGCCGACTCGACCATGGAGCTGTACCAGGCAAAGTTGATGGTGCTCCACGCCGCCTATCGCATCGACCAAGGACTCGACTTCAAGTCAGAGGTTTCGATGGCCAAGCATTTCGTCGCCAATATGCTCGGACGTGTCATCGACCGCTCCATCCAGGTGCATGGCGCGCTCGGATATTCCACCGACACACCACTCGCCAGCATGTACCAACATGCGCGCTGGGCGCGGTTCGCGGATGGAGCCGACGAAGTGCATCAGATGCGCATCGCCCAGCGAACCATCGCCGCGTACCGCGACCATGGATCGACGAGAACCGCGACTGGTGACCTACCGATCTGACGAGAACGAGTCCGCGGCACCCTGCACGCGAGTGACATAACCGACCCAATCGATGTCGGTCGCAAAGTTCGCGTCGTTGCCGGCCCGTCCGTCGATGAGTTCGCGAATGATGTCGGCATGCCCGGCGTGCTGTGCTGTTTCGGTAACCATCCGAATCAGCAACACACCCAGCGTGGTCGCGCGGCGATCGTCAGGCCAGTGGGGCACCGAGCCGGGTGCATCGAGGTCGAGCGCGTCGATGGTTTCATCGCCGTGCGCGCCTGCCCGCTCGTAGAGCGCGATCAACTCCTCGCTGGTCTCGTCGGCGGTTGCCCACATATCGGCGCCGTCCCAGATCGTGCCGTCTTCCACCCACAACATCTTGTCGGGCGGTGGACGGTCGAACGAGTCGCCGAAGTACACATACTCCAGTCCGGCGAGGTGCTTCACGAGGCCGAGCAGGTTGGTGCCGGTGGGAGTCATCGGACGCCGCATGTCGTGCTCGCTCAATCCACGCAACTTCGACATCGTGATTGCGCGAGCGACGCGCAGTTGCCGGTGCAACTCCTCCTTGAGATCAGCCATCTGAAACCTCGGTTACCGGGTTGCGAGCGGCTGGGCCTCAGGTACTTCCCAGTCGGAGGGCATCTTCGAGAAGTCGAAGAACGGGTCTTCGTCGCCTGCTGCCACGGCGTCTTCGATCTGGTCATAGAAGCCTCGACCGGTCTCCTCGGCGAAGGTGATGTGCACCTCGTCGGCGTCTGCCTCGGTCGGCCGCTGCACGTACTCGGGGAACGTGGCTTCGGCCGCGTCGCCTTCGGAGTACCCGCGAGCGAACATCTGCTTGAGGATCCCGAAGCCGTCGTTGCGGACCAAGGTGC
>JBDTWJ010000007.1:0-46447 GCA_040006755.1 Ilumatobacteraceae bacterium | reverse complement strand
TGCACCTCGACCACGTTGTCGTCGCCGTCGAAGGCGAAGTCCCACACGTGCTCGAGGATCTCCGACTTGGGCACGACCTCGCCGAGGCGGCGCATCAGGTACTCGACGACGGAGAATTCGCGAGGCGTCAGTTCCACCGGTTGGCCGTCGACGAGGCATGCCCTCGCGGCGACGTCGAGGTCGATGCTGCCGGATTGCAGCACCGGTGGCTGCGCGGAACCACCGCGTCGCAGCAGGGCGCGTAACCGCGCTACCAGGACAACGTAGGAGAACGGTTTCGACAAGAAGTCGTCGGCACCGGTGTCGAGCGCCTCCGCTTCGTCGAGCTCGCCATCTTTCGCCGTCAGCATGAGCACGGGCGTCCAGATCTGCTTGTCGCGCAACGCGGCACACACCTTGTAGCCATTGAGTCCGGGCAGCATCACGTCCAACACGATCGCGTCGTACGGCTGCTCGGTCGCCAGCCACAGGCCGTCGGTTCCGTTGCTTGCAACGTCAACAGCGAAACCCTCGGCCTCGAGGCCGCGCTTCAACGCAGCGGCCTGACGCACCTCGTCTTCGACCACGAGTAGACGCACGCCTCCAGTCTCACACGCGCAAGCTGAAGACGTCTTCAGCTGTCTTCAGCAAGGGTCAAGTCGGCGTGAGGCACAATGCGGCGGTTCGCTCCGCTCCCGACGAAGGAAGTCAACGATGATCACCACCAGCCTCCTCCCTACTGGTGCCGTGCTGGTCACGTTCGCTGTCGACGACGACACCGCCCCGTCCCGTCGTCGGCTCCTTCACCCGTCGGGGTCGGCGTAGCGAGCCGTTCGTCGAGGAGTTCGACGACCATCACCATGTCACCGTGTCTGCCCCGCAGGCACGGTGACGTGCTGTCGATCAGTGCCAGCTCGCAGGCAGAACCCGTGTGATGAGCGATGAGCCGCCCGAGGCCGCAAATCTCTCATCGCGTCGCGACCCGCCACCGGTGTGATGAGAGATGTGCGGAGCCGAGCGGCTCATCTCTCATCGCGGCCTGGATCGAATCGATGCCCAGCATCAGTGGAGATGTAAGTCGGCGCGGCGCCGGCGCAGGTGATCTTGCTCCACCATGTTGGTGGTGAGATCTATCGAGCGGTCATAGGAGTCAGTCGCCTCATCGACTCGTCCGAGCCGTTCGAGCAGATCGGCGCGAGCGGCGTGATACAGGTGGAAGTTGCCGAGGTCGAGTTGCTCGATGATGGCCAACGCCGGCTCGGGTCCATCGAGTTCAGCAACGGCGATGGCTCGATTGAGGGCAACGATCGGTGTCGGCGTGTACATCAGCAGTTGGTCGTAGAGCTGGACGATCTGCGACCAGTCGGTGGCTTCGGCAGTCGCAGCGTCGGCGTGCACGGCGGCGATGGCGGCCTGGATCTGGTACGGCCCGGGTATGCCGCGTCGCAGCAATGCTCGCACGATCGCATGACCCTCCTCGATCAGCGCACTGTTCCACAACGAACGATCCTGCTCGCCTAGGCGAACGAGCGATCCGTCGGCCGAAACGCGCGCTGGTCGACGCGCCTCGGTCAGCAGCAACAGCGCGAGCAAGCCCTGCGCCTCGCCTTCGTCGGGCATCAACTCCACCAACACGCGTGTGAGGCGAATGGCTTCGCCGCACAGATCCTCGCGGATCAGCGCATGTCCGCTGGTGGCGACGTGACCCTCGTTGAAGATGAGGTACACCACGGCGAGTACCGACCGCAATCGGTCGGGCAGCTCGTGGTCGTCGGGGACCCGGTATGGGATGTTGGCGGCGCGAATCTTGCTCTTGGCCCGCACCAGGCGCTGGCCCATGGTCGGCTCCGTCACGAGCAGTGCACGCGCGATCTCCGGCGTCTGTAGGCCTGCGATCAGGCGCAGCGTCAGCGCCACTTGGGCTTCGGGGCCGAGCGCGGGGTGACAACAGGTGAAGATCAGTCGAAGTCGCTCGTCTTCCACCGGTCCTACCTCTGTGTGCGCTTCGGTGGCGTACACCAGGAACGCCTGCTGTTGACGGTCGTTGCGCGACGATTCACGTCGCACGCGGTCAAGACCCCGATTCCGTGCCGTGGTGATGATCCAACCCGCTGGGCTCGGCGGCAGGCCGGTTTCGGGCCACCGCTGTATGGCGATCGCGAAAGCCTCCTGGACCGCTTCCTCGGCGATGTCGATATCACCGAAGAAGCGGACCAGGCTTGCCACCGCTCGGCCCGACTCGGCGCGAAACACGCGCTCGATGTCAGATCCATTGACCGCTCCAGTCATTGGGCCCGTTCAGCTCGGCTCGTCTTGGAACGGGCGAACCTCGATGGGTGCGGCGCAGGCGACCGTCGCTTCGGCGGCCAGAGCCAGCGCGGCATCGAGATCGGGCAGTTCGACGATCCAGAATCCACCGAGCTGCTCCTTCGACTCGGCGAACGGACCATCGCTGGTCACCACGTCGCCATTCTGGACGCGGACGACGGTTGCGGTGTTCGCCGGGTGCAGGCCACCGGCGAAGACCCACGAGCCCTGCTTCTGGATCTTGGTGTTGAGATCGTCGACGGCCTTGAAGATTTTCTGCATTTCATCCGGTGCGGGAATCTCTTCGCCCTCGACACCATGGACGGACAACAGGTACTGCGTCATTTCGGTTCTCCTTTTTTTCGGACCCGGCACTCACCAGGTCTCTCGTTGCCCTCTACACGAACGACCTGTGCCTGAATCGACACAGTCGACGAAAATTTCGGGACGAGCACTCAGATCTACGGCTGCCGTCCCATGAATGCAATCAATCTCGCCTGCTCATCAGCATCGCTCGGGACTTCGATCCGCGGACCATACTGACCGCTGGCGCGCAACATCTCGTCGTACGGCTCGACGCCCGTCAGCATTCGGTGGACCTCATCGGCATCGAGGTTCTCGTCGAGCCCGGTTGCCCGCGCCAGGTCCCAGGTGTGGATCAAGACGTCGCCCAAGAAGAACATGTCGATTGCATTCTCAACGGAGTGGCGCCCTGCACGGGGATGCTCGAACTGGCTTTGCGCAGTCTGCGGGTCTTCGAGCACCCGTTGGATTCCATCCGTGAGTTCCTGCCAGGCCGCGACCGGATCGTCGTCGACCGATGGCCCCTTGGGCAGATCGATGTCGGCGCCGGCGCGTAGAAACCCGGGGATCCACTCAACCATGTGGCGAACCACATCGCGTGCGACCCATCCTTCGCACGGTGCGGGATTCCCCCCACGCGTCGGACGGAACCGCTTCGACGGTCCGCGTCATCCCATCGGACACCCTTCGGTAGCGATCAGCGATCTCACTCATTCGTATCTCCTCACCTCGTATTCCATTGGTATCGATCGAGACGCACCGCTAGCGTCGGCGCTGGTGAGCGCCCCGCAGCCTGGAGAGTTCCTACTACAGGTCGCACACACCGCCGATGTCGATCGTTCGGTGCTGGCGAAGGCCCGCCAAGTCCTCGACATCGCGTTCGAGGGCGAGATGACCGAGCATGACTGGGAGCATTGCCTCGGTGGCATGCACGCCATCGCCTGGCACGACGACTCCGTCGTAGGGCACGCCTCCGTCATCCAGCGCCGCGTCTTCCACGGTGGGCAGGCACTGAGAACCGGCTATGTCGAGGGCGTCGCCGTCCTTCCCGAGTGGCAACGGCACGGCATCGGCGGACGGATGATGGAAGCCCTGGAACGGATCATCGAGAATGCCTACGACATCGGCGCTCTGGGCGCTACCGACGAAGCGGTGAACATGTACGAGCATCGTGGATGGATCAGATGGCGCGGTGCTACGTCGGCGCTGACGCCAACGGGCGTTGTACCAACGCCCGACGAGGACGGCTGCATATACGTTCTCCCTCTCGGCAGTGCGTTGACCATCGCCGGCGAGCTCACCTGTGATTGGAGAGAAGGCGACGCCTGGTAGGCACGCGGGCCGTGTGAATGATCATCATGAGGTGTCGAAGCTCCAGCAGGTTTTCGACATGGACAACTGGATTTCGTGCGTGGATGGCCGCGCGCCGCATGTCGGCAGCATGAATTCCGCTACCTTGCCCGGCGGCGATGGTTCGAGAGGAAACGTCAGTGGGTACCACGGCACCAATGTCTTCATCACATTCGAGACGATTGCTGTTGCGCGCCGTTGCCACAGCGGCGGTGCTCGCTGCATCCTTGCCCATTGCCGCGTCGAGCCGGATCGCCGTCGCAGCGCCTCCCCCGCCCGACGCACCACCGGTATCGCTGATCGGCGACTCGACGATGGCCGGCATGGCATGGACCTCGAGCACGGGCAACGATCCGCGTGACATCGTCGGTAGCTCGTACAAGCTGACATTCGATGCCGAGAGCTGCCGGCGCCTGGTCGCGGCCAGTTGCCGCGGTCGATTCGGCACCACGCCGTTGAGCGTTCTGCCCCTGATGAGGACGACGCTCAAGGGCCATCTTGGCGAGGCAATGGTCGTGATGGCGGGCTACGACGATGCGTCCATCACCAACGCGGTCGATGCGGTGATGGCCGAGGCCGAGACACAGGGAGTGAAACGGGTACTGTGGCTGACCTACCGCACCAACACGGCGTACGTGTTGCCGGGGGGCATCGAGGCCAGGAACCTGTACGGCAGCCACAACAGCGAACTGACGTCTGCGGCGACGCGCCACAGCTCGCTGAAGGTCCTCGATTGGGATGCACACACGGTGGACCAGAGCTCCTGGTTCGCCTCCGACGGCATCCATCTCAGCCTCGCCGGCGCGACCGGATTGGCCACCTTCATCAAGACTGGTCTCGACGCAGAACCGTCGATAGGTCGATGCCGCATCGCCAACGCGCAAACCGGAGCTGTCGACAGCGGGCCTGCCGGCGCTCCGATGCCATCCGACCCGTCTGGTTTCGTTCCGCTGACGCCGGAGCGAGTGCTCGACACACGCGATCCAACGAAGGGTGGCGCGAGCGGGATGATGGGCGCCGGTCGTACCGTCGCGATCGACGTCAAGCAGGTGGTGCCGACCAATGCGACTGCCACCGTGTTCAGCGTCACGGCCACCGGTAGTTGCGTCCCCGGCTTCCTCACCGTGTTCGCATGTGGCGAGCGGCCACCGACCTCGAACATCAACTACGAGGTCGGTCGCACCACCGCCGGTCTCGTCATCACCCCGATGACGGACGGCAAGGCATGCATCTTCGCTTCCAACCCGACCGATGTGGTCGTCGACGTGATGGGTGCGTTCACGCCCGACGGCGACCGGTTCCACCCGCTGACGCCGACCCGATGGGTCGACACTCGTGGCGGCGCCGCTCAGCTCACGCAGATCACCGGTGTTCGAACTGCGCCGGTGCAGACAGAGCTGGCGATGCGGGGGCAGGGTGGCGTTCCTCAGAACGCGACCGCTGTCTGGTTGAACCTCACCGTTGCCGACCCGACGGCGCCGACGGTGCTCACGGCCTACCCGGGGCCGTGCGGCACGGCGCCGCTGTCGTCAAACGTCAACGCCCGACCGCTGCGTTCGACGGCGTCATCGGTGCTCGTCGGTCTCGGGCAGAACGGATCCGTCTGCGTGCTCACCTACACCGGCACGTCTCACATCGTGGTCGACGTCGCTGGATGGTTCGGGCCCGGCGCCAACGGGTTGGCGTATCGCCCGACGTCACCGTTGCGATTGCTTGACACCCGGCTCAACAACGGCGCTGCAACAAATGCCGAGACGCCGGTTCACGTCGACGCGGTCTCGGTGCTCAACGTGATCGCGGTCGACAGCACCGCGCTCGGCTTCGTCATCGTCCGGCCATGCGGGTCCGCGCTGATCAGCTCGTTGATCAACACTGCACAGGCAGAAGACATGGCCAACCTCATCGCCGTCGGCGGCGATAGTGCCGGCAATGTCTGCGTGCGATCGAACATGAAATCTCATCTGGTCGTCGACCAAGTCGCCACGTTCGCACCGTGACACACCTTGTCGCAGTCCTACGCCGGCGCGGGTAGCGACGGATGCGCCGGTGGGGGATGGCAACCGCCGCAAAAGTACTTCGCGAGAAGGCCTGAGCGGGTTGCGCGCGATGTTCAGACGTCGGCCACGAGGTCGGCCGACTCCCTGGTGAGCGATGCGGCACCCTTGGCGTGCGGGTTGCCGGCCGGGAGCTTGCGGTACACGATGCCGGCGGCAAGGAGTGCAACGCACCCCGCGATGATTGCGGCGAGGTGCATGCCAGAGACGAACGCTTCCTTCGCGATCGACGTCACTCGGGCACTATCCGAAACGCTGGGGTCGCGAGCGACCTGTAGCGCGCCAGCGAGGCTTTCACTCGCCCTCGCCCGCAGCGATGCGGGAAGAAGGTCGAGCGCGGGCACGAGGCGCGAGTCGTACCGCGATGCAACAAGGCTGCCGAGTACGGCGACACCGAGCGCTCCACCGAGCTCGCGGGTCGTGTCGTTCATCGCGGATCCGACGCCGGCCTTTCCCATCGGTACCGCCGACATGATCGAGCCGGTCATCGTGGGAATGGTCATTGCCATACCCGCAGCCATCACCATCACCACCAGCACGATCTGGGAATAGGACGTGTCGGTGCGCGCGATGGCGAACAGGAACATACCGACCGACATGCCGACCAAGCCGACGGCGACGGCGACGTTTGCGCCGAACCGCGCCGCGAACTTCGGCGAGTTCGGCGCAACCACCATCATCACCGCGGCAAACGGAAGTTGCTTGACACCGGCCTCCAACGTGCCGTACCCCAGCACCAGCTGGAAGTACTGGGTCAACAGGAAGAAGAACCCGAACATGCCAAAGAACACAAGTGTGATGACGCCGGCGGCGACGCCGAACCGGGGATCAAGGAAGTAACGCAGGTTGAGCATCGGAGCCGTGTTGCGCAGTTCCCACATCAAGAACGTGGCGACGAGCACAGCTGCGATGCCGAACCAGACGAGACTAGTGCTGCTGGCCCAGCCGCGGTCGGGTGCTTCGATGATCGCGTACACGAGTGAGCTAAGAGCAGCGATCGACAGGAGTGCGCCGATCGGGTCGAGGGCGCCGGGATGGGGGTCGCGCGACTTCGGAAGCAGGTGATAGCCGGCAACGAGCGAGACCGCGATGATGGGCACGTTGACCAGGAAGACGGAACCCCATGAGAAATGCTCGAGCAGGAAACCGCTGACGACCGGCCCAACCGCGGCTCCGCCGCCGGAGATGCCGGCCCAGACGGCAATCGCCTTGCCGCGTTCGTGGGGAGGGAAGACGTTGGTGAGGATCGAGAGTGTGGCTGGCATGACGAATGCCGCACCAACACCCATCACTGCACGCCCGACGATGATGGCGGAGGCGCTGTGCGAGAAGGCCGAGAACAGCGAGCCGGCGAGGAATATGGTGAGGCCGGCTTGCAACGTACCTTTGCGGCCGAAACGGTCGCCGATGGTGCCGGCGGTCAACAGCAAACCGGCGAACACGAGACCGTATGCGTCGACCATCCACTGCTGCGCAGAGATCGATGCATTGAGCTCGCGGGCCAACGTGGGCAGCGCGATGTTCAGTGCGGTGTTGCCAACGATGACGACCATCAAGCTGGTGCACAGCACCGTCAAGATCTTCCAACGGCGTGCGAACACAGCTGGATCGATATCGACCTGTGCCGTGTCGGAGCCTGGTTGCTGAGTATCGCTCATACGAACCTCCATTGCGCGAACGCTACGAGACCGTATCGGCACATTTCAGACTGTGCAACCGTATAAGCGGCCTTCGACATCCGTCACACCAGTGCGTCGCCACGAACGCTACGATCAAGTAGCGATGACTGAGTCGACGCAGACCCGGAGTGAGCGAGCACGTCAATCGGTGCTCGATGCTACCGCGGATCTCGTGGCAGAGGTAGGGGTCGAGCGCACGACGATCGACGAGATTGCCAGTCGATCGGGCGTCGCCAAGTCGACGATCTATCGCCACTTCCCCAGCAAGGAGGTGCTGGTCGTCGAGGCGGTTCATGCGTGTATCGATATCCCGATCGTTACCGATACGGGCTCGCTTCGCGACGATCTCATCTCGTGCTTCAGCGGAACGACGAAGGCGTCGTACGACGGCCGCCTCGGCGACATGATGCTCTCGTTGATGGATGCCGCTCAGCGCGATCCCGAACTCGGCAGGCTCGTGCGCGCCCAAACAGACCAGAAACGACGATTGGCGACCACCGTCATCGAACGCGCGGTGGCTCGTGGAGATCTGCCGGCAGATGTCGACGTCGATCTGCTCGTCACCTTGTTGGCCGGCCCGCTGGTGTACACCAAGCTCGTGCGTCGTCAGCGTGTGACCGACGAGCTCGTCGCCGCGGTGGTCGACACTGTGCTGACGCGGTACTCCGTCAAGCAATAGCCGTCAGACCGGTACTTCCAGGTCGAACGTGTAGCCATCGGCGACACTCCCAGCAGTGGTGGGAATCTGGTGAGCCGCGCCGTCGTCGCTGAACACCATGTGTCTCGTGAGAGGGGTCTGGGCGAAGGTCTGCACGCTCTGCTCGTAACCCGCCGTGGCAAACACGACGTTGCAGACGTCGTCCGGCATGGCGAGCTGCGACGTCGCCAGCGGGTTGGCACCGCCGGTTGCGTCGGCGAGGCTCGCATAGACCTCGAAGTGCATGTGCGGCCAGAATCCCGAGTAGGCAGCGGGGAAGATCGTTTGAACGTAACTCGTCCGTCGGCTTCGGCTTCCTGCACACCGCGGAGATAGTTCTCATTGGTGGCACCCGGCTGTACAGCGAGTAGAGGCCGGCCTGACTGCAGTGCCGGAGTTAGACGGCCGCGCCGGGCAGCGACGTGCATCCGTTCGCGCTGTCCTGGATGGTCCGTCGTCGCCGATTGCTGGCTGTCACTTCCGCAGGCGACCAGCGCGAGCAGGCTGCCGCCGCCGAGCAGCTTCAGCAGGTGGCGTCGCTGCATGAGTGTTGGGAGGTCGCGCGCGAGTCCCCCGAAGTGGTCGTGGTCAGTTCGAGGCTGCTCCGAGAACCGGTACCCGTGGCCGTTGGCGGCAACACGTCAGTGAACGGTGGGAACAACCGGCCGCGAGCGATCGAGGCATGCATCCATCTCCGACCTCACGAGCGCAGAAAGTTGGCCGTCGAGTGCTGTGATCGCTGCGTAGACCGCACGCGTGAACGGCTCGGTGCACAACAAGACCGACCATGGCTCCACGGTGAACGAGCCCGGCGTCGTCTCGGTGAAACGCGCAGTTGCAGCCAATCCGTCGAGGGTGCGGAGATCGCTGTACTTCCCGCTCGACGGAGTTCCCATCCCGGCGATGAAGTTGCCCACGCTCCAATAGACCCATGTCCCGTTGACTCGTTCAACGGGTTGGATCACATGCGGACCGTGCTCGACAATCAGATCGATGCGAGCGAGCGCAGTGAGCTCGGTGACGAACTGACGGTCCTCGGGCGCGGGTACTGGCGAGAGCTCCTTCGAGAGGTGCAGGCTGACGACGACCACCTCTGCTCCAGCCGCTCGAGCAGCGGTCACATCGGCGGCAACCTGCGCAGGTGATGCCGCGAAGTTCACGCGCCATGGATCAGGTGACAGGACGGTGTTGCTGTAGCGCGTGTAGGCAAGGTGCGCGAGACGAACGCCGTTGACCGTGACGAGGTCGAGGCCGGACTCAGCGGGATACCGCGCGGTTCCGACGTGCGAGATGCCGACGGCGTCGAGCGCGGCGAGCGTCGACTCGATCCCCGACTCGGCGAGGTCGTAGCTGTGGTTGGATGCGGTGCTGCAACGGTCGAAGCCGGCACGCCGAAGCCCTGCCGCGATCTCGTACGGAGCCAGGATCAGGTTCCCACCGAAGGGCGACCGTCCGTAGACACCTGGTCGCGCTCCAGGTGCACCGATGGGCATCTCCATGTGACAGATCGCGATGTCGGCATCAGAGAGCATCGTGGTGATCGGCGCGAACAGCGGCGCGAAATCAAAGCGTGCGCCAGACGCCGCGGCAACCGCCGCGTTGATGGTGACGGGACTCTCGGTCAGCACATCGCCGGTGGCTATCAGGCTGAACGACCGGTGCGGTGGATCAAGTCGTTTGGCCGGACTCGCGGCCGACGTGATCACACCGTTGACGACGACAGTCGTGGCCGTGACGGCGGTCGTCGCGGCAACGAGGCTCGTCGCAATGCACAAGAACGCGCCCGAGGAGATCGCCCGAGCCACCCGCCAGGTCACGCCGCAGAACCTAGACCAACAAGCGGGTCCTCAGGCGATGACGACGTGCCGGGTGATCTGGCCGTTGCTCTCCCAGAAGGTGTGCTTGGTGGCAATCGAGGGATCGTCTGGTGCTGGCTGCACGTTCCCGTGGACATCGATCGCTCGCGACGCGACCGTGTGCTCGCCCGCGGACGGTGAGTCCCAGTCGTACGTCCAGAATCTCCAGGCGTAGCCCTTCGACTTCTTCGTCTGCGCCGAGCCGCCGAGCTTCGCTTTGACCCACGGACCTCCGTCGATGGAAACCTCGACCTTGCGAATCGGCGCGCCCCACGCGACGCCGATGATGGTGTACTTCCCATCGTGTCGAGTGACCTTTGCGGGAGCCGACTTCAGCAGAGCATGGCCGACGGTGGTGAACGTCCAAAGGGTGTCGCCGGCAAACGTACGCTCGCGGAACGTCACGTAATCGCGGGCCATGAAGCGGCCGGCGAAGCGGTGGTCCATGACCTCGATGCGCTTCAGCCACTTCACGTTGGCCACGCCGTACCAACCGGGCGCGATCAAACGCAGCGGTGCGCCATGTTCTGGCGGAAGCGCTTCGTTGTTCATCTCGTAGCAGAGCAAGTTGGGCGATGCCATGGCCTCGTCCAGCGACATGCTGCGGGCGAACCTCTCGGTGATCGTCAGACCACCGGCCGCATCCGTGGGGAAGGTTCCGGTGTCGCCGCCCCCCGTCACGCCGGAGTTGTCGCGAATGGTCACCGTGCCCTGGTCCTCACCCCAGAAGACCACTTCCGTGCCTGCATCTTGTACGGCCACCTCACGGAGGATCGGACGCAGACGCGCGCCCGCCCAGCGGGCGTTTCCGATCGCGCCGATGAGGAACGGGAGCCCTGTGTTGCCGGAGCATTCCAGGGTGAACTCAACCTCACGGCGAGGCCGCGCCTTGATGTCGTCGAGCGACAAGGTGGCGGGGTGGTCGACCAACCCGTCGACGGTCAGTTGATATGTGGTCGGGTCGATCAGAGGCAGGTTGTAGTGCTTGATCGTCATGAACTGCGCGTTCGGTATCAACCGCGAATTGAGCGCTTCCCACACCAGCAGGTTCCCCGCTATGTTCGCAGCGGGAGGTGGAATCGGTGCTGGCTGATCGAGCCAGGCAAGCACCTCATCGGTTGGGTTGCCCGGATATTCGGCCGACGGTTGATCGCTCCACGGCACGTCTTCGCCATCGTCATCGCCGCCATGACCAGGGAAGGCCTCCGCAGGTCCCGAGACCTGCCAGACCGACAATCCAGCCAGAGCCGCACTTCCACCTCTCAGCAAGGCGCGACGGGAAACAGTTGGACTTTGCATCAGCAGGCCCCCCTACCATTCAGCAGCGGACGAATCGTCCACCCGGTTGGCCGGATTGTCAAGCCCGGCGATCAGCCGCTCACCTGGCCTTGATCGGGGCAACCACCTGCTCGCCGAAACGGACGGCAGGCTCGGCCGCGAGCGGATGACCGAAGTCCATCACGAAGTACGACACGCCGAGGTCGAGCAGGTGCGTCAGCCGATCGAGCCACTGCTCAGAGTCTGAATCCGACTCGGGAAGGCCGCCCGCAACGGTGACGCAGCTCTCGATGTCGGCAGGGTTCCTTCCGGTCGCGACCGCAGCCGCGTCGACGATCTCGCGTTTGCGCTTCCAGTCGTCGTCGTCCTTGTACGAACCGTTCCAAAGATCCGCATTTCGCCCGACGATCGGAAGACCGATCTTCTCGCCGGAACTACCGATGCAGATCGGCGGCACGATGTCGGGGCGAGGTGTCGCCGCGGCGTTGTCGATGTGGAAGTACGTTCCGGTAAACGTCGGATGCTCCTCTGTCCACATCAATCGACATATTTGCACGACCTCTTCGAGCTGATGCAGGCGCACGGAGGTCGACGGGAAGTCGTAGCCATAGGAGAGATATTCGTCCTCACGCCAGCCCCCTCCTATGCCGAGCATGCACCGTCCTCCCGATAGCACCTGCAACGTCGCCGCCATCTTTGCTGTCAGCGCAGGATTGCGATAGCCGTGCCCGAGCACGTGGTGGCACAACATGACGTCCGGAAATCGCGCCGCCAGCCAGGTGAGTGTGACCCAGCCCTCGAGAAACCCTTCCTGCTTGTCCTTGTCGAAGCCGTAGAAGTGATCCGCGATCCACACCGAGTCAAAGTTCGGAAGGGCTTGGGGAAAGATGTGCTCCTGCTGGTACATCACGATGGGTTGGAAGTTGCTTCCCGCATGCCCGGCAACGGGCGACAGCCAGCCGAATTTCGTCACGATTGCTTCCCTTCGATCTCGTCGATCATCCAGAGTTCGAGATCATAGAGACCTCACGCCCAGAGCTTGGCGAGCCGGCGACGCAGCTGGGCGCGCTCCTCTGTGGTTTGCGCCTGTGCGATGGCTTCGCCGTAGCGGACCGCTGCCTCAGGGATACGGCCGGCTCTCCACAGCAGATCCGCCTGCGCGGCGGGTACGAGGTGGAAGCCTTCCAGTTCCGCAGTGACCGCGTCGAGCAATGCGAGTCCTGCGTCGGGCCCGTCGCGCATACCAACCGCAATCGCCCGATTCAGTGAGATGACGGGCGAGGGATTGATCGACAGCAGCTCGTCGTAGAGGGAGACGATTCGCGACCAGTCCGACGACGCCGCATCCTTCGCCACGGCGTGACATTGGGCGATCGACGCCTGCAGCACATAGGGGCCTCGCTCTCGCGCTCGAGCCAGCATGTTGCAGCCACGCTCGATGTCCGCACGATTCCACAGCGACCGATCCTGTTCCTCCAGCGTCAGCAACTCGCCCGAAGAACTGGATCGGGCCTTTCGCCGAGAGCCCTGCATCAACATCAGCGCGAACAGTCCGCAGGATTCCGACTGGAGCGGCATGAGAACGACAACAGCCTCGGCGAGCGAGATCGCCGAATCGGCGACATCGTTGAACGCCCGATCGCAGCCTGTCGATCGCCCGGTTGAGCGCCGTCGTGGTCAACCATGCCGCCGGACGATCCGGGATGCCATCGTGCGGCCACCGGGCGAGAGCCGTTGCGAACTCGTCCTGAGCAGCGTCTTCGGCGAGCGTCCAATCTCCCGACCAGCGAATCAGCCCTGCGACGATTCGACCCCAGTCGGACCGGTGCGCGGCTGCGTGTCTCGGCGACGTCCGTCAGTCCTCCATGGGCCAGAACGGTCGGATCTCGATGCGACCGTTGCGCGCCATCGGGTGCCGAGAGGCATAGTCGATTGCCTGATCGAGGTCGGCGCAGTCGATGATGTCGTAGCCGGCGATCCATTCCTTGGATTCGGTGAACGGTCCGTCGGTCACGAGAAGCTCGCCCTTGCGCACTCGCACGGTCGTGGCACCGGTGGGCGGACGAAGCCGGTCACCCTCCTTGCGAATGCCACGGCGCTCGCCCTCTTCACACCACTCTTCGATCGTGGTGCCGCCGGTATCTTGCGGCTCGGGGTCAGCGTCAGTCGCGATGAACAGCATGTATTGCATGAGGTCTCCTTGAATAGACGGTACGTGACTACGACGGATCACCGGCAGACGAAAACGACAACTCGAAAACCTTCTCGCGATGAGAGATGAGCCGCCGGGCACCGCACATCTCTCATCGCCCTAGTCCCCAACCCCACGCGATGAGAGATGAGCCGGTCCAGGCCGCACATCTCTCATCGCGCCGTGAGGAGCAACTCCGGCGTTGCGTACGCAGACGAACAAGACTTCAGGGACGCGATTGGACACGCAGTCAGGCACCTGAGGTCCCTTGGAGGGATTGCGGATACAGGTACCTGATGAGCGCGAAGGCGACCCCGCCACCGATGAGTTGCATGACGATGAACATCGGCACTGACGATGGTTCGATGCCGGCGAACGAGTCGGAGAGCATGCGGGCGATCGAGACGGCAGGATTCGCGAAGCTCGTCGACGACGTGAACCAGTACGCACCGCCGATCCATACGCCGACCGCGAACGGAACGGCCGCCGCACGGCCGGTTCGTACGCAACCGTGGATCACAAGCAGCAGTCCGATGGTGGCGACGACCTCCGACAACCACAACGCACCCGACGATCGGGGCTTGGTCGACAGGTTGATCGGATCGAGTTCGAACATGACGTTGGCGATCACCGCCCCAACACATCCGCCGAGGATTTGAGCCAACGTGTACAGGATCGTTTCGGTGGTGTTGATCGTGCCGAAGAGGCGATCGACGAGAGTCACGACCGGGTTGAAATGCGCGCCCGACACCGCGCCGAACGTCAGGATCAACCCGATCAGTGCTCCAGCGGTCACTGCCGCGTTCTCCAGGAGTTGGAGGCCGACATCGTTGGGTGACAGCCGTGAGGCCATGATCCCGGATCCGATCACGGCGATGATCAGAAATGCTGTGCCGACTGCCTCTGCGACGAGACGGCGGCCGAGCGTCAGATGCAGCGCACCCGTCCCGGTCTCGGCCGCGTCCGCAAGTTCGGTCACGCCTGGGTCCGTGGGGGACCGCTCAACAACACGTCGACGTGCCCGCCGCCGTTGTCTCGACCACCGGCTCTTGGCCGCAGTTCATCGCCGGCGCGTCGCCTTTCACGAAGTAGACCTCCCAGTCGTTCTCCGGACCCTTGACCCACGTCTTGTCCTGAACTGCGAAGCAGCACGACACGTCGTCTTGGATGGTCTGGGTGAGACCGAGGTCGTTGGCGCGAGCGATCATCGATGCCACGGCCTCGACGTCTTCGACTTCGACGCCGATGTGGTTCAACGATCCGGGCTCGCCCATCCCGGTGAACAAGATCAGCTTCAGCGGCGGGTCGGCTATCGCAAAGTTGGCATAGCCGTCGCGGACTTTGGCGGGTTCGGTTTGGAACAACTTGGTGTAGAACTCGATCGAAGCATCGAGGTCGGCAACGTTGAGGGCCAGTTGCACACGGGACATGATTTCCTCCTGAGAAGCGCCGTCAACAACATATTGACGTTTGTCGATGCAGTGACCGTACCGAATACATCGACGATTGTCAATGCAGTTCGAGAACTTTCTGTACAGTGGTGTCATGACCGCTTCCAAGATCGCGATGCTCGATCCCATTGCGTGTTGCGCGCCGGTGCGCGCCGACGTTCTCGACGACCAACAAGCCGCCGTTCTGGCCAGCTCGTTCGCCGCTCTTGCCGATCCGATCCGTCTCCGACTGCTGAGCTACATCGCCGCTTCCGATGCAGATGAGGTCTGCGCCTGTGATCTGCTCGAACCGTCGGGACGTTCTCAACCGACGGTCAGCCATCACATGAAGATCCTGGTCGACGCTGGGTTGATCGGGCGCGAGAAGCGTGGATTGTGGGTGTGGTACCGGCTCGTGCCGGCGCGGCTCGACGCGCTCCGCTCCGTCCTCGGTTGACGTCGACTGCACCGTGCGATGAGAGATGAGCCGGAGGCTTGCGCACATCTCTCATCGCCGATCCCTTGCGAGTCGTCCATACATCGATTATCGTCGATTGTCGATGAATATTTCGCGCGAGGACGCTACGACCTGGGCGACATGGTTCCGTTCGCTCGGCGACCCGACTCGCGTGTTGATCCTCAACCTGTTGGCGAGAGAGGCACGCCCGATGACGGTCGGTGAGATCGTGGAACACGTCGATGTCGGCCAATCGACCGTTTCACATCATCTGAAGATCCTCGGCGACGTCCGATTCATACTCGTCGATCGGGTCGGGGCGACCAGTTGGTGGCGGATCAACGAGCCGTGCCTTGACTGCTTTCCGACCGCCGCCGAACTCGTCATGGGCCGCCTTCCAACGAGGGCACCATGGGATGAACCTCAACCCGCCAGCTCCAGGAGGACCTGATGGATGCAGTCGCCGACACACTCCGCGACGAGATCCGCCGGCGCTATGCCGCTGCGGCGAAGACGGCCGCCGGCGGCCGGCAAGCCATGGACGGACCCGAGGACGCATGTCTCGGCACCGCGTTGTACGACGACCTCGATGGAGTCCCCGAAGGTGCCGGCCTCGCGAGCCTCGGTTGCGGGAATCCGATCGCCGTCGCCGATCTGGCGGTCGGTGAAATCGTGCTCGACCTCGGGTCTGGCGGAGGCATCGACGTGCTCCTCTCGGCGAAGCGGGTCGGGCCGAGCGGGCATGCGTACGGGCTCGATATGACCGACGAGATGATCGATCTCGCTCGGCGCAACGCGGACGAAGCCGGTGCTACCAACATCACTTTTCTCAAGGGTCAGATCGAAGCGATCCCCCTGCCGGACGAATCGATCGACGTGGTCATTTCGAACTGTGTGATCAATCTCTCCACTGACAAGCCTGGCGTGTTCGCTGAGATGCACCGTGTTCTGCGTCCCAACGGCCGGATTGGGGTCAGCGATGTCGTGGCCGACAACAACATGGAGGCGGCAGTCATCCTCGAGCGTGCCTCACGAATCGGCTGTGTCGCCGGTGCCCTGACCTTTGACAGCTACCAACGCCAACTCGTCGGCGCCGGATTCGCCGATGTCAGCATCCACTCGACATATCAATACGACGCCGGCATCCACTCGGCGATCATCCGCGCCACCAAACCCGTGCGATGAGAGATGAGCCGCCCTACGGGGCTCATCTCTCATCGTGGTCGGGGTGATACCAAGGCCCTGCGCACGCGGTACACCAGGGAGTAGTGATCTCGGTCAACCTCCTACTTCGGTGACCTCAGCACTCCCAAGGCCGCGCCGCATGCGGAGCAGTACACAACGCTGACATGCGCCTTGCCAGGATCGCCGTTCGTCGACATCACGGCCTCGGCCAATGTGTCGTCGAGAGCATCGCGGCACCATGGGCACAGCGGCCCTCCTACCTCAAGGACGGACGGTTGCTCGGGAACGATCGCGAGGGCCG
The DNA here is from genome assembly GCA_040006755.1 of Ilumatobacteraceae bacterium. Lineage (GTDB taxonomy): Bacteria > Actinomycetota > Acidimicrobiia > Acidimicrobiales > Ilumatobacteraceae > JAENVT01. Next base: position 29,380 of record JBDTWJ010000007.1, on the reverse strand, counting down.
TCTCCGTACTAGTGGCGACCAAGCCATCGTGAAGGCTGTCGACGTCGACGCCGAGTCCTCGCAGCACCTGACAGGCCAGACCCTCGACATCGAGCACGCCGAAGAGAACGCTGTCGGCCGCCACCTCCGGCTCTCGCTTCTGGCGCGAATGCCGGCCCGCTCGTTCGAGGGCTCGCTGAGCCCGGGCCGTGAACGGCAACGGTTCGGTGGTCGTTGCTCCGGTGCCAACGGTCGATACTTCCATCACCTTGTGACGTGCGGCGGCGAGACTCGCACCTACCTTGCGCAACTGCGCAGCCGGCCCACCGTCTTCATCGGACAGGAGCCCGAGCAGTAGGTGCTCGGTGCCAATTCGTGAGTGACGGAGGCCGCGGGCTTCGGTGGTGGCGAGTGAAACGACATGAAGAGCCGGACTGGAGAAGCTCTCGAGCACAGCCCCACCGTAGGGCACAACACCTCGCGCCCGATGCCAACGCGCTGGCGAACTGACGCCGAAGGAACGATCGCGAGGTCAGCGTCTTGTCGGCGGTCGCTGGAGGCGGCGCTTCTTCTTTGCGTGGTTCTTGGCCGGCAGCGACCGGGAGTACTCGACTCCCCTTCCGACCCATTTCGCGAGTTGGCGTTTCGTAGCGAGCTCGCTGGATTCGATGCGAAGCCATCCGGCCATCTGGCGGCCACCCATCACCATGGGTACAGCGGTGGATTTTGCGATCAGTGCTGCCGACCGCCCGGGGTCGACACGCACCAACAGACTCCCGCTTTGGCTCGCCCCAACCGCCAGGTGGCCGCCGACGACGAAAGCCAGTCCACCAAACATTCGCTGTTCGGTCAGTTCAGACTCGATCGCGACGATCTCACGAATCCGATCCGCCAGATCTTCCTCGTAGGGCATGCGCTCAAAATTACATCGCGATCAAGGGGTTCGATCTTGCAACTCCGTGACGACCTCATCGGCGAGGTGGCGTAACGCGTCGATCTCGCCGTGATCGAGGAGGCGCGGTCGATGGTCGGCAATGCACAACGTTCCGACGCGGCTGCCGTCGTCGAGGATGAGCGGTGCGCCCGCGTAGAACCGCACGCGTGCGGGACCGATGGCAGCGGGGCTGTCGGCGAAACGAGGGTCGCGGAGAACGTCGGGTACTTGCATGACGTCGGGCCCTAGGATCGTGTGCGCGCAGAACGACTCGTCGCGCGGTGACTGCGTGAAGTCCACGCCGTGCCGTGACTTGAACCACTGACGCTCCCGGTCGACCAACGTGATGAGGGCGATCGGGACGCTGAACCGTTTGCAGGCCGCTTCCGTGAAATGGTCGAAGCGGTCTTCGGCGTCGGTGTCGAGGATGTCGAGTGCGAGCAGCGCGTCGAGCCGCGTCTCTTCATCGGGCGGCAGCGGCGCGGCGACCCACCGGCATGCTCGCCGGAGTACAGCGGCGCGCAACTTCGTTCGAACGTGCGCGGCGGTCGCCGGCCAGACGAGCCAATCTGCCACGCCAGCCGGAGCAGGAGGCGCAGAGCTGGGGGCGCGAGTCACGGCAAGGATCCCCAGATGAGTCCATGCGGACGGGGCGATGGCCGATTGCAGACGATCGAGTCTGCCGGCAGCGTCGTCGGTGTCGGCGACGACGACCACGCGAGCGGCGTTTTCGGCCGCGGCTGCGGTGTCGTTCGCGTCGACGACCGGCCAATGCTCGGCGTGCGCTGCTGCCTCGACCGCCTCGCGCAGCGCCTGATCGCCGCTGATGATGACTATCGACGCGGACAGGTCGTCGAGCGCCGGCGACGCCGCCGCGGAGGGCGGCTTGTTCGGGGACGTTGGCGGAGACGTTGACGCCACCTCGAGCACATTGCCTTCGGCTGCGGCAACGACCTGCGTCCTGCCCTTGGCCTGAGCATTGGCTTGCTCGACGAGCCGATCAATCGTGTCGTCGTCGTGGGAAGGATCGTGGTGGTACAGCACTGTCTGCTTCACTCCCGCAGCACACGCCACGTCGACCACGTATTCCACAGTGCTGTGCCCCCACCCGACGCGAGCGATGTACTCCGCGGCGCTGTACTGCGCGTCGTGTATCACGATGTCGGCGCCTTGGAGGAACTCGACGTGGTGGGCGTCGCCCTCGTTCGCCAACACGTCACCGCCAGCGCCGAGCTCGGGGTCGAACGGCTCGTGGTCGGAGACATAGCAAACGACAGCGCCATCGCATTCAACCCGGAAGCCGAGCGTGAGCGCCGGGTGGTTCAAATACTGCGTCCGCACGACCAGATCGCCGATCTCGAAGACCCCCTCGACCAGCTCGTGATACTCGACGCCGGCGGCGAGTTGGTCGAGCGCCACCGGGAAGTACTGGTAGTTCATCTGCCCGGCAAGCGTTTGGTCCAGCGACCCGCCGAGGCCTCTCGGGCCGTACACATCCCAGCGGTCGCTGCCGAACAGGGGCTCGAAGAACGGCAATCCCTGGATGTGGTCCCAGTGCGTGTGGCCGAGAAGAATCGACCCGGTCGCTGGATCACTGTTGGCGCGGCTCTCTTCGACCAGCGCTTGGCCGAGCAGTCGAGCTCCCGTGCCACAGTCGAACACGAGCAGCGTCCCGCTCGCCGAACGCAACTCGACGCACGCCGTGTTGCCTCCGTACCGCACGGTCGAGGGTCCCGGTGTTGCGATGGAACCGCGCGTGCCCCAGAAACGAATGCGCATCTCAACAGAATGCCGGATATGAGCTGCCATCCGCTGATCGCAGTCGCGGTGGCCTCAGGATCTTAAGGGTTGCCCCCGAATCCGCACATCACCTGAGGAACGCATGGCGAATGGTCGATCACTGTCACTTCGGGGTTCGCCCCTGTGCGAGTGAGCTTGAACTTGACCCAGGTGAAGTTGTTTGACTCATTCGACTCCAGCCAGTGGTTGTCGGGATCAGCAAGGTAGGTCAGGTAGTACGTGCCGACCGCGAGACCCGTGATGTCGAGCTCCTGCAGCGGTGTCGATTGATGAGACGAATCTGCCCAACCCGAGGCGAGCCCTTGGAGAGTGCCGTTGCAGTCGAAGTACGTGCGCGGCTTGGCCTTCTTCTGGTTGCCGGTGAGCCCAGTGAACTCGACGTCGACGAAGCAGAACGTAATCTTCGTGCCGGCGCTGATGGCAGGCCCATCGATCGTGCGACGAATGGCGAACTCGGCAACGGCGGACTGGTGCCAGTGGTTGTGCTCAGGGTGGAAACAGGCTACACCCGACGGATGCGTGGCGACGATGTTGCGGTTGGCATCGAGGATCTCCTGTGTGGCAACGGTGCACTGGGCGTAGTCGATTCCGTCGATCTTGCAAGGTGCGATCTGCCCGCCACCGCGGATTTGCAGGTTGCCGGCGCCGATGTTGACGTGGACGGTCGTGAAGCGCAGGAATTCCCGCTGTTGAGTGTTTTGGATGTGGAGGTGGCTCGGCACCTCCTCGATCACGTCGGGCAGCACACCAGCGCCCGCGGCACGAACCGTCATCGTGCCACCACCGGCTACAACGAGACCCAACATGGCAACGCCGGCGATCAGCACCCGACTCGTTCTTGTGCGACTCATCGATCCCCCAAGGTCCGCTCGATGGCGAACGCCACGGAGCAACGAAATGCTCGTACGGGACCATATTCGTGTCAAGCGCGCGTCCCGGCTTGAGGGTTCACTGTCGGGACGGTCACTCGAGTTGTGCAAGATCGCGCACCGCGTACCGGTTGTGCTCGAACTCTTCCTCGAAGACGGTGTAGAGGCATTCGTTCAATGGTGTGTTGCCGTTCTCGAGCACTTCGACGTCGCGCGTGAGGTCGGCGATCGCCGTCGTTTGGAGGAAGTCGCGAAGGCGGTCCGCCCGCCCAGCGCGCACCGCGACCACCTCGTCCAGGGTCGGGTTGGCGCTGCCGTCAAGGCCGGGCCAGCCGAAATCGGCCGAGCCCGTGTTGGGCAGGCCGAGCGGATGGAAGGTCTGGTCGCCGAAGATCGGCACCGTGAACCATTTGTCCGTGGCGAACACGAGATGCCGCAGTGTGTCGACGAAGGACCACTCGCCGCCGACGGACTCGTGCAGCTGTGCTTCGGTGAGTCGCCGGGCGCGCTCGATCGTCGCGGCCCACGTCTGCTCGAGTGCGTCGAACGCGGCACGCATGCCGTCGGGGTCGGTCGGGCGCAGCATCGCCCGCAACGGGTACCAAGTGTCGCGCTCGTTGACGTACTGCGTAACGTCGACGCCGTTGATCGTGACACGATCGACGAGGCCGTCGATGTCGACGTTCACGAGCCACGCATGACTGATGTTCACGTCGGTCAGGTTGACGTCGCGAAAGTGCGCCCTGCTGAGGTCGACACCCCAGAAGACAGCCTCGCTGAGATCTCGCCCCTCGAACTCTTCTGCCATCACGTCTCCTCATCGATGGAACGACTCATCGCGGCGCCGCTCGCAAGTACTGGACCGCACCCTATTTTGTCCCTGCGCTGAACGGCTCATCGTCCGTTCAAACAGCCGTAGTCAGGGACCACCGTCGGATGCCACCGCCAGCAGCGCGAGCGCGTGTATGTGGACGTCGGCGGGCGTGAGCACGTCGGGCAGTTCGACCAGGATCGAGCTGCTGTCGAGCTCGGCATCGATCGGGCACCACATGAATCCGGCGGCGCAGTCGCCGCTGCGCTTCAACGTTCCGAGCCCGGTCAGTTTCTGATACTGCTTCGCCGGCGCAAATGACGCGCCCGAACCGCCCACCCAGCCGTAGTTCTGGTGGTACCAAACCGTCAACGACGGCCGGATCGCAAGCGCGAAGTCGTAAACGGCCAGCTGCTCGGGCTCGCTCGGCGCCTTTCGGTTCGGGTCGGAACCATTGGCGAGGAAACGAGTGTCGCCGATGAGGCCATCGGGGTTCATCGTGGGGACGACCCAAAGCGTGATCCCCTCGGGCATCGGTAGCGACAGCGCTCGCAGCAGGACCCGGAGACCGCCCTCCTCGTCGCCGTGTGTCTGACCGACGACCAGCACGATCCTGGGCCCGTCGCCATAGCCCATGGCCATGATCGGCCGACCGTTCGTCGAGGTGCCGATCTGGCGCGATTGGACCGATCGATCACCGGGCGTATCGGTGGCGGTGCCCAGGTACCGCAGCAGCGCATCGTCGGCCACGCCGGTCATGCGCAGCCCGGCGTCGAGTTGGACGACGGCAGTCGCCCGCTGAACACGGCGCACGCGTTCAGCCCTCGGCCCACTGGTGACGTCGAAACCCAGCATGTCGAGCTCGTCGTTGAGACAGGTCCCGGGCAGCACGGTCCCGGTCGCGCAGTCGAGGTCCTCGGGCAGCGGGCGGCTACCGCCCCGGCGACCATTGATGGGATTGGTCACCTTGTCCAACGACGCTTCGTTCGTCGGCACGATGACATCCGGAGGTACCGACATCATCGAGATGTCGTCCAGCACACCGGGATCCACGACCGGTGCCGCGCTCGATGTCGTCGTAGACGAACGCGTGTCGACGGAGGTGGACGTGGAGGCGGGCATCGTCGAGAGCGCGGTGGTCGGCGCGACGGTGGCAGCGACCGCTGACGTGGTGGACACTGGCGGGCCCGGCGAGGTCGCCGTCCTGCCCCGGCCGTTGGCGTCGGAGGTGCAGGCGGTGGTGAGGAGCGCCAATACGACGAGGCTCGACACATGATGCAGGAAGCGCTGCGACCTCACCGCACTCTCGCCACCGATCGAATTGTTCGAGTTCGCATCAAGTGCTGAGCACGAGCAGGAACTGGCCCCCGCCAGGTTCGACGGTCGCGCGCAACGAGAACCCGGGGATGAGGCGCGAAACCCGGTCGGCAAGCCACTCGGCCGCGGCCTCGCCGTCCGCTTTCGACGGGCAACGAGCCATCACCGCGCGCCCACCCTTTCGCTGGAGCATGTCGACCGTGTCGATGATCGGTGCCGGGTCGACGACGAACAGACTCTCGGCCCACGGCACGACGGCGGCGACCGCGCCCTTGCGCGTGTTGCAACCCCGGTGCGCCAGGCGTTCGACAGGTTGATCCTTGGAGTTGCTTCGAATTGTCCTTGCCTGCGCCTTGGTCACGATTGCGTCGACGCTTGCGCCTCGGGGGTCGTTGACAGACATCTGTGGGTCGACGGGATCGTCGCAGAGCCAGCACCTCCACCCATCGCGTTCTCCAACATCATCCACACGGCTCACCGGAGCACCGTACCCTCGAAGCGCGGAAGGCGTCAGGGCCTTGGGCGCTGTAATAGGCCGCCGGTGGCAACGCCACCCGTGGCACCTTTCGCGCCCAAGTAACTGGATGACAGGGCATCGTGAGAGAAGTACGCACCGAGCCGGCTCTGTTCTCCAGGGCTGTTGTCACTCGGCAGGCCCTACGCGTCGATGACCTCGAGGCGAATGCGCTTGTTGCCTTTGCCCTTGCTCTCGGTCTTCACGACTCGAATGCGACCAACCTCGCCAGTCGTGCGCACGTGGGTGCCGCCGTCGGCTTGTTTGTCGAGGCCGACGATGTCGACGACGCGGATCTCGGGAACGGACTCCGGGATCATCGACACCTTCGTGCGAATGAGGTCCTCGTCCATCACCGCAGTCGAACGCGGCAAGAACGACACCTCGATCGGCCGGTCCGCAGTCAGTTCGTCGTTGACGAGTTGCTCGACACGAGGCCCAAAGCCCTCGGGCAGTGGATCGAACTCGAAATCCATGCGAGCACTGAGCGGCTCCATGTTGCCACCGGTCACAGGCACTCGCCACTCGTTCCAGATCACGCCACACAACACATGCAGCGCCGAGTGCGTGCGCATCAACTGATAGCGGCGCGACCACTCGACGACGGCATGCACCGTCTCGCCAATCGCTGGAAGGTTGTCGCCGCTGACCGAATGCCATACGTCGTCGCCTTCCTTGCGCACATCGACGACTTCGAGCCCGCCAAGCGTTCCCGTGTCGTGCGGCTGACCTCCGCCCGTCGGATAGAAGGCAGTGCGGTCGAGGGCGACTGCTCCGTCACGTGCATCGACAATGACAGCATCGAACTCGGTGAGGTAGGCGTCGCGGAGGTACATCAACTCGGTCATGGCTGCTTCGACCCTTCCGGCATCGTGTGCGCCAAGTCGACGATGTACTGCCATTGCGCATCGCTGACCGGCATGACGCTGAGACGGTTGGCTTTCTGCAGCAAGTGGAACGGGCCCAGACGATCCGCGTGTTGGCGAAGTTCGGTCAGCGGTATCAACGGGAATCGCTCCACGAACCTCACGTCGCGACAGACCCAACGAGGCTTGGTACGGGGAGAACCGGCGTCGAAGTAGTGACTCTCCGGATCGAACTGCGTGGGATCGGGATACGACTCGCCGACAATCTCGGCGATGCCTGCGATACCGGGAATTTTCGTGCTGCTGTGGGCGAAGAAGAACTGCTCGCCTGGTTGCATTTGCAACATCCAGTTACGCGCCCGGTAGTTGCGCACGCCGTCCCATGCGAACTTCTTGCGCTTTGTCCGAGCGAGGTCGTCGATCGACAACTCCTCGGGTTCCGACTTCATCAGCCAATGGGCCATCCCGCAGATCTTTGCCCAAACACGGCCGCAACGTGAAGCCGCTCGGCACGGGGGTCCGGCGCTTGCGAAGCATGTCCCGCCTAGGATCGCACCGTGCCGATTCGCGTGGTGATCGCCGAAGACAACGCCCTGCTACGCGATGGACTGGCCCGACTGATCTCTTCGACCGACGGCTTGGAACTCGTGGGCACCGGCGCCAGCTACGACGAGCTCCTCGCTCTCGTCGAAAAATCGGTTCCCGATGTGGTGGTCACGGATATCCGAATGCCACCGACGGGAACGGATGAGGGCATCCGCGCCGCCGCGGCATTGCGCACCAGTCACCCCGACGTCGGCGTCATCGTGCTCAGTCAGTACGTGTCGCCCGCATACGCGATGGCACTGTTGGCGCAGGGATCCGAGCGCAGGGGTTACTTGTTGAAGGACCGGGTCGCCGACGTCGACGACCTCGTCGACGCGATCCGCGTCGTGGCAGGTGGCGGCGCGGTGATCGATCCGAAGGTTGTCGAGCAGCTCGTGGCGTCGTCGAGCCGTCGGTCAAAGGGACCGCTCGACTTCCTGACGCCGCGCGAGCGCGAGGTGCTCGGCGAAATGGCGCAGGGCAAATCCAATGCGGCCGTCGCCGCTTCGCTCGTGCTGTCGGAACGAGCCGTCGAGAAGCACATCAACTCGATCTTCTCGAAGTTGCACCTCACCGAGGAACGAGATGTCAACCGACGAGTCGCCGCAGTCCTGATGTTCTTGACGGAAGGTGATACAGGCAACACCCCCAGCGACGTAACAGCACGATTTTCCGGTCGGGACTGAAGTGAGACCATGACAAGGTCATGGAGGTATTGATGGAGCCGGCTGCGGATCTGGTGCAGGTGTTGGTCGTCGATGACCAGGCCCCGTTTCGCGACGCGGCGCGAGCGGTCATCGCCCGCGTTCCCGGGTTCGAACTGATTGCCGAGGCGACGTCCGGCGAGGAAGCCGTTGACCTGGTCGACAGGGTCCGCCCCAGCGTCGTGCTGATGGACATCAACATGGGTGTGATGGACGGCCTCGAGGCGACGAAGATCATCACGACTGCGCATCCCGAGACGATGGTCATCCTCGTGTCGACCTACACCGAAGACGACATGCCCCCGACCGCACGTCGGTGCGGCGCAGCGGCCTACGTCAACAAGGACGAGCTCTCCCCCAGGGTCATCCGAAGGATCTGGGAAGCCGGAGGCGATCCGGCCTGGATGACCTCCAACGCCTGAGACAACCCGTGCGATGAGAGATGAGCCACCGGGCTCCGCACATCTCTCATCGCGACATCGAGCACCCGGAACGCGATGAGAGATCTGCGGCCCCGAGCGGCTCATCTCTCATTGCGTGAGGGGGACGTGACCTTGGATCGTGGTGCCGGCATCGGCGGCGCTGATCACCTCGATGGATCCACCGAACGAGCCCATGCGATCGCGCATGTTGAGGAATCCGTGGCCGGCATCCGATTTCCCAGTCAAGTCGAAGCCGGCGCCGTCGTCGGTCACCTGCCAGTGGATCGCGTCAGCGTCCTCCCAAACCTTCACGGCCGCCGCCGCCTCTGCGCCGGCATGCTTGCCGGCGTTCTGCAACGCCTCCATGCAGCAGAAGTAGATCGCAGCCTCGAGTTCCTGGTTGTGGCGCTCGACGTCGATCTCCGTGGAGGTCGGCAGTGCGGCACGCGAGGCCGCCGCAGGCAACGCCTCGGTGAGGCCACCTGAGATGAGCAGCGGCGGGAAGATGCCGTGGGCCAGCGCGCGCAACTCGGTGATCGCGTTCTGCAGATCGCCGCGCACCTCGTCGATCATCGCCTCCGCGTCGGCCGGATCATCGACCACCGCGTCCTTGGCGAGCCGCAGCTTGACCGCCAGCGCCACCAGATGCTGCTGCGCACCGTCGTGAAGATTGCGTTCGAGCTTGCGCCGCTCGGCGTCGCCGGCGGCCACGATGCGCACGCGGGATGCGCGCAGCTCCTCGTTGGTGGTGCGCAGTTCGTCGAGCGACGCCTGGAGGGCGGTGTCAAGCTGAACGTTGTGCAAGGCGAGACCAACTTGGCGAGCGAGGTCGGTCAGCACCCGGTCGTCGTCCTCGGTGAAGGCCGCGCCGTCGGTCGGCCGCTCGCAGGAGATGAGGCCCAGCAATTCACCGCTGTGAGCGATCGGTGCGACCCGCGTTGTCGCCGTCATGCCGCCTGCCACGAAGCCGGGCAACCAGATGTCGAGCCACGTCCCACCCGACACGCCGGCACGGCTGACCACCACGCGTTCCTTCTCCCCCACCAAGTACGGCGCCAACGAGCGATGCGGCACCATCGCCGCGATCTCGTAATGCCCTGCGGAGCCGGTCCAGATCTGAGCGCTGCTTAGTTGCATCGACTTGCGCAGGGTCTCCGCCAACTGCAGCAACAACTCGTCGAGCGGTATGGCGCGCGTCAGTCGCATGCCCCAGGTGCGCAGTGCTTCGTCGGGTGAAACTCGATCGCCGTACACCACGCGATTGGCGCGCTCCGTCAGCCATGCCCGGGCCGGTTGATACGCGAGAGCCGCGCCGGCAGCGGCGAGCATCGAGAGCAACAGCAGCGAGCGCTCGCTGCCGTTCGGTTTGCGTCCGAATGCGGCCAGCGCGAGTAGGTAGGCGACAACGATCAACGCGGTGAGGCCCGCCAGCGAGACGGTGTGGGTCAGCAGCCGGTCGACACGGGCCAGCATGCGCGGCACGGTGGCAACAGCGAGCGCAAGCGGCACCAGCGCCGAGGCCGCGAGGGCGATCTCGGCGTCGTGATGCGGCCAGTCGGCGACGAGTGACAGTGCAACCGCGACGATGGCGACCTCGGTGGCCACCAGCGCGGCCCAGCCAACCCATTGCATGCGCCGTCGGTCGACGGTCCCTGCTGCGATGTAGTTCGCGTGAGCGATGGGTGCCGCCAGGAACACCGCTGGCCACAGCACGACGATCGGCCAGACGATGATGCGATCCCGATCCGCGAGAAGGGCGAGCGCCGCAACCGCCGTAATCACGTAGGCGGCGATGACGAACGACCGATGGCTAGCCCTGGCGAGGCGTCCGTCGGGCAGCGTCATCAGGAGATGGAACACCAGTGCCGGCGTCAGCGCGAGCGCGAACCGTTGTCCGGCGTCGGCTGCAAGGGCGGTGGCGCCATGCAAATCCTTGGTGGTGTTGAGGCTCCACGACAGTGCGCCGACGGCGGTCAAGGCGGCGAATGCGTGCACGATGGAGCCTGCTGGACAGTGATGGCGAGCGGTGATGACTACACCGGCCAGTGCCCACGTGAACGCTACGCAGGTCAGCACGATGAGCCCGGCCGTGGCATCGTGCCTGGCAACCACCAGAGCCCCGCCTGCTGCCACCGCCGCCGCGAGACACACGAGCAGACCAAGTCGTGCGCCGGCGTCGACGCGTTGGGTCGCGTCAGTCTTGGCACTACGCACGGCGAGGACGTCGATGTTCATTCGGACCTCAGCAATCGGGAGATGGAGTGGGGAACAGCACGGCGTGACAACGCAGCGCCGGTGCCGACCGAGAGCGCGAACATTCCTCCGGCAACGACGACGAGCAATGCCCATGGAGCGCGGGGTGAGTAGACCGAGTCGACTGAATCGGTGACCGCGTGCCACAACAACCTGCCGCCCACGACGCCGAGTGGAATGCCGATCACGACCGCCAGTGTCGCAAGGATTCCTCCGTGCCACCACATCACATGACGGGCCTGCTTCGGCCGCATCCCGAGTGCTCGCAGCACGCTGAGATCATGTCGTCGCCGGTTGGCGACCGTTGCCAGCGCATGCAACAGCACGAGCAGGATGAGCGATCCGGCGAAGACCTCGATGATCTGCGGCACGCTCCTGACGCGGCTGATGTTGCCGATACGAGCAGGGCGGAAGGAATCGCTGATGACTCGCTCGAAACCACCCGTGATGCCGGCCATCTTGTCGCGGACTGCAGTGACATCTGCGCCAGGCGCCAGTCGCACGGCCAGCTCGAGGCCGCCCTCGTTCTCGATGGAGGCGGCAGTGCCGAAGCGCTCGTAGTCGGATGACGTCACGATCGCTCCGACATCGCTGCTGTAGCTGCCGACAGAAACCGGGACGCCGGTGCCGACGACTTTGAGCACACCGCTCGCGCCCGACGAATGCACGGCGACTGAGTCGCCGACACTGAGATGATGGCTCTCCATGACGGACGGTCCGAGCACGACTTCGCCGCTGTTCATCGATCGGCCGCTGAGAATCGTCGGTTGGATCGAGCCCTTGAGCTGCTCGATCGCCACCGCACCGATCTCGTCGCCGTCGACCTCGATGCGACCCCCCCGCAGCAGCGCTATTGCGGCGACGCCGCCATCCGCGTTCAGTGCGGCCAACGCATCGGCATCGGGAGCCTCTCCGAACACGGTACCCTGCAGATCCCACGGCGCGCCGTACAGCGACGGACGCGTAATCAGGTAGTCCTGGCTGCGGATGACAGTCGCCGCAGAGGCGATCATCGCCACCCCCAACACCGCCGCCGTCAGGGTGGTACGTGCCACGGCCGACATCCGGCCTCCGTCGAGCAGAAAGCGTCCGGCAGTGGCGGGGACGGGTCGTGACGCGGAGAAGGCTCGGGCCAGCCTGCCCTGCCTGTCGGACTGCGCCCGCTTGCGACCGGAGCTGACGAGGGCTCCCGCGCCGAGTACTACGAGCAGGGTCGCGAGTACGCCCAACGACAGCACGACCCAATCGGCATCGACACCCGGCGACGGCTCGGCGCGCCGAGCGAGCCCGATCGGGAACAGTGGCGAGATTGCAATCGCGACAGCGAGGGCGACGACACCCGCCATCACACCCAGCAACGCGCTCCACATCGCGCCGGCGCGGCGTTGATTACGTCGCGTCCAACCGAGGGCTCGCAATCGATCGTCCTCGCGTGCCGCAGACGCTCGATGACGTTCGAGTGCCTGTGGGGTCGCAACAAGACCTGCAAGAACTGCGAGAAGGGCCAAAATCAACAGTCCGTTGCGCTCGACGTCGAGGGCACTCTGCACCCGTTCGGGGTCGCCCTGCGAATTCGTGTCCATGAAGACATCGGCGGACTCACCGTTGATCCGATCAGGTCCGATCGCATTCGTCAGTGCCGTCGCGAGCTCTGCACGAACGGCGTCCGACTCGACCAACGCCCCGCTGATCCAGAACTGACTGGCAACGAGGGGGACCCACGACTCGGTGAGGCCCCGCGAGAGCACGATCGTCAGCGAATCCGCTGCCTCGGGCGAGATGTCCGACGGGAGTCGGATGATGCCGGAGACCGTGACCTCGCCCAAGTCGACGTCTGGTTCGCAGGCCGCGGGGTCGGCGGAGCATGCCTCGTACGCATTCGGCGAGTAGCCCACCATCTCGAGGTGATCGCCAGGTCCGACGCCGAGTCGTTCGCCTGCGAGGTCGTTGACCGCGATGTCGCGAGCACCGAACGGCAGCCCGCCTGCGACGATCTTGGGAATGCCCACCGTTAGTCCTGCCGCGTCGGCGACCTCGGCGACAACCCCGAGATTGAACTCCTCGCTCTTGTCCATCGTCGTTGGTCGAGTAGCAAGGAAGACGGCTTCGTCGACGTACTTCGGACCGACACTGCGGCGCATGAGTTCTGCCGAGAGGTCGGCGGTTGCTTGATCGGGAACCGCGACAAAGAAATTAGCGTCCTTCGAGGAAGTCACGAATCGGGAAAAGGATGTCGTGGTACGTCGGGCACCTGCAATTGCGGCCATTGCGACACCACTGCACAGACTGGCGATCAGCACCACGAGCACGGCGGAGCGCCACTGCGATCGCAGGTTCGCCCGTGCCCACAGCAGCGCTGCCGCCATTGTCAGGCGCCAGGGGTCTGACGGCCGTCGTCGACGACGCGGCCGTCTCGCATCCGCACAAGGCGTTGCGCGGCGTCAGCCACAGGCTGGTCGTGGGTGACCAACAAGATCGTCTGGCCGCCGGAGTGCAGACGGGTGAAGAGCTCGAGCACTTCCTCGCCACCTTCCGAGTCGAGCGCGCCGGTTGGCTCGTCGGCCAACAGCAGCGTGGGTTCGTTGGCGAGCGCTCTAGCAATCGCAAGACGCTGACGCTGACCGCCCGACAGGGCTGCGGGTGACTGCTTGGCCTTGTCACCGATCCCGAGCAGGTCGAGCAGGTCACGCCCTCTTGTCTCGGCGGCCTTGCGCTTGCGTCCCGCGATCAGCGCCGGCATCAGCACGTTCTCCAGCGCGGTCATGCCTTCGAGGAGGTTGAAGAACTGGAAGACGATCCCGACGTGCTGGCGGCGCATGACCGCCAGCTCGCTCTCGGTCTTGCCCACCAATGGCTCGCCGGCCACAGAGACCTCACCTTCGTCGGGCACGTCGAGGCCGGCGACGATGTTGAGCAGCGTCGACTTCCCGCATCCCGACGGGCCCATCACCGCGACGAACTCGCCGCGACCGATGTCGAGATCGGCGCCGCGCAGCGCGCGCACCGGTGCGGTGTCTTGCTCGAACGTGCGGAACACCTGGTTGACACTGACGACGAGGTCGCGAGCGACAGGCTGAGTGTCGAGCGTCGTTTCGCTGATTGTCATGATGTTGCCTCCTGGGCGACGGCCGCACCCGCGGCGGGTTGGTTGATGGACGCAATCTTGCGCGGCCGAACTGGCGTGCTGCGGCCCTTGACGAGATGCTCGCCGAGATCGTCCGCCGGGGGCTTCACGCTGAGTTGGTCCCACGTGATGTCGCTGACGACGATCTCGCCATCGGCGGCGAACTGCTGCAGCCGTTGACACAGGTTCACCGCATCGCCGACCACGGTGTATTCGAGGCGTTCGGCAGATCCGAGGAGAGCGGCAGCGACATCGCCGCTCGAGATGCCGATCCCCAAGGGGAACGGCTCGAGGCCCTCGGCCAGCCACTGCGCGTTGACCCCTGCTTGGGCGGCATGCATGGCCGCCGCCGCCACGAGGGCGCGATCGGCGTGATCGGTGGACGCCTCGGGTGCGCCGAACACAGCCATCACGGCGTCGCCGACGTACTGCATGACAGTGCCGCCCGCATTGAGGATGGCGCCGTTCATCTCGGCACGGTGACGGTTGAGTTGCTGAGCGAGCAACGAAGGATCGGTGTGCTCGCTGATCGTCGAGTAGCCGCGGATGTCGCTCATCAACACCGTCACGTTGAGCCGCTCGCTGTCGCCGGGCTGGGCGCCGCGGGCGCGGATGCGGTCGGCGACGCCGGTGGGCAAAAGCCGCGACAACGACTCACCCTGCTCCTCGCGCGACACGATCGCAGTGTGGATGCGCTTCAACCGATCGAGGGAGCCGGCGGTGCCCGCCGACACGCCCTCGGCGAGCCGCACGAAGAGACTCTCGACGCGGGCTTCAACAGATGCCGGTGACGAGTTGGTCGCCGCAGCAATCGCTTTGATGGGCTTTCCCTCCGCAACCATCTCGAGGAGCGCATCGTCTTCGGCGTCGAGGCCGCCGGTGCGGCGAACAGGACTGATCATCGCGCTGACGACTGCCGGATCGAGCATGGATCCACCGGATGCCACCTCGCGGATGGCTCTGGCGAGCTGATCGCCCTCAGCGATGCGATCCTTCAACAGGTAGGCGTAACCCGCTGCCCCTTCCGACAGCAGGGCGATCGCGTAGTCGGGATCGTCGTACTGGCTGAGGATGACGATGCCCGTGCCGGGATGACGCTTGCGGATGAGCTTGCAGGCTTCGATGCCTTCGCGGTGGAAGTTCGGCGGCATGCGGATGTCGCTGACCACCACATTCGGCGCAGCCGCCTCGGCTCCGGCGACCAGACCGTCGTGATCTTCGGCCTCGCCGACGATCTCGAGATCGTGCTGGCGCGACAGCATGGCCTTCACTCCTTCACGGATGAAGATGCTGTCGTCGGCGACGAAGACGGTGATCGCTCCCATGACCTCGATTCAATACCACAGTCGGGACCAGGGCTAGGGCGTCGGCACCCCGATCTGGGGGATGCCAGCCACACCCCTCGGACGGAGGTCAGTCCCCTGGAGCGATTGTCGGTGCGGGCGTACGGTTCCACCAGACGAATGGATGCGAACTCAGGAGGACAGAATGCGAATCGAACGAAGCATCACTACCGTGTCGTGGATTCCCTCAGACCTACTGGAGGGCATGGGCAAGATGGCAACGCGCATGAAGTTGGCGCACCATGATCCGCCTCCGCCCGACGCGCTGGGCACCGACACAGCCTCAGCGATCGAGCAACTCCGGCTGGATGATCGATTCCGATTCGCCAACGAGCTGCGGGCGTACATCGACGTCGACGACGCCGGCAACATCTCCGACTGCGGCTACTGCGGCAGTGGCGTGATCGGTGCAACCACCATCGGCCATGGCGCCAGCTCGATCACGATTCCTGCGGTCAAGTTGCCCGACCGCCAGGCGGACCCGCAGATCGCCGGTGGTGCGGCGACGTTCACGCAGACCGTAGGAGGACGGACAGGCGCGCCGATGCCGCGGGCGGTGAAGCATCCGCCGTTCATCCAGTACCACGCACCCGTCGTATGGACCACGCTGCAATTGACGATCAACGCCGACGGCACTCATGAGGCGTCGATGGTCGGTGCGTCGGGCTTTCCTCGTCACTGGGTGTTCGACGACTCCGGGTCGCTCGTCGCCAAGAGCAGTGTCGCCGAGTACAAGCAATGGATGGCAGAATCCTTCGGTCGGCACACCCCGTGGGGTGACGAGGACTCGCCGGCATTGGTCACTGAAGTCGAGAGCGCTCTCGAACGCGAGTTGCAGGAGAACATCATGCGCGGCGGCGAGAAGCCCGACATCAAGCGCGTGAAGGAAGGCGAGACACTGGTGGAACAGGGTTCGTCGAGCAGCGAGATGTACCTCTTGCTCAATGGCGTGCTCGTTGTCGAAGTCGACGGCGAAAAGGTCGCCGAAATGGGACCGGGCGCGGTCTTCGGCGAGCGTGCACTTCTCGAAGGCAGCACACGCACCGCCACGCTGCGCGCCGTCACCGACTGCAAGGTCGCTGCCGTGTCGGCCGATCACATGGACCGCGACAAGCTGGCCGCGCTTGCCAGCGGGCACAATCGTGAAGAGGCGCGCGGCTAGTGCGGGTACACCTCTGCGGAGTACGCGGGTCGACAGCCGCTGTTGGTAGCGAGTTCGCCGAGGTCGGAGGCAACACCTCCTGCGTTGCACTGGCGCACGACGACGAGTCTGCGCCGCGACTGGTTCTCGATGCCGGAACCGGGCTGCGCGCCGTGTCGGCGCTGATGGCCGGTGAAGCGTTCCACGGAACGATCATGCTGGGCCATCTCCACTGGGATCACACCCAGGGGTTGCCGTTCTTTCGGGCAGGTGACCGAGCCGACGCCGTGACACGCGTACTGGTGCCCGAGCAGGGCGTTGCCCCGCTCGAACTGCTTGGCCGGTTCATGAGCCCGCCGGCGTTCCCCGTGCTGGCCTCGGAACTGCAGGGCTCGTGGTCGTTCGATTCGATCGACGAGGGCGAGCAGACCATCGAGGGGTTCACGGTCTTGGCCCGCGAGATCCCGCACAAGGGCGGCCGCACCATGGGCTACCGCGTCAGCGACGCCTGGAGCAGCCTCGCCTATCTCTCCGACCATGGCCCGGCGCTCGAGGGCGGGCCCGGTCCGGAGGGCTTCGGTCCGTACCACGATGCCGCGATGGATCTGTGTCGAGGTGTTGACCTGTTGATCCACGACTCCCAATACACCGCCAGCGAGTTGCCGTTTCGCATTCACTTCGGCCACTCGGCCGCCAACTACGCCGTCGGGTTGGCCAAGGAGTGTGGCGTCGGCCGCGTGCTGCTGTTCCATCACGACCCCGAGCGCACCGACGCGGAGGTCGCCGCGATCGAGCGCGCGCTGCGCGTGGGTGAGGACATCACCGTCGATGCGGCACGCGAAGGTACGACGATCTTGCTCGGAGCCTCGCGATGCGATCAACAGGTGTGACCACGAAGCAGCACGACGCCATCGTGGTGGGGTCTGGCCCGAACGGGCTGGCGGCAGCATTGCGACTTGCGGAGAATGGTCGTTCGGTGCTCGTGCTCGAAGCGGCCGACGAGATCGGAGGTGGCACGCGCTCGGCAGAACTGACGTTGCCAGGATTCGTGCACGATGTGTGCGCAGCCGTGCATTCTCTCGGCGTGTCGTCGCCCGCGCTCTCACTGGAGAAATTGGGAGCACACGGGCTGCGATGGATTTGGCCGGAGACCCCCCTTGCCCATCCCCTGGATGGCGGCAGAGCGGCGGTGCTGCATCGGTCGATCGATGAAACAGCAGCAGGTCTCGGCGTTGATGGCTCGTGGTGGCGGTGCCTGCTGGGGCCGCTCGTCGAACACTGGTCACAGCTCCTGCAGCAACTGCTCGGCCCGGTACTGACGCTCCCCAGACACCCGGTCACGATGGCGCGCTTCGGAATTCGTGCGCTGCCACCAGCCACATTGGCGGCTCGCCGATTCCGGACCGAGGAGGGCAAGGCGTTGTTCGGAGGGTGCGCGGCGCACGCGATGTTGTCGCTGTCGCGTCCGCTGACATCCGCGTTCGGCTTGTCCCTGGCCGCGTCTGCTCACGCCGACGGCTGGCCCGTCGCAGCCGGAGGGTCGCAGGCCGTGGCCGACGCGCTGGGCGCGCGACTGCGAGAACTGGGCGTCGAGATAAGGACGGGCTCAATGGTGCGTTCGCTTGCCGAACTGCCCCAGCACCGCGTGGTGCTGTTCGACACGAACCCCGCGCAGCTCGCATCGATCGCCGGCGACGCCCTGCCCGATCGGTATGTGAAGCGGCTACGTACTTTTCGCCACGGGCCCGGCGCTTTCAAGATCGACTATGCGCTCGACGCGCCGGTTCCATGGGAACACCCCGACTGTTTGCGCGCCGGCACCGTTCATGTGATCGGCAGCTTCGCCGAACTGGTGGCTGCGGAGGCTGACGTGGCGGCCGGACGGATGCCGGATCGCCCGTTCGTGCTCGTCGTCCAGCCGACGGTCTTCGACCCATCGCGGGCCCCTGCCGGCAAGCACACCCTGTGGGTCTATGCGCATGTACCCCACGGCTACACGGGTGACGCCACGGAGGCAATCGAACGTCAGATCGAGCGGTTCGCGCCCGGCTTTGCGACGACTGTGCTCGCTCGTCACGTCACCACGCCTCGCGACCTCCAGGTGTACAACCCCAACTACGTCGGAGGCGACATTGCCGGCGGTGCGCACAACGGTTTACAGCTCGTCTTTCGTCCGACGATTGCGGCGCGGTCATACACAACGCCCAACAGCCAGCTGTTCCTCTGTTCGGCGTCGACACCGCCCGGCGCCGGCGTCCACGGCATGTGTGGATGGCACGCAGCAGAGCAAGCGCTACTCGCCCTGAAGTAATTGCGCCGGTTCGTTGTGGCGCGCTGCGCGTGATGCGGCTGCTGCAATTGCGTTGGCGAGCCCCACTGTCACCATCGCGCCGATGGCGACGACCGCGACCGGTATCGAGGCGTCACGAATGGCGCCCATGCTGTCGGCGAATGTCGCGAACACGAGCCGTCCGACGACGATCCCGACGGGCACGCCGACGACGACCGGGAGAGCGGTCAGAAGCGTCGCTTGCCACAGCACCGCCCGGGTGATCCAGCGGCGATCCGCGCCGATCGATCGAAGAATCGCAACGTCACGTCGCCGGTTGCGCGTCGATGTGAGCATCACGTGGCTCACGGTCAACAACGCGAGCGCGGCCAGCACAGCGGCGAGCACGAACGGAACGGCGCGGATGTGCCCGACGTTGACGATGGCACTCGGAACGAAGTTGTTCGGTGGCGGACCGTCGCCAAACTCGGGAACTGACTTGGCGAACTCGGGGAGACCGACGCCCAACTGAACAGCCGCGTTCGTGGGCTGCGATGTGTTGTCGAGGCGCGTGAATCCGTCCATCGTCACGACACCGCCCTCGCCGATGCCGTCGTTCGCGCCGAGCCCAGGTACGACCGCGATCCCCGTGACGCGGAAGACCTGCGTCTGCGACGGACCAACCATCTCGATGTCGTCGCCGATGTGAGCACCGATGTCGTTGGCCGTCAATCGACCAAACGCGATCTCGTCCGCGCTGGCCGGCAGGCGCCCGTCGCGCATCCTCGGCTGGCCCGTGCCGCGCACTGCATCGACTCCGAGCACGGGCACCGATCGCTCGCCGACGCGTGCTTGCGTCCCCGCGTACAGGGTGAGCGACTTGACGTCCGGGTTGGCGACGAGCCGTTCGACGATTCCCTCAGGAAGGGCGTCGGCGCCGTTGTCGCCGACCGCCACGTCGTAGTTGTTGCCGTAGCGGAACGGCTGGTGAACGAGGCGATCGAGGCTGACGCCGAACGTGATCGCCGCAGCCACGCCGGCGACGCAGAGTAGAACTCCGATGACCGAACCGCGCACCGAGCCCCGTTCCCGGATGCCGCGAGTGAAGGCCATTCGCATGCCGGTCGCCACGGTCGGGCTCGCCGCGCGCGTCGCGATCGCCTCGACCACAGGTGACGCTTGCATCGTTCGCGTCGCCCAACCGGTCAGCGCGAGAGCGACCACCGTCCACAGCGTCAGCAGGCCGATGAAGATCGCCGCGCCGCCCACCAACACGGCCCAGTCGGCGCGCATCCCCGGGTTGGGCTCGAGCACGCGCACGAATCCGAACGGGAAGAATCCCGATGGCGCGATCGCCAAGACTGCACCGACCAGCGAGCCGATCGTGATGGGAATGATCGCCCGACCTACAGCATCGGCCAGCACCTGACTCTCGGTGAATCCGATCGCCGACAATCGCTCGCGCTCGTCGCGAGCCGGCCTCACCTGACGGTTGATCATCTGTCCGAGCACGGCGGTGGCGGCGATCGCAGCAACCAGCGCGAGGATCCACAGGCCGCGGGCCTGCGCTTGCACGGCATTGCGCACCGGATCGCCGATCAGCACACCCGGCTCCAGACTCAACCCGGGCTGCGGCAACGTGTCAAGTTGCTCGCGGAGCATCGTCAGATCCGCACCGGGCTGCAGGTCGACAGCCATCAATGTGTCGGCCACTCCGATTTCGTAGTTGTCCAACAAGGCCGGCGATGCAACGGCAAACGGGACCGGGTCTTCCAACTGAACAGCACCATCTACGACGCCGACCAGAACAATCGATACCCGCGGGCCCTGCGGGTCGTCCATCGCAAAGCCGAAGTCGTGCGCCTGTTGAGGCGTCAGCGTGACGAGGTCGAACGAGTCGCCGAGATTCGCGTGGTTCTGTTCGAGGAAGCTGCGTGAGGCGACGAACTCGTTGGGATTGTGCGGATCCGTCTCCCGGCCTTCGACAACGCGAACTCCGCCGGCGCGGAACGAACCGATGAACACCGTGGCGGAATCGAGCGACGTGCCGTCGGCAGCGATGAGCACCCCGAAGACAAACGTCATCGGCTCGACCGACTGCACCGTCGGGAGCGACGCGACCTCGCCGCTTCTCGGCGGTTCACCGTCGCTCTGTTGGACCAACGCGTCGAACGAGCCACCGAAGCTCGCCGTATAGCGGTCCGGTGCCGTCGACGTGCGCCGCGCTCCGGCCGCGAAACCAAGGACCACGCCACAGACGACCGCGACGATCAACGTGACGACGAGAGTCGCGAACAAGCGATTGCGCAGCACGCTGCCCATCCGGAAGAGGACCGCGCGCATCGCTCCTACTCCGACCTCAACACCAGTGCGGGCTTGGTCTTCGCCGCCCGGCGAGCGGGGATGATTGCCAGCAGGTTGGCCGCGATCAACGCGACGGGAACGACGAGGAGGATGGCAATGGCAGTGAGCGGTGAGCGGAATGTCAGCGGCACTCTGTCCGTGATGGCCTGCCAACTGGCCCGCCCGGCGATCAATCCGATCGGCACCCCGACGATGAGTCCGGCGACGCCGACGACAGTGGCCTGAGCCGCGATCATGGCGCGCACGCCGCGGCGCGTGACACCGAGTGATTGCATGACTGCGAAGTCGCGCCTGCGTCGGTAGACCGACGAGAAGAGGGCATGACCCACCGCGATTGCGCCAAGTACGGCCAGGAAGATCGCCAACACCGTGGGAAGCGTTCGTACGTTGTGCAGGTTGGCGAGCTCGGCAGGTTGGTCGACTGGGGACACCGCTGCCACCTGCGGACCAAACTTCTCTGCGAGTGCACCGATCTGTGCGGAAACGCTGTCGTGATCCTCGAACCTCACGGCCACCAACATCGCGAGGGTGGCAGTCGACGGGTCGTAGTTCTTGGCCGCCAACTGGCTCCATCGCGCGGGCGTGACCAACCCACCCTCGTCGAACTGCGCATGCACGTCGGATGGGAAAAGTCCGAGCCCGACGACCGTTGCGGAGCCTCCGTCGGCGAGGTGCACGGTGTCGCCGCGCTTCACCCCGAGGTCGCGAGCAGTCGACGGACCGAGCACGATTTCGTCATCGCTTTGGGGCAGCCGTCCCGACAGTGTCACCAGTTGCACTGCGGGCATCGTGTCTGGCTCGAAGACGGTGAACAACGGCACACCGAGCTCACCGATCCGGCTGACGTAGCGAGCGACCGTCCCGACGGCAGCAACCCCCGGCTCGTTGGCGAGGCCATCGACCAGGGTGGACGTGATGCCCGTGGTGATCGAGACGTCGTCCTGCAAAGGGATGACCGATGCGTCCCAGGCAACACCGGCAACCTGTGGGTGCGCGACCGCGTCGGTCAATCCATGGTTGACCGTGACGATCGCGACCACGCCCGTAACTGCCGCCGCGGCGCCCACCAGCGCTGGCCACGCGCTGCCCTTACGTCGCGTCCCACTTCCACCCTCGACCGCCATTCGCGCGCCGACGAGAACGGCCACAGGTCGGCCGATGCGTAGATGAGCAAGCCACAGGCTTGATCGCGACGGTTGGCCGGTCGATGAACGAGTCGCCCGCCAACTGCCGAACGAGACCAGAGCCAGCGTGACCAGCGCGGTGAGCACCGCCGCAGCCGTCACCAGCGCAACGTTGACCTGGATGCCACGCGACGGATCGACGGTCGCTGCCAGCCCAACGGGGAACCAGCGTGACGCAACCACCGCGGTCAATACCGTGATCATGACACCGACCGCGGCGGTGACAAGATGCGGGCGCAATGCCGAAACGACGAGCTCTCGTCGCGTCATGCCGATCGCTCGCAGCGTCGGTGCGTCGGTACCGATCGTCGCGCCTGATCGTGCCAACGCCTGGCCGGCGAACGCCACACCCGCCAACAGCACGATCGCGGCCAGCAGCCTCAGCATCGCGCCTTCGACATCTGTCGTGGCAGTGACCCGGCGACTTGTGACTCGGAAATCGAGGACTGGAACGCCCTCGCCCACGTCGGTGTTGACGTCACGGCGCAACGCGCCGATGTCGGCACCCGGCCGTAGCTGGACCACCGCGTTCTCGGCGACCAACGCGGTGCTGCCGTATCTGGTCACAAATCCCGGTGAGAGAAACGCGCCGCCCGTGAACACATAGCTGAGCGGCGTGTGCACGATTCCGACGACGCGGATCTCCAGCGGAGAACCGGGCTGGGGATCGACGATGTCTCCGGCCAACATCGTGAACGGGAATGTCGAGCCAACCTCGACAGGGGTGCCGTCGTCGTAGGCGGGAATATCGTCCGAGATCACGACCTCGTCAGGCGCGTACGGGTCGAACATCCGGCCGGCGACGAGGATCGGCCGGTCGACCGTGTTCAACCAGACGCTGTCCATCGGAACGAACAGCACCCCGTCCGGATCGCCGTCGACGTTCCCGAACGCCAGACCCCAGCGGATGACGTGGGCCACCTCCGGCCTCTTGACGAGTTTGCTCCAGTCCGGATTCAGGATCTCGGCCTGCGTTGCGAACACCACTGCGTCGCTCGCGTTCGTCCGTGCTCGCAGCCGGTCGAGCGCGGTATCGGTTCGCCGTGCACCGTCGAAGGCCGCGGCGGCGAGTCCGATCGTCAGTCCGGCGAGCGCGCCCAGCACCACCAGCGAGACCGCGCGCGCGCGGAGATCACGCAGACTCCACAGCTTCCCCGGCGACGCCCCTCTCATTGGCCTTCATCATTGGCCGGTACGATCCGATGTCGCAAGGGTGATGGTGCACCAGCGGCGGTAGTGCCAGCTACACCGGGCCGTTCAGCGGTGATGGGCCAGCACTCTCACCAGGAGATCTCTGTACGCGTCAACGTCCGGGGCGTCCCGGGATCCGTCCTTTGCGGCCTCATCGAGCCGGCGGAGGGCGACGGCCTCCTGTGCGTATTGGAGCGCTTCGAACTCCTCGACTTCCTTCGCCGACATCGGTCCACCCTGAAGTTGCAACGTGTGCACCGACGCCTCGGACAGCTTGACCGCGTAGTCGGGCTCCGTCGCCACCAGATACCGCTTCGCTGCAACATGCAGACGCACCGGCTCGGTGACATCTGGTCCGAACCACTGCGCAAGCCACCGAGCGCCGGTCGAGTCGTGGTGCGCATCACGCTCGTCAGCGAGCGCTTCCGTGGCATCTGCCTCGCCTTCCTGCCGCCCGATCACATGTCCGATGTCGTGCAACAGGGCCGAGACCACGAGGGCATCGCTGCATCCGACGGCCAGCGCCGCGGCCTGGAGTTGGTGCTGGATCATCGTGACGTCTTCGCCGAGGTAGGCCATGCCCTCGGCCGAGTAGAACGTCTGCTCGATCGTCGCCAATGCCTCGTCGACGCGATCGCTCATCGATGTTGCCGTTCGAGGACAGCGACGGTCGACGCCAGACCGTCGAGGTCTGCGTAGCAACCCTGAAGGTGGCGTGCTCCGCTGCCGCCCTCGAACGCGGTTCGAGCGTGAAGCACCCGAGTGTTGTCGAAGACGATGCAGTCGCCTGGTTCCAGCGTCAGGCGGATGTGCAGTTCAGGTCGTTGCAGCGTTGCCGCGAAGACTCGCATTGCGCGGTACACGTCACCGACCAGCTCAGGCTTCACCGCCGGCGGTTGGATCGACCGATCGTTCCATCGGATACCACGCACCTCGCCGGCGGCATTGACCGTGATGATCGGCCCGCTGGCCCGCAGTAGGGTGTTGGCATCCTCGTACTTGAACGTCACGGGAGTCGACGACAAGGTCGCGAATGCCTGCGCATCCTCGTCGCGCACCAACGCGGCTACCGCGAAGCCGTCGAGAAACACGTTCTCGCCGCCGCCGGGAGACGACTGCAGGCAATGCAACAACTGAACGCCAGGGACCGGATCGCGATACGGGTTGTCGGTGTGCGGCGCGATTGCTCGCCCGGTGAATGCCAGGTTCACCGGTTGTGCCTCGACTCGAACGTCGAACAGGTCGCCGTAGTTGGTGTTGCGCACATGCCCGAATGACGTCGCGACCGCGAGCACCGTGCGGGGCTCGATCGGCGCATCGCGAACCAGCAAGATGCCGGTTCGCATCAACGCGCCTAGTGCCAATGCCCGCGGTGCGCCGTCGCGTTGGAGCTCGTGCCACGCGACTTCGGGCGGGCGCCCGTCGAAATCCGCGGCGCTCCAAGGCGGACGGTGCCGCTCGCTGCGATCGTCGAAGAGACTTGCCTTGCCCGGCACATTCTCGCTCAACCAAACCTTCGAGAAGTGCGACACATGACCGTCAGGGGTGAACGTCACCTCGATGTCGTCGCCGTCGTTGCGCCAAGACGCGATCTCGGTGTCAGCATCGAGAGCGAGCACGCCGCGCAATCGCTGGCCGGAGAACTCGTCGCGGCATTCGCTGCAGGAGCACGCATCTCTGAGCCACAGCGGAGGCACATCGATGTAGCCGACCACGCATGGCATGCTAATCCGGTTGAAGATGGGATGAGCAGGGAAGAGTCACTCATATGAGAACTCACTACGCCCCCGGGCTCGTGCTCGTCGCAGTCCTGGCAATCGGAGGCTGCAGCTCCGAGGACCGATCGTCGATCGCGACCGACCTGCAGAGTGTCGCCACCGATATTGCCAATGCCGCGGGCGCGGCGACCAATGATGTCGCTGAAGCCCTCGCGCGCACCATCGCCACGCAGCAGGGCGAGGAGCAGTTCAAGAATGCCGGCAACGAACTCGACGGCCCGCTGACCTGCGAGGCCACGGTGCAGGAGGATGCCGCCAACATCGCGATCACTTGCACGGGCAAGACCAAGGATGGCAAGTCCGCCGACCTGACCGGCTCGACCAACGAGATCCCCGGTGCGTCCGTCGTGTCGCTCGACGGAGACTTCAGCGGCAAGGTCGACGGCACCGAGGTCTTCCACACCCAACGCCTCGGCGGCTGATTCGACGAATCGGCGCGGCAAGTCACGAAAGATTCGGACACTCCGGAGATTGAGTACCTCGTCTCGCCCGGACGCAGGCCCGACCACCGAGACAAGTCACGAAATTTCCGGACACGCCGGAGATTTGGTACCTCGTCTCGCCCGGGACTCAGGGCCAGACGGAGGGGACACCTCGCTGCCAACGAACGTTGCCTGAGACGTCGACGAGCCACCACGGCCTCCTGAACTAGTGCCCTCCGTCACACACGGCCTGTAGCGCTTCAGTTTTTGCCGAAATGTGCCGAATGACCTACCAAATTGGCCTTCACGCGAGACGGCCCATCGCTAACTTGGAGTCTTGTTGTGACCAACCACCCGTTCGTACCTCTACGCCATAGGGCGGTACGGCTTTTGTGGGGTGCGGCGGTCGTCAGCGACATCGGCACCTGGATCCAACTGATCGTCGTCGGCAGCCTGGTCGCGGCCAGCACTGGCTCCGCCGTCCAGACCGGATTGGTGGCGCTCGCGACGTTCGCACCGCAGGGCGTCGCCTGCCCTGTCGGCGGGTTGCTAGCGGATCGGTTCGACCGCCGCAAGGTCTTTGCCACCGCGCTGATGGTGCAAGCGCTGGTCA
This sequence comes from Ilumatobacteraceae bacterium, assembly GCA_040006755.1. Taxonomy (GTDB): domain Bacteria; phylum Actinomycetota; class Acidimicrobiia; order Acidimicrobiales; family Ilumatobacteraceae; genus JAENVT01. The sequence continues at coordinate 2,897 of JBDTWJ010000007.1, read as the reverse complement.
CAACGTCTCTCGCGGTGACGCTGGGCATGGGCGTGCGCGAACCGGCAGTGCTGATCCTGCTCATCCTCGTGGCAAGCGCTGCCGGAGCAACCGGTGCCCCGTCGTACGCCGCGATGCAGCCAGACCTCGTACCACCCGAGGAGCTCATGGCGATGGTCTCTCTGGGTGTCTATTCGTGGAACAGCGGCCGCATCATCGGCCCGCTGTTGGGCACGGGGCTCGTATTGCTCGTGGGTCCGGCATGGACCATCGGCTTCAACGCAGCGTCATTCGTCGTGTTGGCCGTGGCAGTGTCTTTGGTCCGACGCTCCTTCCGACCCACTCGACTTGACGGCGGGACCATCTTCGATCGACTGGTCGGCGGATGGCGCACGCTGCGCCGATCGCCTGGCTGCTTCCATGGCGTCGCCCTCTTGGTGCTGTACAACCTGACGATCGTGCCGTTCATCGGCCTCATCCCGATCTACCTGAGCGCGGAGTTCCACGGTGGCACGGGCATGGCGGGAACAGTGGCATCGGCGCAAGGCGTCGGAGCGATCGTTGGTGGAGTCACGCTGTCGATCCTTGCCCACCGCCACCCGCGGTCCTTGCTGATCGGACGCCTCATCTTCATGTTGGCGGTCGCGCTCGGCATCTACGCCCTCGCGCCGAACGCGGCATGGGTGGTCGTGGGATCGGCGCTGCTCGGCGGTGCCGGAGCAGGTTTCTTCATCGCCTCATCGGCCATCATCCAACGAGATGCGCCGGCCGACAGCCGCGGTCGGGTGATGTCGATCATGCAAGCTGCCATGGGGATCTCGTACGGCCTCGGGCTGTTGTTCATCGGGGCGGTCGGCGATGCGACAAACCTGCATCTCGCGTTCGGCGTCGGGGCGATCTTGATGGTGGTGGGCTTCGGCCTGCTGACCCTGCGCTCACGCCACTGGCGCACCGCAGTCGACGGTCGGCGACCCGCTGTCGCGATGGCCTGACCCAGCAAGCAAGTCACCGAATATCCGGACGTGCCGGAGATTCGGTACCGGGCCTCAGCTTGTTGCGGCAACCGAGGCAGCGACGCTGCCGGCTGCAGCCGCAGTGGCGGCTTCGGAGATGACCTTGCGGACCATCTTGCCGATCGGTTCGAGCTCGGATCCATCGAAGGCGTGGTCGATTCGGTCACGCGCGTGCCGCCGCGTCGAACGATCAGGAGCCACGACCTCGAGCAGGTGAGCAGGACCCGTCATCGACAGCAGCGCAGCGGTGCGCGGATCGAGGGGGGCGTCACTGGCGACCGCAACTCGCAACTTGGCGATGATGGCGTCGCGCACAAACGGTTGCAGCACGTCGTTACGCGAACGCACGGCTCCGTGAGTGGCCCCGAGCACACCCTCGTCGACCAAGCCCGCCACGGCCGCGGCCCACGTGCCCAGGTCGAGCCGCTGGGTTAAACCTCTGTCCATGTGCGACAGAATCGCTTTGACCTTCGGTCCTGCCTCGATGACCACTGCGGTCGACGCTGCCAGCACGTTCGACTTCGGTTCGGCCGTGCCAGTGACGACCAGTCGGTCATCTTTGTCGCCAACTCCGACAACACCATCGAGCAACAATTCCACCAGTAAGAGGCCCGCCAGACATGCGTTCAGCTCACTGCGCAGACCGAGAGCGTGACGACCAGACGACGGGTCGATGGCAGTGACGGCAAGTTCTTCGGCAAGGTTCATGGGAAAATTCTACGCCGTTCGATTTGATCTCGTGATCGAACTAGTGTACGATCACGCTCTGGGGTCCGACGTGCTCAACGCCGTTGCTGCGCTGCAAATGTCCTGTCCACTGCCCGTCGAGCCCGACCACCAGCTTCGTTTCGCACTCAGCGCGGATGGGTTGGTGGGCAGGCTCGTGCTCGACGGGGCCGGGGCGGCGCAGTTCATCAGCGCGGTCCGCATCGCGTCCACATGGGACAGCAGCGACGATGGCCGATCGAACCAACAGCGCAGCGCCGACGCGCTCGTCGATGTGTGCGCATGCTTCAACTCCACCACGATCGCGGCGGAACGCGGCTCAATCGTCCGCACATCGAGTTGATGGTCGAAGAAAACACGCTCTCGTCGTCGCACCGATGCGTTGTTGTGCGACTGCGTCATCCATCGCGTTCTCCGCGCAGGCAACACCGTGCTCAGCTACGGCAGGTCAAGGCGCACTGTTCCACCCAATCTGTTCCGTGCGATGGCCGCGCGTGATGGAGGCTGCCGCCACCCGGGTTGCGATCGCAAGGTCGCCTGGTGCGATTTCACCGATGGCACCACCCGCACGAGTCAACCTCGCGGACAACCGGCCAAGGGCCCGTAGATCAGCGCGCACGTTCGAGTTCGAAGAAAGCTGCGGGGCACTGCCGCGATAGCCAAATTCCCGCACCGATCTCCATGAAGCCGACGGTCAACCGCTTGCGGTACCAGTTTCCCGTGCGCCAGTTCACGTCGAGGTCAGTGTGCGATGGATCGATCACATTGTCGCGATCGGCGATCGTCGGCGCGTCGAACACCAAGAGCCCGCGACATGCGGCTGCCAACGTGTCGATGGCTTTCGTCGCGTCCTTGGCATTGACGTACTGCAGCACGCTCTGGCACACCACCAAGTCGTATTGACGCGGTGGCTGCCACTCGGCGATGTCCGCCAGCTCGTGACCGAACCGGTTGCAGGCGTATTCGCTGGCGTCGATGCCGTGGTATTTCACGTTCGGATGCGTTTCGGCAAGCCAGTCGCGCCAGTAGCCCTTGCCCGCGCCGATATCGAGGACCGATCGGATCGGGATGCGCCACCATGACGCGAGCGACAACACACCCTCGACAAGATGGCCGATCTGCCACCGGTTGTGCACTGGCCGGCGTCCGTAGAAACGCCGGTAGTAGGCCGCGCCGAAC